>JAAURJ010000020.1 GCA_012032285.1 Sphingomonadales bacterium
GCGCGCCATCCATAGTATCGCTTCCACAAACAGCCGATTGTCCCGGGCCGTACGCCCAGGATCGCTCACCTTGCCCGGTAAATGAGGCGCAATCATCGCCCAAAACGCTGTCACTCAGTTCCTGTCGATCCATCCATGCTGACCTCCATTCCAGCCAGCAGCTTGAATCACATAATCAGCTCAATGGGAATCCTGAATGTCAACACGACCTAGAATACTCTGACTGAAAAGGCGCGTTCCTGTCATAAGGGACGCGCCTTTTTTTTGGCGATTTTCTGGAGAAAAAGCTTGTTCGGGTTGCCACGCTTCGGGCCGGTTAAGGCCAATCTTTGCTGCGAAGGGCAAACGGACGGCGATCACTGCGCCCGTTTGTTCAACTCCGCCAATTTTTGCCGCAGCCTGTGGTTTTCCGCCGCCAATCGGTTCAACTCGGCCACCATTTGCTTTGGCTTCAGTCTTTTTGGATTGGGCTGCTTTTTCGCCTTCGCCTGAAACAGCTGGGCGACATTTTGCCGCAACCAATAGCCAAGTGAGGCAAACCAGCTATTGCCGTTATACACTTGCAAGGACGCACGGCGCGGAAGCGGCGCGGATATGTCCAGATTATCTTGCCCTGGCTGTTCTTCTTTATCAACCATCCAAGGCGGGCTATCATCATGCCCATGGGATTTGATCGCAGAAATGCCTAGGTTGTTATGCGAAGGCGTTGCGGTGCCTGTATGAACGCGCTCTTCCTGCACCGATGCGAGGGTAATAATCAGCGGTGCAGCACACAGTTTCTTGACCGCTGCTTTGCTTTTGGCTGGGCATTGCGCAGCTTTGGCACTGACCGCCTTGCGCGGCGCCGGTTTGCGAGCGGTTTTTTTCGCAGATGTCTTTTTATCGGCTGGTTTTTGGATCGCGGATTTTCGGGCAGCAGGCTTTTTGCTCTGCTTAGCCGTTTGCTTCTTAACCAATGCCTTTCCTGTGCCGGGTGTAGCCTTGCTTTTTGCGCTGGTTTTGCGCTTGCGCGGCTCTGCCTGTTCGATCAGCGCCAATGATCCCGCATCGTCCTTCGCCAATGGCATCGCGGATATATGCGCCCCGCTCGATGCTCTCACACGGTTTTTACCAGCAAATTTTTCGGGCAGATCCTTTACAGCCAGCCTGTTTTGCCGGCTGACAGCTTTTCCTTTTTGCGCCCCCCTGAAATGGGCATTGGAAATCATTATACGCGCCATCAACCATCCTCCCCCGAGACGTTGTTTTGGGTCGCATTCTGCCTATAAATTTGCACAAGCCGATTCGCCGTGCAAGCCCTGTTCGCTCCGGCATGGTTAATTTTACAATTTTAGGAAATATCCGTATTTATATCAGAATCTTAATGAGATCATCAAAAGGCTTGTAAAATCTTTTCGCGCAAGCGAGCGGGTTCAGGCAGGTCCAAAATCTGATCGCGTAGCCGGGCGTTGAGCCGTTGGATGCGGAAATATAAATCCTCGCTCGCCCGAATAATCTCTTGTGCCTCTTCCGGGAAGCGTTCAGCCAGTATATCATCGCTGGCGGGGGCATAGCCCAGCTCGCGCGCTTCGCAGGCCACCTGCGCCTCGTCAATTTCACCGGCGCGATAGGCTTTCTGATTGAGAAGCCACGCGATGCTGTGCATCAACCGAGTTGTGACTTTTAACGATTCACAGGAAAAAGCCACCGCAATATCGGATGGCATACCGCCTGCCACCGGGTCGCGGTCGAAATAGGAACGCGCCTCATCCGCCAGCACCATGGCTTCGGTATAGAGCGCATCGACCAGTTTCGATGTCATTTCATATTGCGGCTTGTCCATATCGGACCATATGACAGTATCGCCGGGCAAATGTTAGCGCGTTTACCTTATTTCCACAGAAAAATTTTGCCTGTGCCGCTTTGAAACGGGTATTTGCCAGCTTATGAATATCATCACAATTCAAGCGATGATGTCAGGGATAAGCTGATCCTCAAGCCTCCTGATCTGATCCTTCAAAATCAGCTTTTTCTTTTTCAGCCGGGCAATTTGCATCTGATTGACTTGCGGCTGATCCTGCAAAACGGAAATGGCATCATCCAGATCGCGATGTTCGATCCGCAAAGATTCAAGCTGATGCTGGTAACCTTCATCATTCATAGGATCGGATATATACTGTTGAGGGTTAACAAGTCACCGCCTAAATCGGGCGCGTGGAAGGAAGTTTCAAAATTTGGGGGAAGACATAAGGAAAATTTCATGATTTACTGCTGTTCTTAGCTCGTCGAGTCTCACAAAAAAGGAGAATGAGGTGAACAATAGCCATATGTCCGCACTAAGGGTCAAGCACGCAGAATTAGAGGCAAAGCTTGAACGCGAAGAAAACCGGCCAGCCCCTGATGCCAAGGCAATATTGGACCTCAAGAAAAAGAAACTCCATTTGAAAGATGTGATGGCGCAGGAACTGGCGCATAATTAATAGCAACGCCCGGCTTTTAGCATAGCATATAGCATAACGTAATTTTCTCATATTTCTTGCTTACCGCACTCGCGTCGCGGATAGCGCTGTGCTAAACGCTTAACTTCTATGGAAACTGCCTCCCGATCCGCACGCGAAATATTGACCGGCCTGCACGACGTTATGGCCGCAAAGAGCAATGCACAGGCCAAGCTGAATCAGGTTGTCGAAATTATCGGCAGCGCTTTGGCGAGCGAGGTATGCTCGATTTATCTGCTGCGTGATGGATCGCTGGAGCTGTTTGCGACGCGCGGATTGAATGAGGAAGCCGTCCATGTCACCCGCCTTGGCCTTGGTGAAGGACTGGTTGGTACGATTGCGGATAATGTCGAAACACTTAATCTGGACGAAGCCGCTTCGCACCCCAATTTCCGCTATATGCCCGAAACCGGTGAGGAACGATTCCACAGTTTTGCCGGTGTTCCTATAGTCCGCGCCGAACAAGCAGTCGGCGTGGTGTGCGTTCAGCACGTCGATCCGCGCCGTTATGAAGAGTTGGAGATAGAGGCGCTGCAAACTGTGGCCATGGTGCTGGCCGAACTCATTGCCAATGCCGATTTGATTGATCCCGCCTCTGTCACCGGCGCCATCAGCAGCGGGACAGTGGTTTTGAGCGGCCTACCGCTGGTCAAGGGAATGGCCGCGGGCACCGCGATTTTCCACAAACCCAATATCCGCATCGAGCATACAGTGGCAGAGGATATTGAGGCCGAGCGCCACCGCGTCTATTCCGCCTTTGACAAGATGCGTGAACAGATTGACCGCATGGCATCGCAAGCGGATTTTGCGGTTGGCGGCGAGCATGAAGAGGTGCTCGAAACCTATAAAATGTTTGCTTATGATGAAGGCTGGTCACGCCGGATCAACGAAGCGATTGACAGCGGCCTGACAGCCGAAGCTGCGATTGAACGGGTGCAGCAACGTACCCGAATGCGGATGCGGCAAATTGATGATCCGCTGCTCGCCGACCGGATGCACGATCTGGAGGATCTGGCCAACCGGTTGCTGCGCATTGTTTCGGGACAAATGACCACCGCAGCACAAATGGGGTTGAAGCAGGACAGTATTCTAATTGCTCGCAATTTGGGCCCGGCAGAGCTTTTGGAATATGATAAAAGACGGCTGCGCGGCGTGATATTAGAGGAAGGTTCCCTGACCGCCCATGTCACCATCGTCGCGCGGGCCATGGGCATTCCTGTTTTGGGCCGAGTTTCGGGCGTACGTCACCAAATTGGCGAGGGCGATATGCTGCTGCTCAATGCCGATGAAAAAACCGTCATTGTTCGGCCCAGAGACCCGGCGATCGAAGCGTTTCAGGGTGAGCTTGCCGATCAGCAGAAAAAACGTGCCCGTTATGCCGCGATGCGCGATGAGGAACCGCTTACCATCAATGGCGAGCGGATTACGTTGATGATCAACGCAGGACTGCGTGATGATGTTGCATCCATCGCCCTGACCGGGGCCGACGGCATCGGCCTGTTCCGCACCGAATTTCAGTTCCTGATTTCAGCCACCCTGCCGCAGCGCGAAAAGCAACAGCGTTTTTACCGGGAGGTAATGGACGCGGCGGGCAATAAACCTGTTATTTTCCGCACCATTGATGTCGGCGGAGACAAGGCGCTGCCCTATATCCGTGCGGGTCAGATTGATGAGGAAAACCCGGCACTGGGCTGGCGTGCGGTGCGCCTATCGCTCGACAATGAAGGGTTGATGAAGGCACAGGCGCGGGCGTTATTGGAGGCTGCGGCAGGGCGGACATTGAATGTGATGTTCCCGATGCTCGCCGAACCTTGGGAGTTTGATGCGTGCAAGGCGATATTCGATGCTCAGCTTGCCTTTTTAACCAAACAAAAAAAACCGCTGCCCAATAAAATCCGCTTTGGAGCGATGCTGGAGGTTCCGGCGCTGGCAGACTCGCTTGATCTGTTGCTGCCGAAAATTGATTTCCTGTCGATCGGCACCAATGATCTGACGCAGTTTCTGTTCGCCGCCGACCGCGCCGATCCCCGGCTTGCCGAACGCTATGACTGGTTAAGTCCGGCCATATTGCGTTTTATCCGCCGCGTGGTGAAGGCGAATGAGGGCTATGATGTCGATATCGCGGTCTGCGGTGAGATGGGCGGACGGCCGCTGGAGGCAATGGCCCTGATCGGCATTGGCATCAAGCGGCTGTCGATCACCCCTGCCGGTATCGGCCCGATCAAGGCAATGGTCCGCTCGCTTAACAGCGAGGTATTGACCGCAAAAATGGAAGAGCTTCTTGCCAATCCGCAAGGTAATTTGCGCGAGGCATTAACCCATTGGGCGGCGCAGCAGGGCGTTGAAATCGGATAGCAGCGATTACCAGCTTGCCTTGCCGCCTGAAAAGCCCGGCAATCCGCGCTATTCGGCATTGACTTTCCACCAGCGAATGCCATTGTTGCGTTAACGCCCGCAAGAGGCGAAAAGCATTGGGTCGGAGAGATATTTTGGAAGAAGAAGCGCCAGCAAATGAAGAGTTCACATTCCACACCGTGGGCGAACAGCTCAAGGCGGAAAGGGAACGGCGTGAATGGACATTGGAAACCGTGGCGGAAAAAACCCGCATTCCTATGCGGCATTTGGAATCCATTGAAAAATCACAATTTTCTAAAATGCCTGGTAGCACTTATACCATCGGGTTTGCCCGTTCCTATGCCAAGGCGATGGAATTGGACGATGCCAAGCTAATCGTGCAACTCCGCGGTGAGATGAGCGATGCGGGCGTTGCCGGTCACCATATCCCCTCGCAGGATTATGAACCCGCCGATCCGAGCAGCGTGCCGTCCAAAATGCTGGCCTGGACCGCCGCGATCATTGCCATATTGATGATTAGCGGATTTTTTATCTGGCGCAATTCCATCAGCAGCGATCCGGTTATAGAAGCGCCCGTTAGCCCACCGGTCACCGAAGCTGGAACCGCAGCACAAAATCCTGCTGCCACCCCCGCCGCGCCAAATACGGGTGGTCAGGTCGTGATTACTGCGACCGATGCCGTATGGCTGAAAATTTATGATGCCGACAATAAACGGCTTTTTGAGGCGGAAATGAAAGCAGGGCAAAGCTATAATGTGCCCGCCGACGCCAATGGGCCGATGATCGTGACGGGGCGCCCCGATATGCTGAAAATCACCGTCGGCGGGACAGAAATTCCGCCGCTGGGTGATGGTTCGCAGACCATTGCCGATGTCGGTGTTAGCGCCGCAGCGCTTGCCGCACGGGCGCAGGAGCAGCAATCAGCAGGCGGCCCCGCCGCCCCGCCGCCGTCCGGCGGGCAATAGCAATTGTCAGGGGGCTTTATGGAATTGCGCAAGCTGTTTATAGCATATGATGATAATTCCCATATTGGAAGGAAGAGCATGAAGTTTCGGTTGGCCCTTTTTTGCGCAGCGGCAACGCTATTTGCTGGAAGTCACGCGGCACTGGCGCAGGACGCCAATGTAGAAGGCCGCGTCAAAAAGCTGGAAAAAGAAATGCAGGCCGTGCAGCGGCAGGTATTCCCCAATGGCGCAGGCAAATTTTTTGAACCCGAAATCAAGCCAGAAACCGGGCCAGAAACCACAAGCAGCAGCGCGTCGTCAGCCGTCAGCGACCTGATCATCCGCGTCGACGCGCTGGAGGCGCAGCTGGCGACTTTGACCGGACAGGTGGAGAGGCAGAATAACAATTACCGGTTAATGGACGAAAGGCTGAAAGCGCTGGAAGCCGAATTGAAACGGCAAAAAGATGCTGCTGCCGCCGATGTAAATGCGGCGGCCGCCCCGACTGTGACGCCGCCTGCCCCGGCAGCTATCAAAACGCCTGCCGCTGCCACAAACAGCACCGCTCCCAAAAACACAACTGTTGCCAACACCGCGCGAATGCAAGCGGTTGCCGCCATTGAAAAACCGGTCACCGGCGATGGGTTTGAAGACGGCTATAATTATGGTTACCGGTTATGGGATGCGAAATTCTATCCCGAAGCGCAGGTGCAGCTTGCCGATACGGTGAAGAAATATCCGAAACATCCCCGTGCCAGCTTTGCCCGCAACCTGCTTGGCCGGGCGTGGCTGGATGACAAAAAACCCGCCAGTGCGGTCAAAATCCTCTATGATAATTATAAGGATGATCCGCGCGGCGAACGGGCACCCGACAGCCTATATTTCCTTGGGATGGCTCTTATCGATTTGAATAAGGCGGCGGAGGCCTGCGAGGCGTTCGGGCAATTGGCGGAGGCCTATCCCGACATAGCATCGGGCCGCCTGTCCGACCGGCTGTCTTCGGGCCGCGCCCGCGCAAAGTGCAAATAATCCAGTGTGAACGCACATTATCAACGCCGCTTCAAGCTCCACGTTGAAAGCATCATTGGCCAGCCCATAATCCAATGGGACGGCCGACTGGGTCTTGCCGTGTCGGGCGGGCCAGATAGCCTAGCAATGATGCTGCTGGCGCAGGCGGTGATGCCGGGTAAAATTGCCGTCGCTACCGTCAACCATGGTCTGCGTAGAGAAGCAGAAGCAGAAACCCGCTATGTCGCGGAGCTTTGTGAAGAGCGGGGCATTGACTGTGCTATCCTGACCCCTGAAACACCGATTACCGGCAATATCCAATCGGCGGCGCGGGCTGCCCGCTACGGCCTGCTCCATGGCTGGGCGGAACAGAGCGGGTGCGATAAGATCGCCACCGCCCACCATGCCGATGATCAGCTTGAAACCATATTGATGCGGCTGGCGCGGGGCAGCGGTGTCGATGGGCTGTCGGGGGTGCGGCCGCAAAATGGTGCGATTATCCGGCCCTTGCTTGGTTTTACAAAGGCGGAGCTTGTTTCCATATGCGAAGATGCAGGCCTTGCCAGCATTTCCGATCCCAGCAACGACAATGCCGATTTCGATCGTGTGCGTATCCGCCAATGGCTGGCGGCGACGGATCATCCGCTTTCTGCATTGTCCGCAGCTATTAGCGCATCTGCTCTGGCCGAAGCGTCCGATGCTCTGGACTGGAGCGCCCGGCGGCTTGCCCCTTTGCATATCCGCGCGGACGGGACGGATATCTGCTTTGATCCTGCTAATTTGCCGCCGGAATTGCTGCGCCGGTTGCTGCTGATGGCGCTGCGCCATATCATTCCCGATTATCGGCCAAGGGGGCCGTCGTTGACTCGCCTGATCGATAGCTTACAACGAGGCGAAACGGCGATGATCGGTGATATTCTATGTATACCGGGTGACATTTGGCGTTTGCGCTCCGCTCCGCCGCGCAGCAAGCAGAAATAATTCACCTGTTATATTGCCATTCACCTATTCTATCCTACATAATAGGATGAGAAAAAGCAGTTTAGCGGCAAGGTTAAAGCTATGAATGACGAACAAGAACCACAAGGCCAAAATCCTTTGGTGAAAAATATGGCGATTTGGGCGGCGGTGATTTTCGCCTTCCTGATCATCGCGTCGATTTTCAGCGGCGGTGCCAATGATGCCGCAAAGGGGATAAGCTATTCTAACTTCCGTGAAAAAGTAGCATCGGGGCAGGTGCAATCGGTGGCGATTGCGCCCGATAAAATTACTGGCAAGTTAAAGGATAACGAAACATTTTCCACCGTTCCGGTGGCCAGCGACACATCGCTTTACCAGCTTTTGGAAGAACAGGGCGTTGATGTCCAAGGCAAGCAGATTGAACAGCCCAGTATGTGGCTGATCTTTCTCTATCAGGCGCTGCCCTTCCTCTTGATCCTTGGCATTGCTTTTTTCGTGCTGCGCCAGATGCAGAAAGGCAGCGGTTCGGGCGCGATGGGTTTTGGTAAGTCGAAGGCTAAATTGCTGACCGAAAAACATGGTAAGGTGACATTTGAAGATGTTGCCGGCATTGACGAAGCGCGCGAAGAGTTGCAGGAAATTGTCGAATTTTTGAAAGATCCCGGCAAATTTTCGCGGTTGGGCGGAAAAATCCCCAAAGGCGCATTGCTTGTGGGTTCGCCCGGCACCGGTAAAACACTTCTGGCCCGCGCGATTGCAGGCGAAGCGGGCGTACCGTTTTTCTCCATTTCCGGATCTGATTTTGTGGAAATGTTTGTCGGCGTCGGCGCAAGCCGTGTCCGCGATATGTTCGAACAGGCGAAGAAAAATGCACCTTGTATTGTCTTCATCGACGAAATCGACGCGGTGGGCCGCAGCCGCGGTGCAGGGCTTGGCAACCAAAATGACGAGCGCGAACAGACGCTGAACCAGTTGCTCGTCGAAATGGACGGTTTTGAGGCAAATGAAGGCATTATCATCGTTGCGGCCACCAACCGCCCCGATGTTCTTGACCCCGCATTGCTGCGCCCTGGCCGGTTCGACCGTCAGGTTACCGTACCGCTACCCGATATTAAGGGCCGCAAGCTGATCTTGGACGTGCATATGAAAAAAGTGCCGCTCGCCCCCGATGTCGATCCCAATATCATCGCGCGGGGCACGCCCGGTTTTTCGGGTGCGGAGCTTGCCAATCTGGTCAATGAAGCCGCTTTGCTTGCCGCCCGCCGTGCCAAAAGGCTGGTTGCGATGAGCGAGTTTGAAGAGGCCAAGGACAAGGTGATGATGGGCACCGAACGCAAATCCATGGTAATGAGCGAGGATGAAAAGCGTATGACCGCGTTCCACGAAGCGGGGCACGCCATTGTCGGCTTTTTTGAACCCGCCTCCGATCCGATTCATAAAGCGACGATCATTCCGCGTGGCCGGGCGCTGGGCATGGTGATGCAGCTACCCGAATCCGACCGGACGTCGATGCACAGGGATCAAATGCACGCGCATATTTCGGTATGGATGGCGGGGCAGATTGCCGAAAAAATCACCTTTGGCGAAGAACGGGTCTCTGCCGGAGCATCGAGCGATATTCAAGGTGCCACCAGCATGGCGACCGCGATGGTAACCCAATGGGGACTGTCCGATCTGGGTCCGGTTCAATATGAATATCAATCGCAAAATTATCTGGGTCAGACAGGAGCGCAGCGCCGTCCGATGGCGAACCAAACCGCCCTCGCCATTGACGAAGAAATCCGCAAGATATTGGACCGCGGCTATAAACGCGCCGAATCCTTGTTGAAAAAGCATAAGAAGGAATTCAACCTCGTTGCCAATGCGCTGTTGGAATATGAGACGCTGACTGGTGATGAAATCCGTCAGCTGATTGAAACCGGTAAAATTGATCGTGATGATGATGATAAAGCAAAGCCGCTTCCGGTGACCCAAGCCGGATCGGCTATCCCCAAAACCGGCCGCCGTAAAGGCAGCAGCATTGGCGGCGCATCACCACAAGGTGCATAATTGTTCCGGGCCGTGTCGATATTTTTCGATATGGCCCGGCCAATCAAATATTTACAAAATAAACAGGTCTTGTAATCCTTTTGCTTAATAGCAAGAGGAGCAGCCAATGATTTTCCGTTTAAGTGCCGCGTTATTTTTCTTTGTAGCGCTTTCATCGGCGGCACAGGCCATGGATGCCCATAGCTTTTATACAAAAGGCCGGGCGCTGGAGAAGAAAGGCATGGCGGCGGTTTTCTCCTCCGAATTCAAACCGCTTATGACGGAAATGAAGATGGCGGGCAAAACCGTGAAGGCCGAAAATGAAAAGGCAAAAGCCGATGGCAAACCTTTATATTGCACCAACGGCAAAGAAGCTATGACACCCAAAATCCTATTGGCCGAATTTGGCAAAATACCAGATGACAGGCGCCCAAAGATAACGGTGACGCAAGCTTTACGGGAAATTTTGTCCCGCCGTTATCCTTGTTGAACAGCACGCCCGGCCTGGACGATGACGATTTATTGCGATGAAAGCGGGGGTGTCGGGCGCGGGGTTATGACCTTTGCCGGCGTCCATATGGACGAGGATGAAGCCGAAGCCTTGTTGGAACGATACCGCGAGATTTCTGGCCTACGCGGCGAGATGAAAGGCAGCCGGATCGACCTTGCCGAACGCGCCTATATTTTTGAACTTTTCGCCAAAACACAAGGCCGCGCCACAGTTGGCATCGCCATTTCAGCGCTAAAACCCGATCAAGGCTCTGACCGGGGTGACCATGATATCAATATTTATACACAGCTCGCCAATGATGTGATCGGAGCGATGCTGCCGCAAACCGGAGGCTGCGGCGATGTGATTATGGACGGTGGCCGCTATGGCGAACGCACGCTAGAGCTGATCCGCGGCGATATAGCCGATCAGGTCGGCGGGTGGGGTAAGGTGCGGTTGGAGGAAAGCCATAAGCTGGCGGGTCTGCAAATCGCCGATGTCATCGCCAACACCTTCTTCAACCGCGCTCTGGTTACCGAGCGGCAAGCAAGGCTCGCTGCGATTGCCGAACCCTTTTTGCAAAATGGACGCATCGTGATGCGTGTTTTGCCGGATAGCCAGGCGGAGGATCGCCCATAAAAAAGCCCGGCGGAAATAGCCGGGCTTTTCAAAATAGGGTATTCGCTATACTTAGCGGTCATAATCCCGTGCGACGCTTGCCCCGCGAGCAGGCGCGGCAGCGGTGAGACGCAGCGCTTCAGCCGATAGGCTGATCGAGCCGATTTCATCGGGGGTTTCATCTTCATCAACCTGCATTTTTTGCAGGCTTTGAGTCAAACCTTCCATCAAATGAGCAGGCTTGACGGTTTGTTCGGCAATTTCACGCAAGGCAACAACGGGATTTTTATCACGGTCCCGGTCCAAGGTCAGCTCCGCCCCGCCCGCAATTTCACGTGCCCGTTCGGCAGCAAGCAACACAAGGTCAAAACGGTTGGCAACCTTATCAACACAATCTTCAACGGTAACGCGCGCCATATCGGCTCCTGATTCTTATAGTTTTGGGAAATTTGTCTTGCCGGTAAGCCGCCGCCCGCCAATTGTCAATGAAAAGCAGGCTATCAGGTGGTTGCGCACATAGATTATGCATCTTATTTCTATATTATGGATATTCGCCCGCCCACCGACAATATGCCAGGACAGCATTTTCATGTCGGCGGTCACGACCTTTATCTGGTCAGCGATCCGCAAAACCGGTTCGATGCGGTCCTGCTCCTGATCGGCGGTGCCCGGCATAGCGTGCAGATGTTCAGCTATATGTTCCGCGATGATGATAGCGGGCGTCAGGTTATGGCCGCGCTTTTGGATGCTTTGGAACAAGGCGTTGTTGTGGAACTGATGGTAGACAGCTTTGGCTCCGCCGATACGCAGGACCGTTTTTTCGACCAGTTCAAAGCCGCAGGCGGCCGGTTTAACCGGTTCAGCTCACGCTGGAATATGGGCTATTTCATCCGCAATCATCAAAAATCCTCATCGCCGACCAAAAAAGCGCTCTTATCGGTGGCTATAACATAACTGACCATTATTTTGGCCGCGCAGGCGATGATAGCTGGGAAGATTTTGGAGCGATAGTTTCAGGGCCAGTCATCGCCGATCTCTCCCGCTATTATGAACAATTGCAGATATTGTCATCAGATGGCGGGGTGCGCTTTGGCCAATTGCGCCGGATGATCCGCGATTGGAAACAGCAACAGGGCAAGATCGGCTGGCTTTTGGGCGGTCCCACCAACCGGATATCACCTTGGGCCTTGGCGCTGAAACGCGATTTGGAAAAAGCCCGGCAAATCCATCTTGCCGCTGCTTATTTTTCCCCCTCACAGTCAATTTTGCGCCGAATTGCAACAGCCGCGCGGCACGGGGGATCGCGGCTAGTCATGGCAGGAAAAACCGACAATGGCGCAACCATAGCCGCGGCCCGGTCGCTATACCGCTATTTGCTGAAACGCGGTGCACGGATTTTCGAATATCAATCCCGCCCGTTGCATTGCAAGATCATCGTTATTGATAATATCAGTTATATCGGTTCCGCCAATCTCGATATTCGCAGTTTGTTTATCAATATGGAAATCATGCTGCGGATTGACGATCCGGATGTTGCGGATTTTATGCGCCGCCATTTGGAACAGATGACGCATGAAAGCGAAGAACAGACATTGAGAAACCATAGCAAACGCAGCGGGTTCCTGACCCGTATCCGTCAGGGTTTTGCCTATTTGCTGGTCAACACGCTGGATTACACCATCGGCCGGAGGATAAAATTCGGCCTTATGCGCAAGCGAACAGAGGCGTTACCCAAAACCGAACGCCAATGATGTTTAGTCTTTCCATCCCCAGAATAAATGGCAGGGCAGGATATTCCAAAATTCAAAACCATGGTCGATTTTTTTGAAATAGGGGGCCATGAAATCACGGGCGCGGGCGCGGAATTGATAGACAAGGAAAGCGCCGCCAGGCCGAAGGGCCTTTGCTGTTTCGGCGGCAATTTTCGGTCCCAAATTATCAGGCAATGTTGAAAATGGCAGACCGGATAAAATATAGTCGGCTTTTGGATAGCCGAAATCCCGGATAATCTGGTTCACATCCGCCGCCGATCCATGCACGGCGGCAAAACGGCTGTCATGAAAAGTCTTGCGCAGATAATCAACAAAATCGGGGTTCAGGTCGATCACAATGAGCTGCGCATCGCTGCGCATCCGGTCCAGCACCGGTTGGCAAAATGTACCAATTCCAGGGCCATATTCGACGAATAACATGGTATTATCCCAATCAACCGGAGCCAGCATTTTATTCACAGTGCGCGAAGAAGACGGGATGATGGATCCGACCATCACCGGATGCTTGATAAATCCTTTGAAAAACACGCCCCAGGAACCAAAAAAACGGCTGGCCTTCATTTTTACCCGCTCGATCAGGCGCGTCTTACTCAGGGCTGGCGAAGTCATATTCTCTCATTTCTGCTTTAGACTAGGCGGCCCTAGTCGCAAATGCCGCGCCCTGTTGCAAGCCTAGTTGCAAAAAAAACAACATAGTGATTTGCAACTTTTCTTGCGCCCGGCTGCTTACGTCCTATGGCGGCTTTATGACCCACCATCCTGCCGGAACCATTGCCGTCATTTTCATTGCCCAGCGCACCGGCGATGATGACACCGGCTATTCACAGGCCGCCGCCGCAATGGCGCATTTGGCGGGAGAACAAGACGGCTATTGCGGCATAGACAGCGTGCGCGGCACAGACGGGCTGGGCATCACCGTCAGCTATTGGCGCGACGATGCAAGCGCGAAGGCATGGCGCGACCATCCAGAGCATTGCGCGATACGCGACGCCGGACGCGCCCGTTGGTATAGCCGTTATGACCTGCACGTCGCCGCGATCGAACGCAGCTATGATTGGGAAAAACCGGCATGAGTGAAGATGCCACTACCCCGCCCAATGCCATTGCCGCGGCGATACCAACCGGCAGGCTGGTTATCCTTTTCCTCGTGATGTTGGTTGCGGCAGCGGGCAATACCGCTATGCAATCGATCCTGCCCGCCATTTCCAGCCAGCTTGATATTGCCGATGTGTGGGTCAGCCTCGCCTTCAGCTGGTCCGCGCTATTGTGGGTTATCACAGCACCGAAATGGGCCTATATGTCCGACCGGCGCGGACGAAAGCATTTGATGGCGGTCGGTATGTACGGCTTCATCGCCTCGATGGGCCTGTGCGGATTGATGCTCTGGCTGGGGCTAGAAGGCTTTTTGGGCGCGGCAGCAACCTTCATCCTTTTCGCGCTATTCCGCAGCCTTTACGGCGCATTCGGCAGCGCCGCCCCGCCCGCCGTGCAGGCCTATGTTGCCGCACGGACCGAACGGACGGAGCGGACAAAGGCGCTTTCGCTGCTCGCCTCCTCCTTTGGCCTTGGCACCGTTATTGGCCCTGCGATCGCGCATTTCCTTGTCTTTTATCCCTTTGGCCTTGCCGGACCGCTTATTATCTTTGCCCTGTTCGGCGTGGGCGTCCTGGCGGCGCTTTATGTCCACCTGCCCGCCGATACGCCCAGGTTCGAAGCCCGCGGGCAAGTCACCAGCTATCCCAGCGCGGCGCAAATGCCCCGCCCCGAAGAAGATGGCGAACACACCCCATTGGGTTCGGCGAAAACCGATCCGCAAAGCCCGCATCTGCCCTGGCGCGACGGGCGTGTCCTGCCCTGGCTGATCGCGGGCCTGATTGGCGGCCATGCGCAGGCAGTGATGCTGGGCGTCGTCGGATTTCTGGTGCGCGACCGGCTTGGTCTGCATGATGATCCATCGGCGGCGGTGCAAGCGATTGGTAGCGTAATGTTCATCGGCGCAATGGCGACATTATTGGCGCAATGGGGCCTGATCCCGATATTGTCGATGGGTCCAAAACCATCGGTGCTATGGGGCAGCCTGCTGGCGCTGATTGGTGTGTGCATGACAGGGGCCAGCCATGATTTTTACGCGATCAGCACCGGCTTCGCCCTCGCCTCTTTGGGCTTTGGCCTCTACCGCCCCGGCTTTACCGCGGGCGCATCGCTCGCGGTAGGGCGAAGCGAGCAAGGTGATGTCGCCGGCAAAATCGCCAGCATCAATGGCGCCGCTTATATCGCCGCACCGGCAATCGGTGTATGGCTGTTCAGCCTATGGGAACCCGCCACCTTCATCCTAATGGCCGCCGCCCTCGCCTTCCTGATCCTTTGGGGCAAACGATCGCTGGCGGTTTAGGGGGATTATAAGGGTGGAAAAAAGAGGTTGCTCAAGAAACATATATAGAACATAGTTGGAAAATTGTTCTTTACCGTTCATAATTGGGGTTTGTTAAATGAGATATACCGAACCGATGGCCGAAAAAGTTGATAGCATTGTGGATCGCAATTTCGATTATTATTCTGATATCTTGCAAGATTCCAAAACGAATACGACCGTTGAACGACCTGCGCATGAAACAAGAAAGCCCTATAAGCTGGTATCCTTATTTTCCGGCTGCGGAGGTATGGATTTGGGCTTTCGCGGAGATTTTCAGTTTCTGAATAAATTCTATGAGCGGCTTCCGTTTGAAATCATTTGGGCCAATGATCTGAACAAATATGCTTGTGAAACTTACAAACAGAATTTGGGACAAGACATCAGATGCGGCGACATATGGAGCCATATTGATGACCTGCCTGATACTGATAATGTAGATCTCGTCATTGGCGGCTTTCCCTGTCAGGACATTTCCGTAAATGGCAAAGGAAAAGGTGTCGCGGGTGAGAGGAGCGGCCTATACCGCGCCATGGTAGAAGTTGTCCGAAGGCTTCAGCCCCAAATATTTGTCGCGGAAAATGTTAAAGGGCTTTTGATGAAGCATAATAAGGCTTCGTTGGAGAGGGTTTTAAGCGACTTCACCGCTTTGGGATATAATGTGTCGCTGAAGCTTTTTAATTCCGCTGAATTTTGTGTGCCGCAAAGCAGGGAAAGGGTGCTTATTTTTGGTGTGAGAAATGATTTGCACGGTTTTAGTATACCCAATGGCATGATTGAAAAAAATGGCTGGACAACCGCCGAACGAGCCATTTCGGATCTTGAAGGTTTAGAAGAAAACGCTGTGCCGAACCATATATGGAGCAAAGCGAAATCAAGTGCGGAGCAAGGTAATAGAAGGCTGATTGCAGACCGTGTTGGGTATACAATCAGGGCGGAGTGCCATGGCAATATCCAATTCCATTATAAATTAAACAGGCGGATTTCGATGCGGGAGGCCGCACGGATACAATCTTTTCCTGATGATTTTATTTTCCACGCGCGGCTTCGTGAAACGGAACGCCAAATAGGCAATGCGGTTCCTCCTGTTCTTGCGTGGCATATAGCCGATCATATTGCGCGATATTTGGATGAAATTGTCTAATCTATCTATCAACCGCTATCGAGCAGGGACCAAATTTTGAGCGGAAGTGATTTTGAAGCTTTTCTTGATGATATTACCGCCCAATTGACAAATGAGGCAGGCAATTCAGGATTTCCTAATGCGCACATATTTGAAACACGCATAAGGGATATAATCAATGGAATGGGTGGTTATAATGGGCGCAAGGTAACCGAAACACCGCATCCCCACGTTTTCCCCGACATTGCTCTGCTTCCCTTTGGTATTGAGATTAAACACACCCAAAAAGACAGTTGGCGAAGCGTAGCCAATAGCGTTTTTGAAACCACGCGCAGTGATGGGATTGAAGAAATCTACGTCATTTTCGGGAAAATGGGCGGCAAGCCGGAAGTTAAATGGCAGAAATATCAAGATTGCGTGATGCACGTAAGGACATCACACGTCCCGCGTTTTGAATTGGAAATTGGCACTGACAAACCTATTTTTGACAAGTTCGGAATTTCTTACCCTGATTTTCAAAAACTGGATATTCATTCCCGCATGGAGCATATTCGCGATTATGCCCGCAAAAGGCTCAAGTCCGGAGAGCGCCTGTGGTGGCTGGAAACGAATGGAAATGAGCATAGCCTCCCACTGGAAGTGCGAATGTATCCTGCCTTGGAGCAGCCCGAAAAAAGGAAGTTAAGAGCAGAAGCAGCCCTTTTATGCCCTAAAATAGTTGGGCCATCCACATTAAAGGGTAAATATGATGATGCAGTGGTGTATTTGATTACATATCATGGTGTATTCTGCCCGCAGGCAAGGGATTTGTTCACAGCAGGCAGCGTTGCCCTTAAGTCAGATCCAAAAAGAGGCGGTAAATATATTATTCGGTCGTTGGCGGATATTGAAGAAGAAATGAAAACGGCTGCGTTTGAAATGGAGGATGCCTTGTTTCAGGAATATTGGGGGCGCAGCTGCGAAGCTGAAAACCGAATATCACAGTGGCTCTCGATGGCAGACAGCTATGCCAAAGATTGGACTCCTTCAAAAACGCTTTTTCAATAATCGTCATCACGGCTCATGCTTGCTGGCTTTGATGGGGGTCATTTGGCCGGGCATGACGAAGCCGATGCCGCGCGGGGTGGAGGCGGCGGTTTTTAGCTTGGTTTCAATCGTGCGGTATTCCTCCTCCATTTCTGCTGTCACGGTGGCGCGGCTGGCGTTCAGCGCTTGACTGAAATGGTCCATACGCACCTCCTTTGCGCCGCTTTCATCTTCGCGCAGCGCAAATAGCCCGGCGCGGCGGACCAAATCCTCCAGATCAGCGCCGGTATAACGGTCGGTGCGTTCAGCAATTTCATCAAGATCAACATCCTTGCCCAGCGGCATTCTGCCCGTGTGGATCGCAAGGATACGCCGCCGCCCCGCCTTATCCGGCACGGTGACATAAACAAGCTCGTCAAAACGGCCCGGCCGCAGCAATGCCGGGTCCATCAGCGTGGGCCGGTTGGTCGCGCCGATCACCACAACCGACTGCATTTCTTCCAACCCGTCCATTTCGGCAAGCAGTGTGTTGACCACCCGTTCGCTGACCTGCGCCCCGCCGCCTGCCCCGCCCGAACGGATGGGGGCCAGGCTGTCTATTTCATCAAGGAAGATGATCGTCGGCGCGACCTGACGCGCACGGGCAAATAATCGGGCGATCTGCTGTTCGCTTTCGCCATACCATTTGCTGAGCAGGTCGCTCGCCTTGGTGGCAATAAAATTGGCCGACGCCTCCCGCGCGACCGCTTTTGCCAATAAGGTTTTGCCGGTGCCAGGCGGGCCGTAGAGCAGAAAGCCCTTGGCGGGCCTTATGCCAAGCCGGTGAAAGGCTTCGGGGTTTTTCATCGGCAGCTCAACGCCCTCTTTCAGGCGCATTTGCGCTTCATCCAGCCCGCCAATATCACTCCAGCGCGTATCGGGCACCTGCACCATAACCTCACGCATGGCGGACGGCTGCACCCGTTTCAGCGCGTTGGTAAAATCATCACGGGTGACACGCATTTTTTCGAGCAGTTCGGGCGGCAGAATGCCATCGCTAAAATCAATTTGCGGCATCATCCGCCGCACCGCCTCTATCGCCGCTTCACGGCATAGCGACGACAAATCCGCGCCGACAAAGCCATAGGTAGCGCGGGCCAGATCCTTCAGATCCACATTATCGGCCAGCGGCATACCGCGGGTATGAATACCGATAATTTCGCGCCTGCCGCTTTCATCGGGCACGCCTATGATGATCTCGCGGTCAAAACGCCCCGGACGGCGCAGCGCGGCATCGATTGCATCGGGCCGGTTGGTGGCCGCTATGACGATCAGATTGGTGCGCGGCTCCAACCCATCCATAAGGGTAAGCAGCTGCGCCACTAGCCGTTTTTCGGCCTCGCCATGGACCTTGTCACGCGACGGGGCGATCGAATCGATTTCGTCGATGAACAGGATGGACGGCTGCGCCTTGGTCGCAGCGTCAAACACCTCGCGCAGCTTTTTTTCTGACTCGCCATAGGCGCTGCCCATGATTTCGGGGCCGTTGATCAGGAAAAACTGCGCATCGCTTTCATTCGCAACGGCGCGGGCGAGCCGGGTCTTGCCGGTGCCGGGCGGGCCGTGCAGCAAAACGCCGCGCGGCGGATCAACGCCCAAACGGGTGAATAATTCGGGATAGCGCAGCGGCAATTCCACCATTTCGCGTAAAGCATGGATGGTGTCGCCCATACCGCCCAGATCATCATAGGTGACATCGGCCCTGCGCCCCTGTGTGGCATCTGAAAATTCGGCGCGCAGTTCAATTTCGGTTGATGCGTCGATATGCACCACGCCCTTTGGCACGGTTGATACAACGGCCAGCCGGATTTCGGCGAGCGAGAAAGCGGGCGCAGCCAGCATTTGGCGCAGCTGCGGCGGCATATCATCGGGGGCTACGCGCTGCTGTGCATGGGTGGCGACTATATCGCCGGCGACAAAGACGCGCCCCATGAAGCTGCGCTGCAACGCTTGCGGCGGGCCTTCCAAACGCATTTCGCGCTGCGCGGGCCAAACACCACTTTGGTCGCGGCCTTCGATTCCACCTTGGCGATTTCCACCTTTTCGCCCGCGCTGGCACCAGTATTGGCCCGCAATAACCCATCAAGCCGGATAATCTCCAACCCTTCATCTTCGGGATAGGGATCAACCACACGCGCCGCGGTGCCGCGCTTGCCGGTGATTGCGATCACATCGCCCTGTTGCAGGGCAAGCGAAGTCATCACTTCGCGCGACAGACGGGCAAGCCCCCGGCCCGAATCCTCCGCCTTGGCATTGGCGACCTGAATTTTTTTGGCTTTGTTTTTGTCTGTCATATCGGCCTTTCCAAGTCGAAGGTCGGTTGTAGATGACAGATAAATGGGCAAAAAAAACGCCGCAGCGCAAGGGGCGGGGCCGTATTGCGCAACAAAAAAGGCCAGCGTTAAAGCTGGCCCGTTGGGAAGTTTTGGGAGAGTGTGCCGTTAAGCGCATTCTCTATGAGGGATTTGCCTATATTGCGCAAATGACAACAATCTATAATTGATTGCAAAACTTGCAACTATGCCTATGGTGGCAACGCAATTGTTTTTGGAGGAAATTTATGCGGCGCCTGCCCCCGTTGCGATCATTGGAAGCATTTGTACGTGTGGCCAAATTGGGTTCGGCCAAATCGGCGGCAAGCGAATTATCGCTGTCCCCGCCGGCGCTCAGCCGCCGAATAAAGGCGCTGGAAGATTTTATGGGCAAATCGCTGTTTGACCGCCGGTCGCAGGCGATGATCCTGAACCATGACGGCAAGCAATTGCTTGACGCGATCGAACCCGCGCTGGAGGCAATGGCAGAGGCTGTGGATGAACTATCGGGTCAGGGCGGCGAATATCGTCTCCGGCTTGGCGTATTGCCGTTATTCGGAACGCAGCGTTTGATCCCTCGCCTTCCCGAACTGCGTAAAATGTTTCCCAAACTGCATATTGATGTGGACGCATCGGCCCATGCCGAAAATCTGCTGGGCGATGTCGTCGACGCGGCAATCATTATCGCCGCCGATGTCGATCCGAAACTGTATAGCGTGCGGCTTGATACCAACACCGTCTATGCCATTGCGTCCAAGCAAATGGCGCAGGAACATAATATCACAAAACCAGAAGACCTGGCAAAACATACCATAATCGTCCACAGCGATATGCCCAAAATTTTCGATGAATGGCGCAGCGCGATGGGGATAGCCAAGCTGAGACCTGCGGCGGTAGACAGCATTTCGAGCGGGCCGTTAATGCTGGAGGCCGCCGCCAATGGACTTGGCATTGCCATCATGCATGGCAGCCATTTGTCCGACGCAAAAGACCCGCGCCTGACCCGTCTGTTCGATGTCGAGGTGGAAAGCCCATATAGCTATTGGTTCGTATGTCGGCCGCGTGCGCTTAAACAACGCTCGGTTAAATTATTCCATGACTGGCTATTGAAAGCCGGGGTGTAATTGCACAAAAATAGGCGTAAAACCGCCCAAAACAAAATGGCCGCTGACATTGCTGCCAGCGACCACTGCACCTGAACTTATATAAATTCACCCGAGGATGTATTCATACGTTATCTGGTGTCCGGTTCCGTTTCCTATCCGAAGATAGTCCATTTCACCTTTAGCATTTTTGGTATCCAATCCGGCGTTGATCCGTGATTTCATCCGAAGATTCTATCATAAACCCGCACATAATATTCGTTGTCTCAATGCACGTCAGAATTGTTCGGTTCCCTTTCCTTGCGGTCCGGTCGTTTTCCCAATCTGGCGATCATCAGGTCCAATCACTCAGTTCCAATCCCCGTTGCCGGTTCTTTTTCCTTTGTCATTTTTCCTTCTGACAATTGAAACATGGACCCAGTTGCCGAGTCGGTGCAACGGGAAAATGACAAGTTATCCACAGGCAGGGCAAATAGCGGTGGAAAATTTCGGGGATACAGGGTGGCCCATTGGCCAGATGCAAAAAACGGCCCCCAGCGCGAAGCATGGGGACCGTTATTTCTTCCAGCGAGCGAGGGAGAGGAGGAGAGAGAGGCTCGCTGGTCAAAACTGTTTCGGTGCGTTGCCGCGTCCGATGACCTACAAATGGGGGTTTTTGCATTTTTGTGCAAGTGCGAAAAAAATCTCTATTGTTGCAAATTATGCAACTATGTCCCTCGTTGTCATTTTCCCTCTATTTTTCAATATAAAAACGCCGCAACATCGCTGTTGCAGCGTTTTTTTCACTTTAGAAAAAAATATTTCTGGCCACTGACCCTATGCGTCGATGCTGTTTCCGGGCAGGCTGGAATAAGCGACTCCCCCGTCGCAGGCGATGGTATCACCGCAAATATAATCGCCCGCACGGCTCGCCAAGAATATTGCGAGGCCCGCCATATCTTCGGTGGTGCCAACACGCGCAAAGGGTATATTTTTGCCGACCGCATCCTCATGATCGCGGGCAACCTTGTTCATTTCCGACGGGAAAGCACCGGGTGCGATACCGCTGACCAGAATATTTTGCGGGGCCAGTTCCGCGGCTAGGCGGCGGGTCAGATGGATCACGGCCGCCTTTGACGCCTGATAGGGATTAGGTTTGCCAAGGGTTGATTTTTATCCCGTCGATCGAGGCGATGTTAATGATCTTTGCCGGGCGTTCATGACGGGCGGCATTTTTCATTGTGCCGTGCAGCGCCTGCGTTAAAAAGAACAAGCCTTTCACATTCAAATCCATGGTCCGGTCCCAGCCTGCCTCGGGGAAGCTGCCATAATCCGCGCCCCATGCCGCACCCGCATTATTGACCAATATATCGAGCTTTTCTTCCCGCTCGGCAATTTGATGGGCAAGGCTGTGGCAGCCATCGACTGTGGACAGATCGGCCGGCAGGCCGACGACCCGGTCCCCAAGTTCTGCAATGGTTTGTTCAATCTGATCCACTTTCCGGGCGCTGATATACACACGTTCGCAACCGGCGGCGAGATAACCTTCGACGATCATCCGGCCAATACCGCGCGAACCGCCGGTAACCAGCGCGACACGGCCATTTAGGTTGAATAGGGAATTAAGGTCCATGTCTGTCTCCTGAAAAAATCAATAGCCGTTCATTTGAGCGACGCGGTTGCTATGGTAATTGGCGTCACCAAAAAATTCGGCCAGCGTCCGGTCGCGTTTCATATAGAGGCCAATATCATATTCATCGGTCATGCCGACGCCGCCATGCATCTGCACGCCTTCGCGCACCGATAAATTCGCGGCGCGTGCGGCCTTTGCCTTTGCCGCGCTGACCATCATATCGGCATGGGTGCTGCCCTCATCGCACAGCTGCTGCGCCTTCATCACCACCGCACGGGCAATTTCGATTTCGGAATATAAATGCGCGGCGCGGTGTTGCAGCCCCTGAAACTCGCCAATGGCTTTGCCGAATTGCTTGCGCTCTTTCAAATAGCGGACGGTAATGTCCATTGCGCCAGCGCCCACTCCCACGGTTTCCGCAGCCGATCCGATCCGCCCGGCCCGAAGCAACCGGTCCAGCACCGCGCCGCCCTGATCGACTTCGCCAATCACTGCATCGGCGTTCAATTCGACATTATCGAACCGCACATGGGCAGCCACGGCGCTGTCAACCAGCCGCACCGCCTCCACATCCATGCCCTTCATATCCTTTTCCACTGCAAACAAGGTCAGGCCATTTTGCGTGCGGGCGGCGACAATTATCATATCGGCCGACGCGCCGTGAATGACAAATTGCTTCTGACCGTTCAGCCGGAACCCGTTGCCCGATCGCTGCGCCTCCATGGCGATGGCTTCCGGCCGATGTTTGGCCTGTTCATCAATGGCCAGCGCCAGCACGGTATCGCCAGCCAATATTCCAGGCAGGTAGCGGGACCGCATATCGGCGCTGCTGGCATTCAACGCCTCAACCCCTGCCACCGCCGTGGTCAGAAATGGCGATGGCGACAGGTTGCGGCCAATCTCTTCCAATATGATCCCGGCCTCATAATGACCCATGCCCAGCCCGCCATCTTCTTCGGCCACCAATATGCCGTTAAAGCCCATCTCGCCAAATTGTTTCCACAGCGCATGGCTGAAACCGTCCTTGCATTTTTTGTCACGAAATTCGCGCAAATGGGTGACAGGCGCTTCGGATTTCATGAATTCATGGGCGCTATCGGCAAGCATTTGTTGTTCGTCATTATGGTAAAGGGGCATAGAATTTTCCTAGATAGTCGGCATGGCCATACGCACCAGCGCGGCCAGAAAGGGGGCGGTGAAGCCTTTATCCGCCGGGCAGTTCCAATATACGCTTGGCCACGACATTCAGCATGATCTCGCTGGTGCCGCCTTCGATACTATTGGCTTTGGTGCGCAGCCAGTCGCGCGGCTTTTTGCCCTCGCCAGAGGCTTCGCTTTCCCATTCCAAACCGTCGCTGCCCGATGCCGCCATGATCAATTCATGACGTCTTTTATTCAGCTCCGTTCCGGCATATTTCATCATATTGGGCTGCGCAGGATGGCCTTTACCGGCCTTCATCTCATCCATGAATTTCTCGCTCATCGCGCGGAATGCCATGGTTTCAATGTCAAATTCCGCCATTTGCGCACGCAATATCGGATCCAGCGCGGCAATATCGGCATAGGCCGCACCGATGCTCGGCATATCCAGCGACACGCCGCCGCCCGAAATCATTTCGCGTTCATGACCAAGCAGATATTTGGCCACATCCCAGCCGCGGTTCACCTCTCCTACAATCTGATGCTTGGGCACTTTGACATTGTCGAAAAAGGTCTCACAAAACGGGCTTTTCCCGCTGATCAACTTGATCGGCCGCGTGCTGACGCCGGGCGTTTCCATATCGAACAAAAGGAAACTGATGCCGCGATATTTGTCATTCTTATCCGTGCGGACAAGGCAGAATATCCAATCCGCCTTGTCGGCATAGCTGGTCCATACTTTTTGGCCGTTGACGTTCCAATGATCGCCCCTATCCTCGCAATAGGTTTGCAACGACACAAGGTCGCTGCCGCTGCCCGGTTCGCTATATCCCTGACACCAGCGGATTTCGCCGCGGGCGATTGGCGGCAGATACTGTCTTTTTTGTTCTTCTGTGCCAAAATGCAGCAAGGCTGGGCCAAGCATCCATATGCCAAAGCTGGACAAAGGCAGGCGACATTTCAGCTTCGCCATTTCCTGACGCAGCACCTTTGCCTGCGCCGCGCTAAGCCCGCCGCCGCCATAATCTTTTGGCCAATCGGGCACCGTCCAGCCGCGCTCCGCCATAATATCAAGCCATTGTTTCTGAGCGGCATTTTGAAAGGTGAAATTGCGCCCGCCCCAGCACATATCTTCATCCCCCTTAACCGGCAGACGCATTTCAGGCGGACAATTGGCCTCTAGCCAGGCACGGGTTTCGGTGCGAAAGCTTTCCAGATCGGTCATGAATCAATCTCCTCTATTATCATATAGACTAGGGCCAGAAATGCCGCGCTGGCAAGCAAGTTATCAGGAATATCGGGCAATAGCAGCGTGCCGTAACGTCAATGCAAGGCCAATTTGAGGGCTGGCTATTGCCCCCTTATTCTGACACTATTAACCGGACAGTTAATGAGAAGAGGATGATGATTCATGGATTTCGACCTAACCGAAAAGCAAAGCTATTGGCGCGACCGCGTGCGCGACTTTATCGAAGCCAAAGTGCGCCCCGCCATCCCTGTTTATAAACAGCAGGATGCGGCCGGAGACCGGTGGAAAGTCATCCCTGTCCTCGAAGACCTAAAAAAAGAGGCCAAAGCGGCGGGTATTTGGAATTTGTTCATGCCGCCATCATCGGGGCACCCCCATGTCGATGACAGTGTGGCATTTGAAGGCCCTGGCCTGACCAATTTGGAATATGCGCTATGCGCCGAAGAAATGGGCCGCATAGGCTTTGCCTCCGAAGTGTTCAACTGCTCCGCCCCCGATACCGGCAATATGGAAGTCTTCATGCGCTATGGCACGGCGGAGCAGAAGCAGAAATGGATGGTGCCGTTGATGAATGGCGAGATCCGCAGCGCTTTTTTGATGACCGAACCTGCGGTCGCATCCTCCGATGCCACCAATATTGAAACGCGTATGGTGCGCGAAGGCGATGAATATGTGATCAACGGTCGCAAATGGTGGTCATCGGGTGCGGGCGATCCGCGCTGCAAAATCGCCATTGTCATGGGCAAAACCGATACAGGGGCGCAGCGCCATGCACAGCAGTCGCAGATTTTGGTTCCGCTCGATGCGCCGGGCGTCACCATCATGCGTCATTTGCCGGTATTTGGCTATGACGATGCGCCGCACGGCCATATGGAAATCGAGCTAAAGGATGTGCGCGTTCCGGTGTCCAACTGCATTTTGGGTGAAGGGCGCGGTTTTGAAATTGCGCAGGGCCGCCTAGGGCCGGGCCGTATCCACCATTGTATGCGCACCATTGGTGTTGCCGAAGAGGCGCTGGAAAAAATGGCAAAGCGGCTTATGTCGCGCGTCGCCTTTGGCAAGACGATTGCCGAACATAGCGTGTGGGAAGAACGCATTGCCCGCGCCCGTATTGACATCGACATGACCCGCCTGCTCTGCCTGAAAGCCGCCGATATGATGGACAAGGTTGGCAATAAAGCCGCCGCAGCGGAAATCGCAATGATTAAGGTGCAGGCGCCGAACATGGCCCTGAAAATCATTGACGATGCGATACAGGCGCATGGCGGCGGCGGGGTTTCCGAAGATTTCGGGCTGGCGCAAGCCTATGCCCATCAACGCACTCTGCGTCTGGCAGATGGCCCGGATGAGGTTCATGCCCGCGCCATTGCCCGGATGGAATTTGGCAAACATGGCGGCCGCCCTTCTTCTCGCATTTCGTCGGGTGATATGGCGGTAACGCGCTAGGCCATGACCAAAGCCGCCATATTGATCCAGCCGGGCCAGCCGCTTGCAATAGACGAGGTCGTCCTGTCCAAACCAATGCCACGTGAGGTTTTGATCCGCACCGTGGCTTGCGGGCTTTGCCATAGCGATTTGCACTTTATTGATGGCACCTATCCCCATGCTTTGCCCGCCATTGCCGGGCATGAGGCGGCGGGAATTGTCGAAGCGGTGGGCAGCGAAGTGCGCAGCGTGAAGGTGGGCGACGCGGTTGTCACCTGCCTGTCCGCCTTTTGCGGGCAATGCGAATTTTGCGTAACCGGTCGGATGTCACTTTGCCTTGGCGCGGCAACGGCGGCGGGGGGCGGGGGATGCGCCGCGTATCACCCGCAAGGATGGTTCGCCGGTGGCGCAGATGCTGAACCTGTCGGCCTTTGCCGAACAAATGCTGGTCCATGAAAATGCCTGCGTTGCGATCAACCCCGATATGCCGCTCGACCGGGCGGCGGTGATTGGCTGCGCCGTGACCACAGGCGCGGGCACGATATTCAATGCGTGCAAGGTGACGCCGGGCGAAACCGTCGCTGTTATCGGCTGCGGCGGGGTGGGACTGGCCACCATCAATGCGGCGAAAATTGCGGGCGCGGGCCGGATCATCGCCTGTGACCCGCTGCCCGAAAAGCGGGCGCTGGCGCACAAGCTGGGCGCGACCGATAGTATCGACGCGCTTGCCGAAGATAGCGCAGCGCAGATTATCGAAATGACAAAAGGCGGCGTGCACCACGCGATTGAGGCGGTCGGCCGCCCACAAGCAGGCGAGCTTGCGGTCAAAATATTGCGGCGCGGCGGCACGGCAACGATATTGGGGATGATGCCGCTTGATCATAAAGTCGGCCTATCTGCCATGGATTTGCTGGGCAGTAAAAAATTGCAAGGCGCGATCATGGGCGGCAACCATTTCCCGGTGGATATTCCGCGGCTGGTTGACTTTTATCTGCGCGATATGCTCGACTTGGACAGCATCATTGCCGAAACTATCCCGCTTGAACAAATCAACAATGGCTTTGACAAAATGAGGAAAGGTGATGCCGCCCGTTCGGTCATCATATTTGATCAATGACAGACATTTTAGACGCGCAGGCCGCCTTTAGCGGCACCGTAGTCCCTGAGGGCGCGGATCAATTGGATGAAGCGAAATTGACCGCCTGGATGGCCGATAATGTTGCCGGCTTTGCAGGCCCTATTACCGTGCGCAAATTTGCCGGCGGTCAATCCAACCCGACATATAAAATCAGCGCACAAAGCGGGGATTATGTACTGCGCCGCAAACCCTATGGCAATTTGTTGCCGTCTGCCCATGCGGTAGACCGGGAATTTCGGGTGATTTCTGGGCTTTATCCTACCGGTTTTCCGGTCGCAAAACCCTATGGCCTGTGCCGCGACGACGATGTCATTGGCAGTATGTTTTACGTAATGGGCATGGTGGAGGGCCGGACATTCTGGAACGGAGCCATGCCCGATAGCAATGCGGGCGAACGCCATGCTATCTATATGGAGATGATCGATGTGCTCGCCGCGCTGCATAATGTCGATGTCGAGGCGGCGGGCCTGGCGACATTTGGAAAGCCCGGTAATTATTTCGGGCGACAGGTTGAACGCTGGACCAAACAATATCGCCTGTCCGAAACCGAAGTGATGCCTCAGATGGAAAACCTGATCAAATGGCTGCCCGAAACCCTGCCCGAACAGATGCGGACCAGCGTCGTGCATGGCGATTACCGGATCGACAATGCAATTTTTGAGGCCGCGCAGCCCAAAGTCCGTGCCGTATTGGATTGGGAGCTGTCAACGCTGGGCGATCCGCTCGCTGATTTCACCTATGTCTGCATGGCGTGGGTGACCCCCAATGAGGGGCGTTCCGGCGTTATGGACATTGACCGGGCTGCCCTTGGCATTCCCGAATTGGACGAAGTGATTACCCGTTATTGCGCGGCGACCGGGCGCGACGGGATTCCCGATATGAACTGGTATTTTGCCTATAATTTCTTCCGCCTCGCCGGGATTATACAAGGCATCAAAAAACGCGTAATCGAAGGCACGGCGAGCAGCGCCCATGCCAAAAATATGTCACAGCGTGTAGCCCCGCTAGCCGAAGCGGCCTGGGCCTTCGCGCAAAAAGCCGGAGCCTGAAAACGCTCACGCTTTGTATAGGAGAGAAAAATGTCCCTATTTGATATGCGCGGCGAAGTCGCCATTATCACTGGATCATCGCGCGGTATTGGCCGGGCAACCGCCGTTGAAATGGCGGCGCAGGGGGCCAAAGTCGTCATCTCCAGCCGCAAATTGGACGCGTGTGAGGCCGCTGCGGCTGAAATCAATGCCCGCTATGGCGACGGCACCGCAATCGCCATTGCCGCCAATATCTCGTCCAAGGATGACCTGCAAAATCTCGTCGATGAAACGCGGGCGGCTTTTGGCAAGATCACAGTGCTGGTTTGCAATGCTGCATCCAACCCCTATTATGGTCCTTCTCTAGGGATAAGCGACGACCAGTTTCGCAAGATTATGGACAATAATATCCTGTCCAACCATTGGTTGATCGGCATGGTCGCGCCAGAGATGATGGAACGGGGTGCAGGCGCGATTACCATCATTTCATCCATCGGCGGGCTAAAAGGATCGCCCGTCATCGGCGCTTATTGCATTTCCAAAGCGGCCGATATGCAAATGGCCCGCAATCTGGCGGTGGAATTTGGCCCCTATGGCGTGCGTATCAACTGCGTTGCACCCGGCCTGATCCGCACCGACATGGCAAAGGCGCTGACCGACAATCCCGAAACATTGAAACGCTCCACCGACATGGCCTGTCTGAAACGCATTGGCGAGCCACCGGAAATTGCGGGCGCAGTCGTTTTCCTGTCATCACAGGCGGGCGCATTTACAACGGGCCAAACCATCGTGTGCGATGGCGGTGCCACCATATCAGGAGGAGCATAATGGACGCACTGCAAGGAAAAATCGCCATCATCACCGGCGCGGGCAGCGGCATTGGCAGGGCGTCTGCCATCCGCTTTGCCGCCGAAGGGGCGCAGCTTGTGCTGGGCGATATGGCCGAAAGCGTTCACGAAACCGCAAAGATGATCGGCGATGCGGCCACATCCATGCAAATGGATGCGGGCGAGGAATCCGATGTGGCGGCGATCGTAAAGCGGGCGCTGGACATATATGGACGGATCGATATCGCCTTTGCCAATGCGGGGATTTCCGGCGGGATGGAGGGGATATTCGACAACACGGTCGAAAATTTTACAGAAGTGCTGCGCGTTAATCTGATCGGACCGTGGTTGATGGTGAAGCACGCCGGTAAAGCGATGGTCGATGCCGGCAATGGCGGTTCGATCATCCTGACCGCCAGCGTTGCGGGCATTCGTTCGGGTGCGGGCGCCCGCCTTATTCGGCGAGCAAAGCGGGCGTCATCAATCTGGCCGCGGTCAGTGCACAGCAAATGACCGGCACAGGGGTGCGGGTCAACGCGATCTGCCCCGGCCTGACCGAAACCGGCATGACCAAACCGACATTCGACTATGCCAAGGACAAGGGCGTGACGCACAAGCTGGGTCAGTTAAACCCGTTAAAACGCGGGGCGCAGCCCGAAGAGCTGGCCAATATGGCGCTGTTCCTTGCCAGTGATCAGGCAAGCTATGTCAATGGGCAGGCGATTGCCGTCGATGGCGGGCTGTCCAGCTCTCACCCTGTGACCCGGCAATTGACCGGGCAAACGGCCGTATAATGCACGGAATGACAGACGCCTCGCGCCTTGGATTCCGGCCCGACAGGCTGGAACGGATCGGTGCATTTATTCAGGATAAATATCTGGATAGCGGCCGAATGCCTTTTGGATCGCTACTCATCGGGCGCGGCGATGACATTGCCTGTCGCTGGACTTCGGGCGTTGCCGATGATGCGATTTTCCGCATCGCGTCGATGACCAAGCCAATCACATCCATCGCCTTCATGCAGCTTGCTGAACAAGGCAAAGCGGCGCTTGGTGATCCGGTGGCCAAATATCTGCCAGAATTTGCGGGCACCGGCGTTTTTGTTGCGGGCGGCGGCAATATCCCCTTTTACACCCGCCCCCCGGCACAGCCCATGCGTATTATCGACCTGATGCGCCATACAAGCGGGCTAACCTATAGCTTTCAGGAACGCAGCGCTGTCGATGCCGCATATCGCCGCACCGATATTGAAAGCTGGCATAAATTTGACAGCGGTGAATTTATCGCTGGCCTTGCCAAAATCCCGTTGCAATTTGATCCGGGCAGCAGCTGGAATTATTCGGTGTCCACCGACGTTCTGGGCGTGATTATCGAACGGATTTCCGGGCAGCGTCTGGGTGATTATTTTGCCGAGCATATCTTCGCGCCGCTCGGTATGAAGGACACCGGTTTTCAAGTGGAAGCGGCAAAAGCGGCCCGCCTGCCGGATTGCTATGCCTTTCACCCGGCGGACAAGATGGTCCCTCATGATCCCGGCGGCATGGACAGCGCCTGGGCAAAGGGGTTCAAAATCCATTCAGGCGGCGGCGGGCTGTTGTCAACGGTTGATGATTATCATATTTTTTGCCGGATGCTGTTAAATGGCGGCGCTTTGAACGGGGCACAGATAATCAGCCCAAAAAGCTTGGAGTTGATGACCGCGAACCATTTGCCCGGCGGCGGCGATTTGACGCAGCATTCAACCGCTTTGTTCAGCGAGGCCGAAAATGCCGGTATAGGTTATGGTCTTGGCTTTGGCATCACCATCGATCCCGCCGCGACCTTGATCCCCGGCAGCGCAGGGGAATTTTCATGGGGCGGGATGTTCTCGACAACCTTCTTTGTCGATCCGCTGGAGGATGTGTGCATGATTTTCATGACGCAGCTCATGCCGTCCATGACCTATCCCATTCGCCGCGAAATCCGTACCATGCTCTATGCGGCGCTTGCCGCTTAATCTGTTCACAAAGGAAAGCATCATGCAGTCAGTCACCACCCGGATAGAAGGCGACATCGCCGTCATTCTTGTCAACAACCCGCCGGTTAACGCGCTAAGCTGGCACGTGCGCCAGGGGCTGCTTGACGGGTTTGACGCGGCGCTGACCAATGATGCGGTCAAGGCAATTGTTTTGCGCTGTGAAGGGGCGACATTCATTGCGGGCGCGGACATTACAGAATTCGGCAAAGCGCCGCAGGGTCCAGATTTTAACGAAGTGCTGAACAAGATTGAGGCATCGGCCAAACCGGTCATCGCCGCTATTCACGGCACTGCGCTGGGCGGCGGGCTTGAAACCGCTTTGGTATGCCATTACCGCATCGCTGTACCATCGGCAAAGCTGGGCGTGCCGGAGGTTAAGCTTGGCCTGTTGCCGGGGGCTGGCGGGACGCAGCGCCTTCCGCGCGTGGTGGGCGTGGAGGTCGCCGCCGATATGTGCTCATCGGGTGTGCCGCTTTCCGCCGCCAAGGCAAAGGAAGCCGGCCTTGTCGATGCGCTGGCGGGGGAAGACAGTCTGGCCGCCGATGCGATCGATTATGCGCGTGACAGGATTGCCGCCGGCCGCGGCCGACACGCGAACGCGAAGTGTTTGGCGATGTTGCGGCAATCGAACGGTTGAAGACGGCCAATGAACGCCGCTGGAAAGGATTTGAAGCGCCCTATGCCAATCTAGCCTGTGTCGAGGCGGCGACGCATTTGCCGTTTGACGAAGGGCTGATATTCGAACGCGAACAATTTACCAAGCTGATGTTCGGTAGCCAGTCGGCGGCGCAGCGGCATATTTTCTTCGCCGAACGCCAAGCCGCAAAGATTGACGGCCTGCCCAAAGACCTGCCGCTGCGGCAGATACAAAAGGTTGGCGTGATTGGCGCAGGCACGATGGGCGGCGGCATTTCGATGAACTTCCTTGCCAAGGGGATTCCCGTGACCATCGTGGAAATGGCGCAGGACAATCTCGACCGCGGCGTTGGCGTGATCCGCAAAAATTATGAAGCCAGCGCCGCCAAGGGCCGCTTCACAAACGAGCAGGTAGACGCCATGATGGCCATATTGACGCCCACATTATCGTTGGATGATCTGGCCGATTGTGATCTTGTTATCGAGGCTGTCTATGAAAGCATGGAGGTTAAGAAAGAGGTATTTGGCAAGCTGGATACAATCTGCAAAACCGGCGCAATTTTGGCATCCAATACCAGTTTCCTTGACATTGACGAGATTGCAACCGCAACAAAGCGGCCACAAGATGTTTTGGGAATGCATTTCTTCTCTCCCGCCAATGTTATGAAATTGCTGGAGGTGGTCCGCGCAGAAAAAACCGCTGACGATGCGCTTGCCACCGCCATGGCGATTGGCAAAACAATTGGCAAAGTCGCTGTGGTCGCGGGCGTATGCGATGGTTTCATTGGCAACCGGATGCTGAAACCGCGCCAATTGGAGGCCAATAAATTATTGATGGAAGGGGCCACGCCGCAACAAATTGACAAGGTACATACCGATTTCGGAATGCCGATGGGGCCGTTTCAGATGAGCGACCTTGCCGGCGTCGATATTGGCTGGCACCGCGATGAAAGCCGGATTGAAAATGTCCGCGATGCGCTGTGTGCCAAGGGCCGATGGGGACAGAAAACCGGCAAGGGCTTTTATGATTATGACGAAAAACGCAATCCCACGCCCAGCGCCGAAGTCGCCGAGATTATCGAACAATTCCGTGCCACATCCAATATGCAAAACGCGACATCAGCGATCAGGAGATTATCGAACGCACGCTCTATCCCATGGTCAATGAAGGTTATTTGATATTGGAGGAAGGTAAAGCGCAGCGGGCATCGGATATCGATGTGGTATGGATTTACGGCTATGGCTGGCCCGTTTATCGCGGCGGCCCAATGTTCTGGGGCGATTTGGAAGGGGCGAAAAAAATTGTCAGCGCCCTGGAACGCCATGGTTTTGATGTCGCGGACAGTTTGAAGGCGAAAGCGTAGAAGATATTGCAAGTAAAGCCGCCAATATGGGGGGCTTGGCAAAAACGCGGGGTAAATGAGGGACGGATACGGGCGCAAAGATGTGGATGCGGCCCGATGAACAATGTTGGATTTATCCTACAATTTCGGCCCGGAATGGCGGAATAAAAGGCTTCCTTGGTGTAAACTTTGTAAACTTAGCAAAGCGGTTTTGGCAGCAAAGGCTTTCCGGCTATTATACATATCCCTATGGGATCAGCACCGATAAAGCCGATGCTTCGGCCTTGTCATCCGCCGGGGCATAGCCAAACAGACGCTTGACCTTTGCAGCGGATTTGATCTGCCGTTCCTTGCCATCGGCTTTGGCAAGGTCAATGTCCTGAAACGGCCATTCCAGATCGCCTGCCCAATATTTTTCAAGGAACGCCCGCGCGTTCTCCATGCCCCGTCCGTCGGGAAGCCGATAGGTCCAAAGGTCCAATCCGGCGCATTCGCCAAGCGTTGCAACCTTTGCCGCCGCCTCGACGACGAAATGGGCATAATGCCAGCTTCGCGTGCGTTTCAATTCGTCGAGGAACCGGCCTTGCTTGTCCATCTGCACCGCCAACCTTTGTTCGGGAAAGGCATTGACGATGCTTACCGCCACCGGGTCCAAACCGCCATAAAGTGCGAAATGGGTCAGGTAATAATCAAAAAAGACACCATGATTATTGATCTTGCGCATTTCATCGCCGCCAAGGTCGCTGGTCGCCATCCATGTGGCGAATTCGCGGTACCATTGCTCCATGGCTTTATGATCCTGTGCGCTGAACGCCGTAGAAGGTTTGAGCAGCCCGATGGATTCGACAATGATCGATAAATCCGATGCTTCTATTATGCCTTCCCCCCTGCCCTTCACCTTGCCCGGCACGCCCTGGGCAAAGTTGAAATGCGGGTTCATCCGCGTTGCAGGTGTGATGAACCAAGCGCGCAATTGCCGCGCACCATGTTCGGCATAGCGTTCATCACCGGTCAGATAATAGGCAATGGCAAGATCACGCACATCGCTGCCAAGACGTCGCAGCCGGTCCTTGTCAAATTCCACACCGTCCCGTTCAGGGTTCACCTGTCCATCGCGCCGGATATAGGGCAGGCCGTCTTTCTTTTTGGGATCAGGCCACCAATAAGGCCCAATGGATGCATAATCATGCGCGGTTGCCCCCGGCACCAGCTTTGGCTTGTCGGTGACGCTGTATAGCGGGCTTCGCAAGGCCTTTTCAGCGGCTTTTATATAGGATTGGCTGGCCTTTTCATCCGCCTTTACCTGCTGCAACCATTGCGGACGCCATAAAAAGGTTCGCCGTCCGTCAAAATCGGCGGCATAGCCCGCTGAGCCATTGCATTTTGGTGCCCCCTGCGATGCTGTGAAGGCTGAAAGCTCGGCCTTTGCTGGCACACAGGTGAAAGCCGCGAATATCGCAGCCAAATATGATAACCGACGGCTGAAAGCCATCAGCGCGCCAGCCAGCCGCCATCTACCGCCAATATATGGCCATGGACATAATTGGCCGCATCCGAACTAAGGAACACCGCCGCGCCGCCCAGATCCGACGGATCACCCCAGCGGCCCGCCGGAATACGCCCCAATATCTCCGCATTGCGCTTCTCGTCGGCTTGCAAGGCCGCGGTATTATTGGTGGCAATATAGCCCGGCGCAATCGCATTAACATTGATACCCTTCGCCGCCCATTCATTGGCCATCAGTTTGGTCAGCCCGCCCACGCCGCTTTTCGACGCGGTATAGCTTGCCACGCGAATGCCGCCCTGAAAAGTCAGCATGGAGGCGATGTTGATAATCTTTCCTCCGCCATTAGCAGCCATCACACGCGCCGCGGCTTGGGAAAGGAAGAAAAGATTCTTCAAATTGGTATCCATCACCGAATCCCAATCATCCTCTGTAAAATCCAGCGCATCATTGCGGCGGATTATACCGGCATTATTGACCAATATGTCTACACTGCCCCATGCCGCCTGCGCTTCGCTGATAATCCGTTCACAAGGCTCAATCGTGGATAGATCGGCGGTGATAATGACGCTTTTGCCGCCCCGTTTCTCGATCATCGCTGCGGTTTCGTCGGGCTGACGCCGCGCCACCAGCGCGATATTGGCGCCGGCACCGGCCAATGCGACCGCAATGCCCTGTCCAATGCCGGTATTGGCACCGGTAACGACCGCTGTCTTTCCGCTCAGGTCGAAAAATGGATTATCCATGCAAGCCCCCGTTTACAAAGAACGCAGATAGTCGGCGATGGCATCATCTTGACAATTGGCGTAAAACAACTCTGCAAATTTCTCCCCGGCAATTGCCGATTTCAGCAGATCCTGATCCACATTTTTCAATACGCTCACCATATCATGGCAGGCCGCAGATTTGAGATCGGTCAAAATGCCCCGATTCTTTTTCATTATCTCTGCCCGCTCCTTCGGATAGCCCAGCCCCGGTTCATTTTCGAAAAGTTTATGGTAGCAATCTTCAAGATTTAGTTCAGCGGCCCAGCCAAATCCCTTGGCATAAGGCATGGAAATGGCGTTACCGGCATTGATCTGGCTGAACAAAAAAGCGTCAGTAGGATCAATTACAAGCCCGCAGAAAACGCCCGGCATGGAATTACAGGCCAGCATCGAACCCATGCCGGTGCCGCAACCTGTCACAACGAAATCCGCCGCTTTTGAATTGAGCAAAATGCCAGCCAGCAGGCCATTCATCACATAGGTCAGCGAGGCATTATCCTCAGCGCCATACATGCCATAATGGTGCACTTCATGCCCATAAGAGCCAGCCACGGATGACAAGGCATTATGAATGATACTGCTTTTAGCAGCCTGGCTGTTTTCAACGATCAATGCAATTTTCATAATACCTCACAAATTTATCTGAAATCGGACATTTAAGACTAGAGTTTGGTCCCTAGTTTCAGGCCATGCCTTATATGTAGTGGTAACCGGTGTCACAAACGGATGCAAGTCCCTACTCTCCTTCTTTCCCCCTGTTAAAATGCGCGTGGCAGGGCCAGCGATAATTCCGGAATATAAGACACCAAGACCAAAGCCAAAATCAGCGTCATGTAAAAGGGCCAAATGGTCCGCACCAGCACCGGCACTGGCGTTTTGCCAACGGCTGATCCCACAAACAGCACCGATCCCACAGGCGGCGTTACCAAACCTATGCCAAGGTTCAGCATCATGATAATCCCGAAATGCACCGGATCAATCCCCACCGCGGTGGCCACGGGCAAGAATATCGGCGTGGTGATGACAATCAGCGGCGCCATATCCATGAAGGTTCCCAGTATCAGCAACATGACATTGATAATCAGCAGCGTCAGGATCGGATTATCGGTCATCAAGGTGATGAGCGAAGCAAGCTGTGTGGGCACCTCCAGCAAAGCCAATGCAAAACCGAAAGCCGTGGCGGCGGCGATGATGAACAACACCATCGAAGCCGTGCGAACCGATGTCTTCGCTGCTTCGACAAATGCGGTCCATCCCAAGGAGCGATAAACCAATGATCCGACCGCTATGGTATAAATGACAGCGATGGCCGAGGATTCGGTTGGCGTGAAGATGCCGCTCAATATCCCGCCCATAATGATGATACCGGTCATCAATCCGGGAATGGCGTATACCAGCGCCCGCGCAAATTGCCGCCACCCGGGGAAGCTGCCCTTGGGCAGGCCCCGGCGGCGCGCCACTATCCAAGTGGTGAGCATCAGCATCATTCCCGTCAACAATCCGGGAATGATCCCGGCCAGAAACAGGTCGCCGATGGACACGCCAATCCCGGAAGCGGCGGCGTAGATAATCATGTTATGCGATGGCGGAATCAGCAGGCCGACAATGGCCGCCGTCACCGTTACATTGATGGCATAATCGGCTGGATACCCCTTGTCCTTCATTAACGGCACCATGGTGGAACCAATCGCCGAGGCGCTGGCAATGGCCGATCCCGACACCGCACCGAACATCATTGACGCACCGACATCGACCAACCCCAATCCCCCGCGCACCCGGCCAAGAGCCGCGTCGGCCACTTGTACCAGGCGTTCGGCAATACCGGCACGGTACATCAAGTCACCGGCAAAAATGAAAAAGGGAATGGCCATGAGTGTAAACACGCTGATCCCCGCCGCCATGCGCTGCACCGCAACCACCAGAGGAATGTCAATGGCGATGAAAGTGGCAATCGCAGCGCCTAGCAAAGCAAAAGCCACCGGCGTGCCCAAAGCGAGCAGAAGGAACAACACGCCCAAAAGCAATAATATTTCCATCAATCGCTCTCCTTTGCCGGAACAGATTTGTATTCATCACGCAAATGGGCAAGCGCAAAGATGAGGATCAAAAGGCCGGAAACCGGCAATGGAATATAGGCGATACCCCGGCTGAGACCGAGCGAGGGGATAACATGGTCGCGCACCTCCCGCACCAATTCTATGCCATAATAGAGCATGATAGCCCCGAATAATGCCACCAACGCATGAATGGTTATGCGGATATAGCGGCCCATTTCGGCCGAGCTGATATCCTCCAGCAAGGCAATGCGGATATGGAAACCTTCACGCACTCCGGCGGCGGCGGCAAAAAGCGCATACCAGATCATCAGCAGCAAAGATGCCTGTTCGGACCAGGACGGGCTGCTATCCAGAATGAAACGCCCAAAAACCTGCCAGCCGATAATCGCCGTCATCAACACCAGCCCGGCTGCACCAATTGTGACCAGCGCATTGGAAACCTTATCCAGCATCACACGCCTCCTTTACCCATGGCCAGTATCTGATTGACTAGTTCGCGCTGCCGCGCTGTGGTGATGAAGCTATCCCAAACACCGGTCATCGCTTGTCTAAATGGTTCGGGATCAACCTCATTGACCGCGACACCGGTGGCAAGAACCGTCTTATGGCTCTTTTCAACCTGCGCATCCCATAAAGTGCGCATATAGGGAACAGATTCCTTTGCGGATTCACGCACCGCCGCTTGTTCATTTTTAGATAGCTTGTCCCAGCTGATTTTTGACATCACAAACACTTCAGGAGCGAGCAAATGGTTGGTCAGGCTATAATAGCGGGCGACCTCATAATGGCGGCCGCTGTCAAAGATGGCCAATTATTTTCCGCCCCGTCAATCACCCCTTGCGCCAATGCCTGATACACTTCATCGAGAGGCATGGGCGTTGCATCTGCGCCTAGAGATTTGATCATAGCGACATAAAGATCGGAGCTTGGCACCCGCAGTTTGAGCCCCTTCATATCGGCAGGGCTATTGATGGGGCCGCGAATATTATAAATACTGCGTGCTCCGGAATCATAAAAACAAAGTCCGATGAGGCCATGTTTTTCAAGCGAGGCCAATATCTCGTCTCCAATGGGTCCGTCCATTGCGCCGCGCATATGCTGCGTAGACTGAAACAAAAATGGCAGGGCGGCAACAATCGTCAACGGTTCGATTGAATTGAGCGGCGCCAGATTGACACGGTTCAGATCAAGACCGCCAAATGTGGTGATCTCCAGTGTATCACGCTCATTGCCCAATTGCCCGCCGGGATACAGCTTCACGCCCAGATTCCCGCCAGTTTTTTGTTTCAGCAGCTCACCAAAATGTCCCACCGCCTGCACCGTGGGATAATCAGCGACATGGGTGTCAGCCGATGTCAGCAAATTGGACAGCTGCATCTTGCACGAAGCCAGCGTCGCCGCGCCGCCTGCCAAAAATAGCCGCCGCCCGACCATTATCCGATTTTGATCAGATACCCTTCCACGCTGCCCGCTCATGGTAAAGGCTGCGCGGGAAAGAGTTGAATGCGCAAATTTCCCAGCGGACCAAAACGGACAACCGATTGTGCCCCCGCAACCGTTTCGTGCACGCCGGTAATCGCGCCTGTTGAAATATAGGTGCCCGCAGGCAGGTCAATACCCTGCCGCTTTGCATGGTCCCGCATAAACGCCAACGCTAAAAGCGCATCTTCTCCAAAGTCTCGCATTTCGGTTTTCCCTACAATTTTGCCTTCTATTTCGGTAACCACCTCAAAAAAATTCGGCTTATAGGAACGCCAATCCTTGATTTCAGGACCAACGATGAGACCGCCATTATTCCCAAAATCACAGATAACCGCAATCGGTCCCATGTCATTAATCGCTGGCAAAGGGCTAGTCGCAATTTCGACGCCAACATGGAGTGTGTCTTCATCCTCATTATCGCCAAGGCAGAATATAAGCTCCCCTTCGATAGCCGCAAAGCCGGGATAAACCGGCATTGATGTCGCTTCATTCCAGATGGCAGAATAGATGTTTTTCGCAAATATAGGGCCTGCCAGCCGTCTTTCATCAAACCGGCTTAAAAAAGCGGGGGGAACGCCGCCAACTTTCCAGCCACCGACCCTATCCGCCCAAGCATGGCGGGATTTTGCCTGCACATCATAGGCATCCTCCAACGTTTCTGGCAGGTCACCAGGAAAGCCGTCCAACGCCGCAGCCGCCTTGCGCGCCCGGACAAGCGCCAGCGAAATCGAAGATATCATATCTTCAGCGCCCTTGTGCTTTCCCATAAATTTTGCTCCGCAGCTGCTTTTTTAGAAACGCGCCCTTAACCCTACAAAATAGCGTGCCCCGGAATAATCAGTTTCAGCTAAATTGTCGCCGGTTGGGCGGTAGAAGATATTCGGTTCATCCAACAGGTTGAGCGCTTGAAACCTCAACTGCACATCTTTTGCCAAATCCAGACTTGCCGAAAAATCAAGAAAGCCCTGATCTTCTGTAAAGCGGTTCGCATCGGAACGGAATGGCTTAAAATAGTCGGAGCGATACTTGTAAGCCAGCCGTGCAGAAAATGGTCCTTTTTCATAGAAAACCGTCGCATTGGCAGAATGCTTTGAATAGCCCGGAATATTTGCAGGCTCAGTAAAGTCGGCCAGCGCATTCCCGTTGACAACGGTAGGATCGGGGAATTCAAAATCCGAATCCGCATAATTATAGCTCGCTTGGAAACCCAACCCATCAAGCGGAGAGGGTAGCCAATTCAATTTATTTTGCACATTAATTTCAAATCCGAGCAGTGCGCTTTTCTCATTGGAATTGACCGTTCGCCCGATCAGGACATTGGATGGAGCGCCGTCCACTTCCAGTGTCAAGTTGGTGACATCGGTTCTAAATCCGCTTTGTAGGCTTTTATAATAAGCCGCCAGCGAAATAGAGCTTGTGGACGATGCATACCATTCAAACGATATATCCGCATTCCACGATTTCAGCGGCTCCAAAAATGGATTACCACTGGCGCTGACAATCGAACCCAGACTGTCCAGATCAGCGGTATCATCAAAAGTAAGCGCTGCTGACATCGCTTCCTGATCAGGTCTTGCAATTGCCCAATATGTTGCCAGCCGGAGAATTTTATCATCCGCCACTTCCAGGCTAAGGTTGGCGCTAGGCAGGATATTCCAGAAGCTGTTGGTTTCGGCATTGATAGTCGGATCACCCACTTCTGTTACAACAATGGTATCGGGATCAGCCCCAGGGCTGGTTTCCAATGCCGAGCTGATCCCCAAAGAGGTGATTCTAGTCCGTATTGCCCGAACACCGAAATTACCCGTCGCAGGCACGCCAAATAGATTTGTGTCTACATTGGCCTGAACATAGCCGGCCCATGTTTCCTCCGACACATCGGTATCCTGTGCCGACAAAGTTGACCCTGTCGGAAGCCCGGAATCAATATCACCGGTCAAAGCGGTAAACAACGCACGCGCATCCCATGTTGCAAATGTCAAACCGCGTGTCGGCGAGTTTGAACCAGCAAAAAGATCGCGGACAAGAAATGTATCTTGCCGCGCCGCAACCGCCGCATCATTGAAATAATTGCTCGGCTGCAAAGCGACTTCGGTGTCAATCGCGTCATCATGGAAACGAGTGCGGTCACCATAACGCAGGCCAGCCTGAACCGAAGAAAATGGGCCTTCCACCTTATATTCAGCATCCAGCCGCACGGCAAAAATATCATCATCAACATTCTCAAGGCGCCTGCGAGCACGCGCACCATTATTGTAAAGTGCATGATTATTCAGATCAAAACCCAAACCTGTGTTGTTCTCAACAGGCACAACATTGGTGAAAGTCAGTTCCGGAATATCGAACCCGCGTGTATCCATTTCATAGAATACACGGCTGTTAGTCCGGATCCGCATATCCATTTCATCTTGGCGTCTTTTGGTTTGTGAAAAACCAATGTCCGCCGCAAGCGACAAACGCTCTCCGCTCCATTTTACATTACCGCCTAGGCCCAGATATTCTTCTGTGCGTTGACGCCATACGGTTTGGTTCTCAAGCCGGCTTTCACCTGCCCAAGCCAGCAATGCGCCAGTAGGCGAAATTTCAATTGGCGCAATATCACGGCGTCCATCGGCAATCACCAAATTGCCGCGTTCTTCTATATCGTCGCGATAGCTGTATTGCGCATCGAAATTAAATTCGAGGTCGGGGGATGGCCGCCACTGGATAGCCCCCATAATCGCGTCTCGGTCCGCTTCTGTTTTCATGGCGCGGTAAATATATTGGTTGGATACAAAATAGGTGTCGGAGGCACCCGTTGGTGCACCCGTTGAATCGGTTAAATAGGTGCAGTCATTACTGCGATCGACACCTTCTATTGTGTTGCAAGGCTGAAAGGTGGAACTGGTGGTATAGATATCCTCAGGTGCCGTATCTTGGCGCAACTGCCCGCCCAATGCGATGCCGATATCACCTATTGGCGTTGTAAATTGATCAACATAAGATCCCGTCAAACGATAGCTTAGCGGCTTGCCATTCTCAACACGGTCTTCATAATCACTATAACCGATCAAGCCCTGAAGCTGGATGCGCCGTTTGCCATAATCAAGCGGGCGCAATGTTTGCAGTTCTATAATACCCGATACTCCGCCTTCGATAAAACTGGCCTGCTGTGATTTGTAGATCACGGCACCGTTGATCAGTTCGGACGGGAATTGGCCGTAATTAACGTCACGGCCGTCGCTGCCCGATGACACCTCACGTCCGTTCAAATAAGAAGCACCCAAAAAGGCACCCAGCCCGCGCACCGATAATTCAGAAGCACCGCCCTTAAACCGGTCAGAGGTAACGCCAACAACCCGCTCCAGCGTTTCAGCAACCGATAAATCGGGAAGGTCGCCAACATCATCGCCTACTATCGCGTCACCAATAACCGACAACTCCCGTTTTGTTTTCAGGGAATTTTCGATAGTGCGTGAAATTTCACCGGTTACGACGATAAGATTCTCATCTGCCTGCACATTGGATTCTTCGGCTTCGCTATTATTTTCAGTATCTTGAGCCTTCAGTGAATGGGGAAATATAAGCATTGCAGATAATAGCAATGCAGCTTTCAAAGATTTACCCTGAGATTTTTTATTGATGCTCGGATGCTGCTGAATATTGACCGAGTAAATTCGCATTGGTTCCTCCCTATTTATGCCACCGGAAAGACGTACCGCTCTCTCTACATTATTTTGACACCGGTTACCTTACAAATGACACCGGTAACATAAAAGGTCAATAGTCGTATCAGGAAAGTATGTTATTGTGCTAAATTGGTCACAAAGTGCAAATACTATACTGAATAATAGATATTTTAAATTCCTCTTTGATATTCACATCTCTCTTCACAAAGCACCAAAGGAATTAAGAATTCAAAATTTTAGGTGATAGGAAAAGGGGACCGATCCGCGAACGATTCGGGCTATATCAAACTCTGTGGTAATGACGGTGCCTTGTATGCAATTATAGGATTTAGAGCGTAAGCATCGCCGCACATTGCACAATAATGGCGGCAAAACCCAACATTGAGCCAAAGGGTAGCATTTTTGATGAAAATGCTGCCCCTTTGCTGCGCAGCATGAAAGCGATAAATAAGCCCGTCCCGCTGGCGATCAGAAGCAAAAAAGGCAGTGTCGGCGGCGGGATCCAAAGGGCGATGGCTCCAAATAATTTCGGGTCGCCTGCGCCCATACCGTCTTTTCCGCGCAGCAATTTGAAAAGCAGTCGCAGCAGCTCCATAGCGGCAAAAGCTCCTGCACCGGCCCATAGCTGCAAAGCTAAATCATAACCGGGCAGCAACCAATGGCATAATAGTGGTCCTGATAACGCAAGGATAAATGTCAACCGGCCGGGTAGCCATAAATGCCGGTAATCCAGAAAGATTAAGGGCAAAAGAAGCCATGCCATAACCGCAAAAATGACCGCCTGCGGCAAAGCCAAAAAAGCGAATGCACAAACACCTATCGCCGCCGCCGATAGCTCCGCCCAAAATTGATCCCGATCAACCGAACCGCCACAATGGCGGCATTGCCCCTTTTGCAACAGATAGGAGATTAAAGGTAGCAACTCCGCCGCTGTTAATGTCCGTTGGCAATGATCACAATGCGACCGGCCCGTCATCACCGACCGGCCGCCGGGCCACCGGCTGCATAATGCGCCTATAAAACTGCCGAAAATTGCGCCCAATATTCCGCCGCCCACCGCCAATAACCATGGCAATAGGGTCAAAGCCGGCCCTTTATGATCATCCGGTACCCTTCGGCAATGGGCGTGAACCCAGCGGCGCTTAATGCCGGACCGATTTCGGGCGTGTCATTCTGAATTGTTATGGCGGCAGTGTAGCTGCCATCCGCCAAGAGCCTTATATCCGCACGTTCATTGGACGATTGGCTAACCAAAGGCAGCAAAAGCGCATTTTGATCGCATTTCGCCTGCCCCAAAAACCCATTATTAAGGCCCAAAGCATCCAAGCCGCCCGGTTTCAATATCAACCGCACCGTGCCCGATGCGCGGCGGCACGAACCAGAATCAAAGGCGACGGAAAACTCCGTCATCTCCAGATGCGATAACGGCAAGCGCGCGTCTACACCATCAAGCGGTAAGGAGCCATTAAGTTCGCGGACATATTGCCCGCCCATAACGGTGCCAATCCGGCCATTCATCGGCTGCGCTGTGCCATTTTCCATAGGTGCAAAATGAAATTCCGCCCGGCCGGTCCATAGTGGCCAAAAGGCAAGGCCCAAATCCATGTCACCAATAGCGACCTGACCGATTTTTATACCCGCCAAATGTCCGTCCCAAATCGTGCCTGCCGCGGCCCGTGCGGTAATGGAGCTATTGGCGGGTAGCGCCATCGACAGCCCGGCACGTAGCGGCATAAATATCATCAATGCGGCCAGAATGGCGGCTGTGGCCAAGGCATATTTTGCCGCCTTGTGGTTCCATGCCAGCCTCATGATGCGGGCCGGGCGAGCGAAGCAGTCATCGAAACCGTGCCATCATTGCCCGCCTTAATATCTATTTTCTGCACAACCACCCCTTGGGCTTCCCAAGCATTTAACCAGCTCATCAGGGCGCTTGGTTTGGCTTTTGCCATGGCGATATCAACAATATTACCATGCGGCGCATCCGCCCGATCAAGGGCAAAGCCAGCCTCCGCCGCACTCTGGGAAATTAGCTGTTGCAGCGAGCTATTCTGATCGGTCCGGTTAACAGCTTTTGCATCCATAGCCGCGACCCGGTTTACAATCTGCGCCCGCCGTTCAAGGGCGGCATAATAATCCGCCTGCTTTGCCGAAATGGCACTGAGCAATCCCATTGAGACAAGGACAACCAAGGCCAAGGCGCTCAATAGCGCAGCCACGCCGATAAGTATTTTTTCCCTCTGGCTTAGGGCCTGATACCATGTGTTGATTGATGCTATCATGGTGTCCTCATGCTGATGTCCGCCATAGTAAGTCCGCTGGCCTCCTGCCGCGGTGTGGCGGTTACCTTATAGCCTTTCTGCTGCAGAACGGCTAAGATGCGGTTGATCGGATCGACCGTCGGCGCGGCGATGGTGAAGGATAATATGCCATTGGCACCATAGCGCATATCGCGCAAAGTCACGCCTTGCTCCGCCTGTATTTCAGCGAACAAAGCCGATGCAGGGGCGGTAAATGTCCGGCCTGGCGCACCCTTGCGGATCATTTCCCGGTCCAGCGCGGCCAATGCGCCTTCGGCATCCGAAATTTGGGGGATAGCCTTTTGCGCTGCGGCAAGCGCCGTTGCATTTTCGCGGTTTACGGCACGGTCATATTGCCAATAGGTGGTAAGCGCCAAAAACAGGCTCGCGGCAAGTCCGGCAAGCGCTGTCCAGCCCAATATCCTCCATTGCATTGTGGTTATGCCGACGCCAGGTTTTTTCTTTGCAAAAATGCCGGAGCGCAAATTGAGTGCGGCGCCGCAAACGCAGCAGGCATAAAAAACGGCCAATTGCGCAGCACCGATCTGCGCTATTTCTGCGCCCTCTGTTAGGGCATCGCGCAGCGACGGTTCATCCGGAATGATGATCTGCACCCCGCGCAGCAAGGCATCCGCGCTTGCAAACTCCGCCTGCAAAAAGCCGCTATCCGGCTGTGATATGGCAAGTCCGGCGGGCATTATGATATCGGGGTTCAGCCCATATATAGCCAGCCGTTCGAGCGCCGCATTCATCACCGCGCTGCTGACGCTGGCGGCGCGATTGACGCGCATCCACATTAGCTAGCCCCCATCCACCAGGTTGCGCGGCGCAACTTTGCGTCCTGTCACACTTTGCGCCCAGTCACACTTTGCGTCCTGTCACACCGCGCGCGGGGGCTTGTGCAGATTCGGGCACAGGCGTATCCCTGCCGCCAATATGGCACGCCGCAATCGCCCGTCCGCAACGGACACCCCCCGCCCCGGCCGGTTTCGGCGCATCGTTGGTAAAACGATCAAATACGGCTTTTTTGTCGGCCTGATGCTGATGGTGGGGCTGATGGTGGCGGTGGGTATCGCCGCATCGTCCCTGCCCAGCTTTGAGGAATTGCGCCGGTCGCCCAATGGCCAGACGGTGCGCGTGCGCGATGTTGATGGCGACATCATCGTATCCATCGGGCCAAACTTACGGTCGCTGGATGACGCTGCGCGAAACACCTGCGGTCATGCGCGATGCGATGGTGGCTGTGGAGGATCGCCGGTTCCGCTACCACCCCGGCATCGACCCCATCGGCATGGTGCGCTCCGTCCGCGTTGCCTTTGACGGCGCGGCACGTGGTCGCCGCTGGCCAGGGCGCATCGACGATCACCCAGCAGCTTGCCCGCAACGTCTTCCTCTCCAACAGTTACAGCGTCTCGCGCAAATTGCAGGAAGCGGTGCTGGCACTGGCGCTGGAATGGCGCTTTTCCAAGGATCAGATTCTCGAACTCTACCTGAACAAGGTCTATTTCGGAGGCGGCAGCTATGGCATCGATGCCGCATCACGCCTGTATTTCAACGTGCCGTCCTCGAAACTCACCTACGCGCAAGCGGCGACGCTCGCGGGCATGGTGCAGAACCCGAACCTCTATCGGATGGATCTTCCCGACGGCACCACGACCACGCAATACGTCACGATGGGCGTCTGCGAAGCACGCGACGGTGACGTCTACATCCTGGCCCTGCACCCGTACATGGTGCTGAAGGTGAAGAAAGAAGACCTGGCAAAGTAGCCGCGAGCAAGCGGGAGCATCCTCTCTCTCGCTCAGGCTTCACTGGCCGAGAGTGATCTCGCGTAGAGACCCGAAGTACGCCAACAAATGGCTGGCGTTTCCTTTGTCTTGTGCCGGGGCGCGGGCGCCCAAGAGACGATCTGCCCGAGGCACGATCGTCGTGCAGCTCGTGGGCTGTGACAATCTCTGGGTTGCCT
>JAAURJ010000021.1 GCA_012032285.1 Sphingomonadales bacterium
TTTCGCCATGCGGGTAGAAGACAATTCAGCGCCTGCAATGCGGTAACGCTTCTGCAGCGATTTCCTTTCGGCCATAAATATGACCAGCTGAAATCATGGCGCTCAATTGCTCATTGGGCCGCGCGAGCCAGAATTCCCCCATCGGAATATCGGCATATTTGCCCGCATCAACATCGCTGAACGGGCCAAATCCATAGGCCTCAATATAGACTTTTAACTTGTCTATATGCGCCAATTTGGTGAAGTGACCGAAATAATTATCGACCATGAGCTTGCTGTTCAGGTTCCGGATGCTGTTGATGAAGGCTTTGCTCTCGGCAATGCCGCCCACCAAGCGCCCTGTGTAAATGGGAAGATGGCGGATGATATTCTGACCGGTCGCCTCTTGGAAATGCGCTTCATAGCCTTGGGTCCAATTCTGCCCGCCCACTTCATAGCTATCGATGATCGTGCGATCAAAAGCATCTGGCCGGATGGCGCGAGCGGCGTCGACTACTTTACGCATATAGGCGTTATAATGCCTTTCAGTCGCGGCCTTGCTGAATTTATCCACTTCCAACCCGGTGCCTTCTTGTGAGGCTGGAACATTGACCGCGCCGGTTGTGGTATAACCCACGCGTAAAATGGTCCATTCTCCCTTTGGCAGCTTCGTTTTCAAAGTGCCGCCGGGTCGCATTGATTTTGTCAGATCGATGATCTTCGCAGGATCAATTACGGCTAGTTCACTAGCATTTTTGAATGGATCCCGGCCGATGGAATTTAACCCAGTGTTGGTTTGCTCCTTGTCATTGGACAAAGTGGTCAGGCTATAGAAATCATCCAAGCGCGGCGTTGCGGAAAACCGAAGCTCGGTGACCTTGAATTCCGCAGAAGAACTGATCCGGAAAAAACGCGCAGGTACAGGTGCCCAATTGCTGGTCGCTGTGGTTTCACTTTTGCCGCTCCGGCTTTTGACCATGTCGGCAACGGGGATCCAGTTTTTCCCATCATCGGATCGGCTGATTTGTAACGTCGGACTTGTCCAATTGCCCAGCAACACATCGGCATGGGCAATATGGGCCGGCTTGCCAAGATCAACCGTAAGCGCTGCTTCTGTGCCTTCTACTTCCACCATTGTAGAAACGTCATGCAGCCTGTCTGTAACAATTGCGGGATTAAATGCAGCCCCAGTGCCTGTAATGCGCATGGTAAGGGCCTGATCCAGAATATCACCGGTTTGAGCGGGATAGGCGATCGTAGCGATGTCCTGATAATAGCCATGCATATGAGGCGGTTTCGGCAATATCGTTACCAATTGCCCGCCTTTGACAACGGCTTCACTCCACACCACCCGTTTCATGGACATTTCCGGTGTAATCCATGGGCCACCGCTGGAGGTCCAGCCATCGGTATTATGAATGCCAAAGGTGATGCCGAGTCGCTTCGCCTCTGATGCGGCATGGGCGACAAGCGCGATATGTTCGGGGCTCGCAAATTTGACACGGCCAATCGGTATGCCCTGCGTCACATGGAACATGGTGACATGGCCAATGCCGACGCGGGCCATCGATTCCATATCCAATGTTATGCCTTCCTTGGTCATATTGCCGCTCATCACATGAAACCAAGTGCCTGGCTTTGCATCCGGTGGCGGATTTTCAAATCCGGCTTCAAGCGCAGTTTGGGCGCTCGCCGCGCTCGCCGCAATCACCATTGATATGCTAGATAATCCTGCGAAAAGAAATTTATAAGTCATAGAATTACAACCTTATTTTCGGCGGCTGACCGATAGCAGGCATCCACAAGCTTCAGGGTTTTGAGATAAGAAGGACCATCGGTTTCAAAATTGCGGGCATCATTAAGTTCAGTAACAAAATGGTTCAGCGTTGCAAAAGCACAGTCGCCCGCAAAGCCAGTTTTCGGCGGGATATAGTCAATTTCGCTAACATCATGGCCCAGTTGCTTAACCCACAGCCTGCCGTCTTCATCCAATCGGACATGGCCGTTGGCGCAATCAATCCGCATCGTGCCGAATGTGAAGCGCGGGTTGGGATGCTCACTTTCATTATACCGGCTGGCATCCAGAATTGCGGTGGCACCATTGGTAAATCCGCAGATAATTTGCGCTGCATCTTCGCCAGCGATGGCGGCATTTCTTTTCTGTATGCGGCTATACACGCTGCTTATTTCACCGCCAAGAAAGCGGAATGTGTCGAGGAAATGGACACCGGTTTCAAAGATAAGCAGGCGCGGATAGTTGCGGAAATAGGGTTGGCGCTCCAAATAAGCATTGTCAGCCCATCCATCACCCATCCGCATAGTTGATACAATCGAATAAGTTTTGCCCAATGGCTGCGTATCACCGGCCCACTTCGCCATTTCCCGGTACCATGGTTGCCAGCGCCAGTTTTCATGGACCATGAATGGCACGCTTGCATCCTTTGCAATCTGCACAATTTTCTCGGCTTCGGCAAAATCTCTGCCCAGCGGTTTTTGGCAAAGGATCGCCATTTTGTGCTTCGCGCAGATTTCCACCAGTTGTTTATGCGCGGGCGGCGGGGCAATTATATCAACAATGTCCGGGCGGATTCGCGCGATGACTTCTTCCAGCGCGTCGATATTATGGGCCTCGGCAATAGCATATGTCTGCGCCATTTGCTGGGCTTGCCCGGTATCCAGCGCAAGGATAGCGGCCATTTCCACCCGATCCGAAAGCCGCGTCCAGGCGTCATAGTGAAAGGCGCTGAAATATCCTGCGCCTATGCCAATCGCTTTTAATCGCCGCTGGCTCATGCCCTTGCCACCGCTATGGTGATCGGTTTTTGCGGCTCAGCCTTTAGCCATAATAAAGCAGCGAAAATGTTAAGCGCTGCCGCAACCACGAAAAATATCTGATTATTACCTGTCCAAAGCTGAAGATAGGGGAATGCCAATGCCGTGGTGAAAGAGCCGAGATTACCCGCCATGTTCATCGTGCCGGAAACCGCGCCTGATGATTTGCGGCCAATGTCAACGCAGAATGACCAGCTTGGGCTGAGCGTCATATCAACGCCGAATACAGCGATGGTCAGCCAGAATATTGCCGCTACCGCACTATCGGCCCCCATGCCGAATATCAAGCCGGCAGCGCCCAATAAAAACCCGATAATAGCCGGTATCCTGCGCGATCCAGTCCAGCGGCCGGACCGGTATAATTTATCAACCAGCAGCCCTGATACCCAATTGCCCAATGCGCCCCCCAGCAAAGGCATCGCCGCCAAGATACCCGCAGTCGCTATCGACAGATCATAGGTTTTCTGAACAAATGGATAAAGCCAAGTCAGGGTGAAGAAAAAAGTGAAATTGCTGCACAGATATTGCGCCATTGCGATCCACATATTGCGCGACTTTAACATGACACCCAATGGCACAGTTTCGGCCGTTTCTTCTGCGGGCCTGTTTGCCGCGATAAGGGCGCGTTCCTGATCGCTAACGTGCGGTTTTTCTTCTGGAGTATCCCGAAACCATGCCCACCAGAATAGCGCCCAAAGCACGCCAACACCGCCAAGAATGAAAAAGCTCTCACGCCATCCAAAAGATTGTATAAACCACGGCATGATGATCAATGCAGCCGCGCCGCCAATGCGTGAACCGGAAAAATTTATGCCGTTTACAAGCCCCCGTTCCTGGGCCGGTATCCAGCTATAGACTGCGCGGGATATTGCCGGGAAGGCGCCTGCTTCACCGGCGCCAAAAAGAAATCTGTAAATAAGCATTGTGATATATCCGGTTGCAAGACCGGTGAGTGCGGTAAATGCCGACCAGAAAACAACGATAGCCGATAGAATCCGGCGCGGACCATATTTGTCTGCCATCACGCCGCCGGGTGTTTGAAAAAGTGCATAGCCGAGCGCAAAAGCCGATAAGATCCAGCCAAATTGCGTGTCGCTCAATTGCAGGTCGCGGGTTACATCGGCCTTTGCAGCAGAGATGCAGATGCGATCAATATAGAGTAGCAGTGACAAGGCAAATGTGCCGACGACCAACCAGTATCTTTGCTGCAAAATCCTTCTCCCTCTATCGTTATTTTATTCGTTTATTTGCACATTCCAATGCCAGTGAACCGGCTCTACTCCTGTGAACGGGGTTCTAAATGTCTGCAGATGATCGCCCAGAAGGCACCCCAATATTGCGGTCCTTCGGTCTTTCCCGGCAAAGCCAATGCTTGAAATATTTCGCAGCTTTGCACTTTTGTTTGCATCCAAATGGGCGCGCCCCATTGTACCCGCTGCAAAGGCAGTTTCGACTTCATCTAAAAAATAGGGATCATAATCTTTTAGGATTGTCGCGGCGTGTCCATCAGGCGCAATCCGCACTATGCAGTTGCTTATGATACTGATGATCCAGATGCCGCCCTGCTCGTCAAATGCAAGGCCATCCGGGAACAAGCCCCTGCCAAATGCCGCTACAGTTTCACAGGCCCCCAGTCCCCCGGTTGGCAGGACCGGAAACCGGGTCAATCTTCGTCCGAATGTTTCATTGGCATAAAGCCATTGCCCGCACGGGCTAACCAGTATCTCATTGGTATAGCCAAGGGCATCTGCGACGATTTGCGGTCCGTTTTCATCCATCATGATGATAAAACCATCCGCCACATCGCCGCGATATGCCAATGCCCGCGGCGCACGTCTTGTGCTCACCGAAATCCAGATGCGTCCTTTGGCATCGACCGATACAAAATTGCACGGGGGTAAGGCCTTGCCCTCTATGTCAGTCAGAAACGGCTTTAGCGCACCTTTTTGTGTTAATTGCCATATACCGCCTGCGTCACCCAGATTGGCCAGCAGGAAGCTGCCATCGGGCATTAGTGCGATCCCGTTGGGATGGATATCGGCAACCGGATTTTTGGGCAGGTGATGGCGCACCGATCCGTCCGGCCTGATCCGAGAGACGCCGCCTCCTGCCCAATGGGCGGCCCAGACATCGCCATTGGATGTCGCCAATACGGACTCCGGCCGGTTTAATCCCGCGCCAATCGAAGATAGCGCACACAAATCCATGCTGCTTTCCGCGATAGTAACGCACTTATTTCCACAAAGGCTTTCCATTATGATCGAATCTGCTACAGTAATGATTGATAATAATCAAATTTGATCGACAGGAAACCGGTTTGTTATCGAGAATGTTCGGATGCATCGCAGATGATTTCACCGGGGCAACCGATATCGGGGCCTTGTTGGCGCGGCGCGGAATGCGGGTCGCTGTTTTTGTCGGATTACCCGTCGGCGATCATATGGATACCAAATTGGATGCCATCATCATTGCGCTCAAAAGCCGTACGATAGAGGCGGAGCTTGCCGTGGAGCAGTCGCTTGCGGCTGCAAAATGGTTGAAAGAGGCAGGCGCACAATCGCTCTATTTCAAATATTGTTCCACTTTCGATTCGACTGATCGCGGCAATATAGGTCCGGTTGCGATGGCGTTGGCCGAATTTTGGGATGAAGCCCATGTGCTGTTCAACCCGGCTTTTCCTGAAAATGGCAGGACGGTTCGCAAGGGCCATCTTTATGTTTATGGGCAACCGATTAACGAAACCGGGATGGCGCATCATCCTTTGACTCCAATGCGCAATTCAAATCTGGTTGATGTTTTGGGGGCGCAGCTTGACGGTCAGCTTGTCGGGCTTGTCGATCATGAAGTCATAGAAAAAGGGGTTGAATCTGTATCGCGCACCATCCTTAACGGCCCCCATTTCCAGATTGCAGACACAGATGCAGACGGTGATTTGCAAGTGATTGCAAAAGCGGCAAAGGAATTGCGCTTTGCAACCGGTGGTTCTGCATTCGGTGCGGCATATGCTGGGGAACGATCGGCGGCCCAGACGTCTTTGGCTGCGTATTTCCCCTTGCCTCCCAATGACAGTAAAACCGTGATTTTGGCAGGAAGCTGTTCCGAGGCAACCTTGCGCCAAATCGCGGCGATACCGGATGACATTCCACATATTCGCCTTGATGCCCATATAGTGGCCGCTCAAAAAAGCCATGCAGGCCGATTGGGAGCAGCGGCGCAAACAGCGCTGGAGGAACATGATAGCGTTTTGATCAGCTCTTCTGTTGCCGCGAATATATTGAAAAATGTGCAGGTCTCATTGGGAGATGCAAATGCGGGCAGCATGATCGAAGAGGCATTTGCCGATATTGCATCTGCGCTTTTTGAAACCGGTCAGCGTATCTTCATTATCGCGGGCGGGGAAACGTCGGGCGCGGTTGTAGAGCGGCTTTGCGCAAACCAATTGTTGATCGGTCCAGAAATAGCACCCGGCGTTCCATGGTGCTATAGTCCCGCAGGAGGCGGGCTTTGGCTTGCGCTTAAATCAGGAAATTTCGGTGACGACAATTTTTTTATAAAGGCACGTGCCGTGTTAAGGACGCCCATAATATGACCCCCGAAGAAATAACTGCGCGAGAACAGATAGTGATAGCAGGGGCGGCCCTCACGGCCCGCGGTCTCGCGCATGGTACGGCCGGGAATATCAGCATAAGGCTTGATGACGGTATTCTTGTTACACCAACGAACAGCTCGCTTGGCACATTGGATGCGGCGCGGCTGACAAAGCTGGATTTTAACGGCACATATGTTTCGGGCGATCTTCCGTCCAAAGAGGGGTTCATGCATTTGGCCTCTTATCAGCGCAGACCGCAAGATAGCGCGGTGGTGCATCTGCATTGTTCGCACAGCGTAGCGGTATCTTCGCTGGCCGATATAGATGCGGACAATCCGATACCGCCCATTACGCCCTATTTTGTGATGCGCGTAGGCAAGGTGCAAATGCTTCCCTATTTCCGTCCGGGCGACAGGGCGCTTGCGGATGCAATCGCATCGGTCGATCCTGCGCGTCATGCCGTCTTGCTGGCCAATCACGGTCCTGTTGTATCGGGTCATTCGCTGAATAACAGTATCGCCGCCATTGAAGAATTGGAGGAAACGGCCAAGCTGTTCCTTCTGCTTGGCGGGCGCGCCGTTCGAACGTTAAATGCTGATCAATTGGCTGATTTGGCCCATCATTTCCCATCATGAACTTTAAGGGGTAATCTATCTATGTACGTCGTAACTGTAGAATTTGATGTGTTTGACGAACACAGGGCTACTTTTCTGCAAGCCGTTAAACAACAGGCGAAAGATTCGCTGGACCGTGAAGCGGGCTGCCACCATTTTGACATATGCAGCATCGAAAACGGCGACGACGAGATTATTTTTCTGTATGAGCTTTATGACGACCGTGCGGCATTCGACCTCCATCTGGAGAGTGCACATTTTTTAAGCTTTAATGAAAAAACATCCCCTTGGACACGCAATAAGACGGTGCGCTGCGGAATGCTTGAGCAAGGAACAGCCGAATGAGCAAAACATTCCGCATCGCTGTTTTGCCGGGCGATGGAATTGGTCCTGAGGTCACTGCGCCCTGCCTTGCAATATTGGACAAGGTGGCGAGCCAAAGCGATGGCGCGTTCGCATTGGAATTTCAAAATATTGACGCAGGTGCGGCTTATTATGCGCAACATGGCCTGTCGTTACCAGATGCCGGAATGACCTCCGCCGCAAAAGCCGATGCGATATTGCTTGCCGCTATGGGTTTGCCGTCGGTGCGCTATCCCGATGGCACGGAAATCGCGCCGCAACTCGAACTGCGCGAGGCGTTTCAGCTTTATGCTGGCGTTCGGCCTATTCGCACAATTGGTGGCGTTCCTTTACCGCTAGCCGATCCAAGGGGGCAATCGCTGGATATTGTTTTGGTCAGGGAATCGACAGAAGGCCTGTTTGCAAGCCGCGGCAAAACCTTTGTGGCCGATGATGACAGCTATGCAACGGATGAGATGCGTATTTCACGTGATGTTTGCGAACGGCTTTTCGATTTCAGCTTCCGGCTTGCCCGCGAACGCAAGGCGCGGGGACGTGCAGGCCGCGTGACCTGTATCGACAAGGCCAATGTTATCGGCAGCCTTGCCTATTTCCGTAAAATATTCCTGGAACGGGCCGCGGCCTTTCCTGATATTGAAGCTGACTTTGCCTATGTCGATGCGATGGCGTTGAACTTGGTCAAACGCCCTTGGGATTATGACGTTCTGGTCACCGAAAATATGTTTGGCGATATTTTGTCCGATTTGGGGGCTGCGTTAATGGGCGGATTGGGAATGGCGCCATCGGCGGATATTGGCGATCATCAGGCGGTCTTCCAACCCTGCCATGGAAGTGCGCCGGATATTGCCGGGCAGAATAAGGCCAATCCAAGCGCAATGGTCCTTTCAGGCGCAATGATGCTGCAATGGTTGGGCGAAAAGCATGGAGTATCGCAGGCTCAACTCGCAGCGCAGCGGATCGAATCTGCCGTGGCAAAAGCATTCGCCGATGGAACTTTGTTGCCGGGTGAATTTGGCGGCACGGCTTCGACCAGCGAAATCGGCAAAGCAATATTGCATTGCCTTTGATTCAATCTGTCCTTGCCAATTCAATCAGAGTCGATAAATTTGGATCAATAATAATCAGAATTCTAAGCTGGAGCGTAAGGAGAGAGCCGCTGTGGGTAAAATAAGGATCGGAATGGTTGGCGGCGGTGAAGGCGCGTTTATTGGCGCTGTTCATCGCACGGCGCTGGCGATTGATGGGCGGTGCGAACTTGTTTGCGGTGCGCTGTCATCGACCGCTGATAAAGCAAAACGTTCCGGCCTTGCTATCGGCCTTGCTGATGACCGGTCCTATTCTGATTACCGATCGATGCTAACAGCAGAGGCGGCGCTACCCGAAGAAATAAGGATGCAGGCGGTTGCCATCGTAACGCCCAATCATGCGCATTTTGATGTGGCCATGGCTGCGCTCGATGCCGGTTTCCATGTCTTTTGCGAAAAACCGATGGTCATGGATATGACACAGGCACAGGCACTGGCGAGCAAGGTCCGCGAAACCGGTCTGGTCTTTGGCCTTGCCCATACATATGCAGGCTATCCATTGGTGCATCAGGCCCGGTCGCTGGTCGCGGCAGGTCGGCTTGGTGCGATCCGCAAAATCATTGTGGAATATCCGCAAGGCTGGTTAGCTAGGATGGAAGAAGGCGGCGATAACAAACAGGCAGACTGGCGCACCGATCCTGCGCGTGCGGGTGGCGGCGGTGCCATAGGTGACATCGGAACCCACGCGCATCAATTGGCGGAAATGATTTCGGGCGAGGCGGTCACCGAAGTCCGCGCGGAGCTGACCCGCTTTGTCGATGGCCGCAGGCTTGATGATGATGCCGAGGTTGCATTTCGCTTGTCGGGCGGCGGCAAGGGGCATTTGCTCGCTACGCAGATTGCAATCGGCGAAGAAAACGGCCTGCGCATTCGCGTCCATGGGGAAAAGGCCAGCCTTAGATGGTTGCAAGAAGAACCCAATAGCCTTTGGTTTCAACCGATTGATCAACCGGCGCAGTTATGGCGTGCCGCCGCACCTTATCTCGATGATCATGTCGCTGCCCTGTGCCGCACCCCAATGGGCCATCCCGAAGGGTATTTGGAGGCGTTTGCAACGCTTTATCTTTTGTTCGCAGACCGGGTTGCGGGCAAAGCCGGCAACGATAAAATCCTGTTCCCGGATATTGATACCGGTCTGCGCGGAATGGCGTTTTTAGAAGCGGTCATCGCCAGCGACCATGACGGCGGTATTTGGAGGAAAATCAATGTTTGAAAACACCAATCGCGGCGAAAGCGCCGGTATTAAAGGGCCTGCTATTTTTCTGGCCCAATTCATGTCTGATGAAGCACCGTTCAATAGCCTGTCCTCTGCGGCCCGGCAAATGGCAGACTTTGGCTATGTCGGGGTGCAAATTCCCAGTTGGGATTACCGCGCCATCGATCTGGAAAAAGCTGCGCAAAGCAAGGATTATTGCGACGAGATAAAGGGCATATGCGCCGATGCCGGCGTCACCATTACCGAACTTTCCACTCATCTTCAGGGACAGCTTGTGGCTGTTCATCCGGCTTATGATGTGATGTTCGACGCATTCGCCCCGGCACAGGTGCATGGCAAGCCGAAGGAAAGGCAGATATGGGCCGTCGATCAAATGATGAAAGCGGCCAAAGCCAGCCAGAATATGGGCCTAACCGCTCATGTAAGCTTTTCAGGCGCGTTGCTATGGCCAACGCTTTATCCATGGCCGCAACGCCCGGCAGGTCTGGTCGAAGAAGGCTTTGCCGAGCTGGCAAAACGTTGGACCCCGATCCTGAATGCTTTTGATGAAGCGGGTGTCGATGTCTGCTATGAAATCCATCCCGGTGAAGATTTGCATGACGGCATCACGTTTGAAATGTTTTTGGAAGAGGTGAAAAACCACCCGCGATGCAAAATCCTGTATGATCCCAGTCATTTTATTCTCCAACAGCTCGATTATCTAGAATTTATCGATATTTATCATGATCGCATTGGTATGTTCCATGTCAAAGACGCCGAGTTTAATCCCACCGGACGACAAGGCGTCTATGGCGGCTATCAGGCATGGGCCGACAGGGCGGGACGGTTTCGTTCGCTGGGCGATGGACAGATTGATTTTCGCGGTATCTTTGCGAAGCTGACCCATTATGGCTTTGACGGGTGGGCCGTCGTTGAATGGGAATGCGCACTGAAGGACAATATGCAAGGCGCACGCGAAGGCGCCAAATTTGTTGCCGACCACTTAATAAAACCAGCGGTGGGCGCGTTTGACGATTTTGCCGGCGGGACCAGCGACCGTGACACCAACCGCCGGATATTGGGTTTAGATTAAACAAAAATTGGAGAAACGATTATGCGTCATAGGTTCTTGGCTGGTGCTGCACTGGTCCTTATGGCTGGCAGCGCCCAAGCCCAGAAGCTTGAAGGCGCAGGGGCAGTTTACGATCCGCTGACCTTGACGCTTGAAGGGCCGCAAATGGACGAGCGGACAGGTGACAATCCGTTCAGCGATGTCCGGTTGGATGTCGTGTTCAGTCAGGGAAGTCAGCAATGGATTATCCCAGGCTATTTCGCAGGATGCAAGGATGCAGCCGACAGCAGTTGCACCGGCGGGAAATTATGGCAGGTGCATTTCTTGCCTTCTGTTGCCGGTGACTATCAATGGCAGGTGCGGTTTCGCGCGGGGAAGGATGTTGTTTTTGAGGAATATGGGGGCAAAACCCTGCCCGGAAATGGCGCAAAAGGCAATTTCACTGTTGGCGAAGCGCAAAATGATCCGGTCCGCGCACGCGGGATACTGCGCTATACCGGGGATCGGTATTACCGCTATTCGGGTGACAATAGCATCTTCTTCAAACTCGGCCCGGACGCGCCAGAAAATTTGCTCGCCTATGACGGTTTTGACGCAACACCCAATTTCAAAAGCCTGCGCAAAAACTGGGCGCCGCATTTAAGCGACTATAATGCGAAAGAAGCCAAATCCTATCTTTGGGCAAAGGGCAAAAAGGGGCAGGCCATGCTGGGTATGTTCCGGTATGTCGCGGACCAGAATTTGAACAGTGTTTCGATGCTGCTGTGGAACACAGGCGGTGATGACCGCAATGTCTTTCCGCATTTACTGACTGTTGAGCCGTCCGAATATGAGCAGATGAAGCCGGCCGAACAATGGACAAAAGGCACCATAAAGGACAGGTTCGACCTGTCCAAACTGGCGCAATGGCAACGTGCGCTGTCTTACGCTGACAAGCTTGGCCTGCATCTGCATTTCAAGCTGCAGGAAACCGAAAATGACCGGTTTATGGATGGCGGTGAAACCGGACGGACGCGCAAGCTATATTTGCGCGAAATGGTGGCCCGTTTCGGCCATTATCTGGCGCTAAGCTGGAATTTGGGTGAGGAGAATGTGCAAAAATCGGGCGATGTGGTCCATATGAGCCACTATATCGATGCGCTTGATGCTTATGATCGGCCAATCGTACTGCACAGCTATCCGCATCAAAAAGAACGCTATCTACCCTATCTCGGCAATGGTTCCGCACTTAATGGTTTATCACTTCAGGGCAGCAACGATGATTTCGCCGATGTGCGCCCCGATATTGCCGACTGGGCCGCGATGTCCAAGCAGGCGGGCAGACCATGGGTGATGAGCTATGACGAACCCGGCAGCGCACAGGGCGGCGCAGGCGTGGATGCGGCATACCCGGCCACCAAATTGCCGAGCGAGCGAAAAACCATCATCGATCCTGAACATTTTATGCGAGAGGTGGTTTGGAACAGCCTGACCGCTGGCGGCAATGGGATAGAGGCCTATTATGGCTATGAAACGGGATGCACCGACCTGAATTGCCAGGACCACCGCACCCGGGCAGAGATGTGGCGTGAAGGCGTCTTGGCGCTCAGCTTCTTTCGGACTTATGTGGGCGAAAAAGCAGCCAGCATGGCACCCTATGATTGGCTGACCGCAAATGGCGACGACTATGTCTTTGCCGATCCTGGCCGAACCTATGTGATCATGCCGGGGAAGGATGAAATATCGCTCAAGCTTGCCGGGGAAAATGGCCGATTTGATGTCGATTGGTTTGACCGCGGGTTGGGCGGTGCCTTGCAAAAGGGCAGCCTTGCGTCGGTCGAGATGAGCCAAGCGTCTACGTCCGCTAAGGCTGCGGTTTCAATCGGCTCGCCCCCCGCCGGGGGCAGCGGCAAATGGGTGGCGCTGGTACGCCGTGCAGCCGATGAAGAGATTATGGTTGAGGCAGAGAGCTTTATTGCGCAGCGCAATGACAGCGTTCGGCGCTGGTATAGAGTTGATGCGAACAGCGGTGCCACACCGACACCCGACCCCGATGACAAGCATTTGAACCATGCCAGTGGCGGCGCTTATCTGGAACTGCTCCCCGATACCCGCACGACACATGATGACAAGCTGGTGCGCGAGGAGAATTTCACCGAAGACGCAGGCAGCATGGCGGTGCTCAGCTATGATGTGGATTTCCCGGCGGCGGGCCGCTATTATGTCTGGACCCGTATTCATGCGACGGGAACCGAGGATAATGGTATCCATGTCGGTCTGAACGGCGAATGGCCGATAAACGGCCGCCGCATCCAATATTGCCCCGGCAACAACCAATGGTTTTGGGATAGCCGCCAGCGCACCGAAGGTCAGCATTGCGGCGTGCCCGGCGGCATATGGCTCGATGTGCCAAGCGCGGGCAAGCACCGCGTCGAATTTGCAATGCGCGAAGACGGTGTTGAATTTGACGCCTTCTTTCTGACCCGCAGCGCGGTGCCGCCATCATGGGTGGCGAGCCTGAATGCCAAAGCCGCGCCGCCGAAAAAGGCAAAGGAGCATTAAATATGACAAACCGGGTAATCCGCAACATGGGCCTTGGATTGACGCTCGCATTCGGGCTTGCGGCCATTGGCATGGCTTCTAAAAACGCTGCTTCATGGTCGATCATTGCGGCCAAAGATGCTCCAACAGCCCGGCATGAAGCCGCTTTTTCGGCGCACAAGGAGAAGCTTTACCTGCTCGGCGGACGGCGTATCAATCCTGTCGATGTCTATGACATTAAATCGAACAGCTGGATCAAAAAAAGCATGGCCCCGCGCGAATTTCATCATGTGCAAATGGTAACAATCGGGGATGCTATTTATATTATCGGTGCCTTTGAAGGGCGCTATCCAGCCGAGCAGCCGATTGACCGGGTGCTGATCTATTATCCAAAAGAAGATCGTTTTGCCGAAGGGGCGATGATCCCCAAAGAACGCAGACGCGGTGCAGCTGGAATCGCCGTATATAATGGCAAAATCTATATGCTCGGCGGCAGCACCAACGGCCATATTGATGGCTATCAGCCCTGGTTCGATGAATTTGATCCCAAAACAAGCGTATGGCGGACATTGCCCGATGCTCCCGACCCGCGTGACCATTTTCAGTCGGTTGTGATCGGCGACAAGCTTTATGCGCTTGGCGGCAGGCTCACCGAACAGAAAATTGGTAAAGTGTTTGAAAATACGGTGGCTCGCGGCAATGTGTTTAACTTCAAAACGGGCAGATGGGACGCCGTGGACGATGCTCCAATCATTCCAACACCTCGCGCCGGGTTGATAGCGACCGGATGGAAACATTGGGTCGTGCTGGCAGGCGGCGAAAGCGGAACGCGCGACACCGCACATGATGAGGTTGAAGCGTTTAACACCCGCACAGGCAAATGGGAAAGCTGGCCCAAATTTGTCCGCGGCCGCCATGGGACCGGAATCGCTTTGGTTAAGCGCAAAGCCTATGTTGCCGCCGGCTCTGGTAATCGCGGCGGACAGCCAGAACTTGACACCATCGAAGCGATCAAATTGCCATAAAATGATTTCGGCATGGCACCATTATTGCGTGAGCAAACGCACCGGCCCCATAAGGCCAGAGGCGAGAAGTGGTGAATCGGTTTTATAAGGGTTGATTTCCACATTTGCCACAGCGGCCGCGCCCGGTTGCTTATCTCCTATCATACGGTTCACCCATAGGTTGGCAACCACAATGCGCAGATTATTTTCGCCGCGCTGCACATATTGGGTAATGTCGATGGTGAAGGGCGCGGTCCAAGCGACCCCGGCACTTTTTCCGTTTATAAAAACCTCGGCAATTTCCCCGACACTGCCCAGATCAAGCAGGATGCGGCCTTTGGGTTTATCAGCAATCGTAAACGCACGTGTATAGCTGGCTGTCCCGGAAAAAATTTGAGCGCAGGTTCTTCCAGCTCCGTCCAGGATTTCAGCGTATCAATGGCAAGCGGCACCGTTTTGTCATCGGGGCCGGGATGACGAAAAGTCACGGACCAACCGCCTGATAGCGCGGCGATTTCCTGCGCGTCTCGCCTTTTTACGCTGCGCTTCTGGCTTTTGGCGGATTGGCGAAAAACAACAAATTGTGCGCCATTGGGCGGAAGATGAAGTGGCACTATCGTACGGTCGCCTTCAATATGATAGGCTGCGTCGCTGATGGTGCCGGTGATCGCGTCCCAAATCTCCGGTGCGCGGCCCGTTATGTGAAAGGATGCCTCCAGCTTTTGGGGTTCTGCATTCTCCGCGCAGATAAAGAATAGCTCTCCTTCTTTCAAAACGCGGTGCACGAATGAAACGGGCGCATTGTTTCCGGTTGCCGAATAGGTGAAGGCGGGCGGGAACACCAATGGCAGCGCCTCCGCTGAAGGTGCTGCCTTTGCTCCATTTTGCCACAATGCCCCGGCCATTCTGGTAAAAAGCGCTTGATCATCGGCTTTGCTCGGCGTGCTTAGCGGTTTGGGGCCGATGATGGAGACACCGGCAGCCGCAAAGGCGGTCAGTTTTTTGAGGACGGGGAGGGTCATCTGCGTCACCGACGGATCAATGACCAACGCACGGTAGCTAACCCCCGATGGCGCATAAATCTTGCCGTCTTTGGCAGTGACATCGTTCAAAATCGCATCGGCGTTGATAAAATCATAGGCATAGCCATCGGGCACTTCGGGTGCTCGTTTGACAAACAATTCTGTGACATTGTCGCCCTGCCCGTAAAAATAGGCGACATCAGCGGCAAATTGGCCCTGCTGTAGCAAATGAGACGAACGCGAGAGATAACCAATCCACGCATGGGCCATGCCCGCCCATGTTTCCTTGCGGGTGAACCACTGTCCAAACTGCCCAAGGCTAAGCCCCGGCCCAATGCTGTCATCGGGCTGGTGGACCGATGTATGCACCACCACACGGTTCAGGCCATTGGCCATCATACGGTCCGCCACGGGCTTTAAGTGGTGCGGGGCATAGGCGTGCGATCCGCGCGGGCGGCCCGATGCCGTGAAGCATTCGGCGGCGGCGATATTTTGGCCATAGATATGCGCGACCGACGCGGATTCGCGAATATCGGCATCACGCATCAGTCGTGACGAATGCGGAAAATCAACCTGGGGCATCCATGTTGCGCCCATCGGGATGTCGGCATATTTTTTTGCCTGCATCCCGTCACCAATGAAAGCGCGGCGATCTTCATGTCCCTCGCCATAGCGCTTCATCCCCCGGTCGTGCAGCGCCCGGCTGATCTCACCATAATGTTCCTCGGCCATTAATTGCCCAAGCAGATTGCGGAAATCCCACAGGAAACGATCGCTTTCTTCTGCGCTGCCTACCACATGGCCCGCCAATACCGGCATCCACGGGCGCAGATCATAACCGGCAAAAGCTTTGAATTTGGCTTCCATATCGTCGGTCCAGTTGGCGGGGCCAGCCTCGTAACTGTCGGTCAGCAAGTGGGTAAGCCCGCGCTTGCCCATAAGCCCGGTGCCAAGCGCTGCTTCATAAGCGCTAAGATAATCATTAACATAGGCACGCACATGAACACGGTTCAGCTTGTCGACCTCAAGCCCGGTCAGCTCGTCCAAAGTCGGCCCGTTGGTTTCGCCCGTCAGGCCATAGCCGATGCGCAGGATTTGCCAGCGACCAGCAGGCGGTGTCCAATCAAGCTTGCCATCGGCTGCCATGAACGATGTTACATCAATCACATTTTCGGGCTTGATCGTCAAATTTGCTGCAACCGGCGGGCTGGCCAATTCATGCAGGCTAGGTTCATCCCAAAAACCGGCCTTGTCTTCATACAGATGCACCCGCGGCGCTTCACGCAGCTCCAGCTGTATGATTTCATGCTCGGTGCGGAATGGCCGATCTCCGAAAAATCCGCTTGTTAAGCGGGCATTTGGATCGATCCGGAATTGGAAACGGAAATGACGCGCGGTTACCTGTGGCACCATGATGGTGCGGGGAATGAGGTTGATACCGGGCAGTTCGGCCAGCCGTGTGTAAGTGACGCCATCGTCGCTTGTTTCAATCCAGCCTGCGGGTTTGGGCGCTTCGCCAAATTGGCCATGACCACCGGCCATGAACAAAGTGAACGACCGCACTGTACGCGGTTCGTTGAAGCTATATTCTATCCAGACTGAGCTGTCTTTTTCACGATCATAGGGCAGCTTAACGGCGGATTCCAAATCACCGTCCGACAATGTGGCACCATTCAACGGACCACGGTTTGAACGGATCACCGCGTGCTTGTTCAGCGGCTCATCGTCCCAATCAACACGGTAAGCCAAAGCCATGATGTCCCGGTAATAGCTTTTGGGGATTGTGGGATGGGTTTCGGCTGTCCATTTTGCTTCGACATGGCGGGAACCGAACGGGCCAATGGCGTCGGATGGTTGGGCTAAGGAAATGGCAATTGGTGCGCCGCCATCGACCAATGTTTCGGTCCAAACCAGCCGTTTCATGGCTTGTTCGGGCTTGACCCAAGGGCCGCCTGTTTGGCTCCATCCCGGCGAGCCTGCAATGGTAAATTCGAACCCTTGGCCGTCGGCCTTTTCGACTGCATAGCGAAACTATCGGCCCATTCCGGCGTGCGGCCGACGATACGCTTTTGGACCACTTGCGGAGTGCGCAGCGAGGCATCAAAATTTTGCACGCCGCCAATTCCCGTGCGCTGCATCCAGGCAAAATCCGCATCAATGCCCTCGCGCGTTACATTGCCGTTCATCCAATGCCACCAGACCCGGGGTTTGGCGCTATTGGGTGGATTGAGAAAACCGGATTCCAGCGATAGCGGACCATTTGCCTGAGCCGCTTTTACTATCATCGGCAGGCCTGCAGCAAAAGCGGCGGAGCTTTTCAATAATGCGCGCCGTGAAAGATTGGATGACATAAAAATGGCTCCTGTTAAGACGGTTTTCAAGAAATTGGGGGCAATGCACGGGCCAGACGTGCGACATCTTCTATGGCCTGCCCTTCATTGCCATCGCCGGGGCGACATTCCAGACTGATCGGGACATGGATCCCTTCAGCCTGTGCATTGCGAAGCAAAAAGGCAAAGTCTATCTCGCCAGTGCCCGGTTGGCGGCGATCCGGGCTATCGGCCAATTGTAGATAACCACATTGGTCCGCGCCTTTTTTCAGATTATCCCACAAATTGCCTTCGGCACGCTGCATATGAAACAGATCCCAGTTTATCTTTAGGGCCGGGGAATCAATCTCCCGGCAGATGGCGAGCGCGTCTTTGTGACCGTAAAGGAAATAGCCAGGATGATTATAGGGATTGAACGGTTCGATCAGCAGCCGGATACCCGCTTCGGCAAAATAGGGTAGGGCAATTGCCACATTATCACGATAGCGTGCCAAACGGTCCTGCGGCGTCATATCATTAACGATCAGATGACCGACAAGTGTGCAGTGCAGCGCCCCAAGCTGCGCCGTGTTTTCGATCGTCAGCTTTGCCGCTTCGCGCACTTGCTCCGCTGTTGCCGCGCTCATTTCCGGCAGGCTCGATGTGCAATGGATGATGGTAATGCCCGCATCTGTGGCCCGTTTGCGCAAGATGGCGGGATCCTTGTCCGCTGCGGTGCCAATGCTCCACATTTCTGCCTGAACAAAACCGCTCCGCGCGGCCATGTCGATCCGTTGCAGAAAAGGCAGATTAGTCCACCACATCGGCAAATTGACAACAAAACGGGCATGGTCTGCCTTACGCGGCACTGTGGCTATTGCCGGCATGGCATAGAATGCACTTGCTGCACCGGCCATACCGGCAAAGGCACGGCGTGTCAGTTTCGTGAAAGGATCATGCTGTCCGCTCATTGCTTTCGGCGCTCAACCCGCGCCATCTTGCACTGCCCTTTTGGCTATTGTCATAATCAACTCTTTTCCAAGCTATATCTTCCCTTCCTGTAATAGCTCGACGGCATGGGCCGATGCACGCGCCGATAAAGCCATATAGGTCAAAGAGGGATTCTGACAGGCGCTTGATGTCATCGCTCCGCCATCGGTGCAGAACAGATTCGGAATATCGTGCGATTGGTTCCACGCATTGAGCACCGATGTTTTGGGATCGCGGCCCATGCGCACCGTCCCCATTTCATGAATACCCTTTCCAGGTTCGGCTGCTTCGGCATTGCTGTGGACGACTTTATAACCGAGTTTTTCGCACATCTCCCTAGCATCAGCGCTGATCTTTTCGGCCATTTTTCTTTCATTCTCGCCATGCTCGCATTCGATATGGGGGATGGGCATACCCCATGCATCCTTCTTGGCCGGGTTCAACGTGACACGGTTATGAGCATAAGGCAGCATCTCGCCAAAACCAGAGATGCCCAGTTGCCAGCCGCCGGGACCGGCCAGACTGTCTTTCCATTCGCCTCCAATACCGGGGCGGTTGCTGCCCCTTTCCCAATCTTTGCGCGATATACTGCCTTGATAACCATAGCCGCGAACGAAATCCAAACCTTCATCGTCCAGATTTCTGAATCGCGGAATATAAAGGCCATTGGGACGGCGGCCAAATGTCGTGCGATCTTCAAAACCGCTTACTTCGGCTGCGGTCGATATTCCGAACAGATGATCCATCAGGTTTCGGCCTAGCTGATCAGAGCTATTTGCCAAACCGCGCGGGGCGGCTTCATTGGCACTGTTCAGCAGGATTTGCGCACTGGTGATGGCCGATGCATTCAGGAATACCATACGCGCGGTATAGGTTGTCGGCTTCTTTGTGACGCTATCGACGACCTGAACGCCCGCCGCGCGGCCCGTTTTTGGATCGGTGATAACCTTCATGACAACAGCGTTCGGCACAAGTGTCATCAACCCTGTTTGCTTGGCGGCTGGCAGGGTTGCCGATACGCTGGAAAAATAAGCGCCAAAACTGCAACCTCGCGCACAATAATTACGAAATTGACAGGCACCGCGGCCCAGCGACTCTTGTATTTTTGTTACTTCGCTCAAATTGGCATTGCGCCCCGGGATGACTTTGCGGCCATCAAATGCTTGCGCCACACGGTTGGCAAAATCTTGCTCAACACAGTTGAGGCCCATGGGTTTTAGAAACTGGCCATCGGGTAATTGGGGCAGCCCCTCTTTCGTGCCGGAAATTCCGGCAAAGGTTTCCACATGGTCATACCATGGCGCTAGGTCGGCATAGCGGATAGGCCAATCTACGCCATGACCGTCTTTTTTATTGGCTTCAAAGTCGATATCGGAAAGCCGATAGCTTTGCCGCGCCCACATCAATGACCGGCCACCTACATGATAGCCCCTTATCCAAAGGAATGGCTTGTCTTTGGGTGTGGTATAAGGATGCTCGCTATCTTTCACCCACAAATGTTTTGTCGCGGTGTTAAATCCGCCCCATTGGGACTGGATGGCGTAGTCGCGCTCGGCTTCTTCCTGAGGGATTTTATTCCCATTTTCGAGCTCCCAAGGATTGTCAAAATCCCGGTAGTCTGTTGTCGGATCGATATTGCGACCCCGTTCAAGAACAACCACCTTCAAACCCCGTTCGGTCAGTTCTTTTGCGACCCAGCCGCCGCTCATACCGCTGCCCACTATAATGGCATCAAAATCGCCGCTCATGCTGCCTCCTCCTCAAGCTTTACGCAGGGGTCATAACGACCTGGAACCAATTCAAATTTAGCGATTTCGGTTTGGTATCTTTCGCTGCCAAAATAGCCGAGCATCATTAACTCTTTAAGCATTTTCCAATCTTTATTATCTTTGCCATAAGCGGCGGCATCAAATTCGCTTAGGGCAGCAGTGGCCTTCGCATCGTCCATTTTTTCAAGCGCGACCAGATGCGGATTCCCGATTAGAGAGAGCAATTTTCCGCGGGTCTCTTTGCTGGCCCAATTGGCGATCAGCTTTTCCACAAAACCAGCAGCATCGACATCGCTCGCACCGAATGTTTTGGTTCGCGGGATCATGATTTCACCGATCCTCTCTAGCCGCTTTTTGACATCGGCAGCCATGCTATATGGTGCATCCTGCCATGAGCAGCCAGGCAGTGCAGTGAGCGCAGCAGCGCCGCCCACAAGCAATATCGCTTCCTTCAGGAAGTCCCGTCGATCCATAGATTCTCCTCTCCTATTCCGGCATCCGAATTTTCTTCTGGCGCCCGTGTCATTTATTGTGCATAGTTTTTGCGCAAAAGCAATAGAAAGCAATCAAATGCAATCACTATTCATGATCAGACTTTTTCTTGCCGCCGCTTTGTTTTCGGCGCTGTTCCCGGCCATGGGCGCACAAGCTCGCCAAGCCAAAGCAGAAACCAAGCAACAAGCGGTGCTTATTTTTTCACACACCACCGGATTCCGGCACAAGTCCGTTGAGACAGGGGTGGCGGCTGTGGCCGAAATGGTTCGCGCAAAAGCAATGCTGCCCGTGGCGAGCGAAGATATTTCGATATTCACAAAAGGGAATTTGTCAGCATATCGGGCAATTATTTTTGTCAGTAATACTACCAATCCAAAAGAAGAAGCATCGGACTGGTTGACCGGAGACGCAGCGGCAAATTTTAAGGCTTGGTTGGGTAAAGGCGGCTCTGTGGTTGGAATTCATGCCGCATCGGATTCGCATTATTTTCAGCCATGGTATGGAAAATGATAGGCGGCTGGTTCCAAAGCCACCCGCGCGGAACCTATGCCGCAACGCTCAAGGTTGAAGATGCCTCGCATCCGTCCACCAAAGTCATTCCAAAAAGCTTTATTAGAACCGATGAATGGTATGCGTTCAAGGATTTTGACCCCGATGTGACTTTGCTCGTCACGCTAGACCCGCTTTCAATTGGTCAACCAGCAGGCCCACCATGGCCGGTCAGCTGGTCACGTGAATATGGCGGCGGCCGGATATTTTATACTTCGATGGGGCATACTGTTGAAAGTTTTTCTGAGCCGGTTTTTCTGAAACATATCGAGGGCGGTCTCGATTGGACCTTAGCAAAGAAGTAAATAAGCAAATCCGGGGCAAAGCCGGAGAGAGGAATTATAAACAATGAAATCCGTTTCGGCTGTTGCCGCTGCGATCATATTGGCGGCGCTTGCCGGTTGCACGGCAAACTCCGCCGTTCGGACACCACTTAGTGCTGCATCTTCTTCTGTTGAACAATCAATCATTGATCAGATGACCAAAGTTGCCGACTGGCAATTGGCGCATATGACGTCCGAAAACTATGCCATCCGCAAACCGTCAAGGCAGACTTGGGTAACGCGCGGTGGGTTATGGGCACTTTCTATGTCGGTCTTGCGGACGCGGCTGATGCTTTGGAAAGGCCAGATTATGACAAGGCGCTGAAGGATATTGCTGTTGCGGATGGCTGGCGCTTGGGTGACCGGTTGACGCACGCTGATGATCATCTTGTTGGCTTGATCCATGCCCGTTATGCTATTCGGGAAAATAATCTGGATTATATTGCGCCTGCACGCGCAAGTTTTGATCAGATTATTGCCAAAAACCCTCAGGTTTCTCTGGAATTTATTGAAGTTCCCGGTGTTGAAAGCGAATGTCAAGAGCGCTGGTGCTGGGCAGATGCCCTTTATATGGCCCCTGCGGCTTGGATGGCGGTGGGCGTGGCGACAGGTGATGATCGCTATATTGCCTATGCCGACAAAGAGTTCTGGGCTGCCGCCGACTATCTTTATGACAAGGAAGCGAAACTGTTTTTCCGCGACAGCCGTTTCTTTCCCCAACGCGGACCCGATGGCGAAAAGGTTTACTGGGCCCGCGGAAATGGCTGGGTTTATGGCGGGATCGTCAATATCCTGCGCACAATGCCCCAAAAAGATCCGCGGCGGGCCCGTTATATCAAATTGTTCAAAGAAATGTCGGATGCCCTGGTCGCTGTTCAACAGGATAATGGATTCTGGCACACGTCGCTTGCTGCTCTGCGCCCCGAACCGCCCGAAACCAGCGGTACGGGCTTTTTCACTTACGGACTGGCTTGGGGCGTGAATGAAGGTATTTTGAAAGGCCCGGAATATGTCCGCGCGGCACGATTGGGCTGGGCCGGGTTAACCCAATATGTCGATGCAGATGGCCGGCTGGGTTATGTGCAACAAGTAGGCGACCGGCCCGGTGATGTCCGGCCGGGCGATATGCAATTTTATGGTGTCGGTGCTTATCTGCAAGCGGGCGGCCAAATGTTGAAATTGGAGAGCCGGAAATGAATAAACGGATCCATAGCGCAGTTTGCATGGCATTGCTGTCTAGCGCTGCGCCACCAATATCTTTGGCGCAAACCGGGGATAATGCACCGTCCGCTGCCACGGAGTTACCGAAACTGGTCGAATGGGATGACACGAAATTCCGAAGCAGGATCGAGGCCATCGACCTGACATGGGCCGGGCACCGCGCCCGCGCCGATATTCTAATGACTGAGGATAATCAGCTTATCGGCTATTATGATGCGAACCGCCAGTTGACGATCGCCTACCGCAAAGGATTGGGCAATCCATGGAATTATCACAAGCTGCCTTCTTGGCTGGGTTGGGATAGTCACAACAGCGTGGCCCTTGGCGTTGATGAGGCCGGTTATATCCATGTTATGGCCAATATGCACGCGGACCCGATTGTCTATTTCCAATCGGAAAAACCATGGAATGTGCGCAGCATTGTGCAGCATAAAGGGCTGGTCAATGACGCCTATGAGGAGCGTGTTACTTATCCGCATTTCATGAATGACAGACAAGGCCGCCTGATTGCGAAATTTCGCAGCGGCGGCAGCGGTAATGGTATAGAATTATATCATCGTTTTGATACCAAAACAAAAAGCTGGTCGCGTATGCATGGCGGCGGGCCGCTTGTCGATGGCGAGGGCGAACGCAATGGTTATTTCAAAGGCCCCGATCTTGGTCCCGATGGCTATTATCATCTGACGTGGGTGTGGCGCGAGACGCCGTCTGCGAATACCAATCATGATCTATCCTATGCCCGCAGCAAGGATCTGGATAATTGGGAGACATCAGACGGCAAACCGCTGACGCTACCGATGACGCTGTCAACAAGCGAGATTATCGAACCTGTGCCAGTGGGCGGCGGGATATTGAACGGACAGCACCGGCTGGGCTTTGACAGCGATAAAAAACCGATGATCAGCTATTATAAATATGATCAAAAAGGTGACACGCAAATCTATCTTTTGCGGAAAACCGCACAGGGATGGAAATCGGACCAGATTTCCAACTGGACAGGATCACGGCAGGAATTGGACCGGCAAGGCAGCCTCGCTAATACGGTATCGGTTTCAGCCGATCCTGAAATAGCGGCAGATGGCTCAATTACAGTGCAGGCCATACGCGACGGCGTAATTACGCAGTGGCAGGTTAATGCAAAAACGAACAAAGTGATGGCCGTAACAACGATCAGCGATCCATTGCCCGCGCAAATCCTGTCGGAAAAGGCAAAGCGGGAAATGCCGTTTCATTTCGCCAAAGCAACCGGAAAAGGAACGGGGGTGTTTGCCGATTATGACTGGTATCTGACATGGCACGCATTACCCGCAAATCAGGATGTCGCCCGCGATGATATTCCTTCACCCTCTGTGCTCAGATTGATCCCTGTGCCCAAAAAATGATATTGGCATAAAGCGTTCAACCGGCAATTGGCGCGAAACAATACCCCAATTGGGCGACTTTAATCATGCAATGGGTATGAATGGCGGCGGAGACCGGGTCGCCATTCGATCTGGATATGCTGCATACGCGCACGGCAGAGGTGAGCAACGATCTTCAAACGGCCGATTCTGATCGCAAGGTTATCTCGGAATTTTTGGACGCATGGGCTAATGCAGATAACAGGGAGGATAGGGATTGAAAGCAAAGGCCCGAAGGGTAACCGGCTTTACCAGCATCAGCCACTGAACTGCTACAGGCCGGCTTGTATTAATCCCTAAATGGTTGCGGCATATTGAGCCAGTGACCAAGAAGCAGGCTCTGACGCTCTGCGCAATTCATCACCCCCGTTTGAACGGCATCATTTCGCCCAGAAATGCCATTTCGCGCTGCATTGCCTTGTCTTCGCGTCGCAGGAAATCGGCTATGGCGCTGCGAAAACCGGCATTGGGAATATAATGGGCGCTATAGGTCGGCACTGGTTCATAGCCGCGGGCCAGCTTGTGTTCGCCCTGCGCCCCGGCCTCCACGCGCGATAGGCCGCTTTCAATCGCAAATGCGATCGCTTGATAATAACAAAGCTCAAAATGCAGGAACTCAATATCAGCGCTGCACCCCCAATAGCGGCCATAAAGACAGTCTGGCCCGATCATATTCAGCGCCCCTGCCACTGGCCGACCGTCTTGATAGGCAAGGATCAGCAGCAGCTTGTCCGCCATCGCCTCTGCCATCAGGTCGAAAAACGCGCGGGTCAAATAAGGCCTGCCCCATTTGCGCATTCCGGTATCTTGGTAAAATAGCCAGAATGCATCCCAATGTTCGCTGCGGATTTCTGGGCCGTTCAGCCTTTTTATCTGAACCGCTGCCTGCGCCGCGCGTCTTTCCTTACGAACCGCCTTGCGCTTGCGCGACGCCAGTGCGGCCAGAAAATCATCAAAGCATGAATAGCCTTTATTTTGCCAATGAAACTGGCTTCCAGTGCGTATCAGCCAGCCCGCATCACGGAAAAGCGGTATCTGATCGGGTGTGATGAATGTGGCATGGGCGGATGACAGGCCATTTTGCTGCACGGCCGCTTCGGCAGCGGTAAGCAAGGGCGCAGCCTGAGCCGGATCTTTTAGCAGCAGGCGCGGCCCCGGCACCGGCGAAAAAGGCGATGCAATTTGCAGCTTCGGATAATAACGTCCGCCCGCCTGTTCATAGGCATCGGCCCAATGATGGTCGAAAACATATTCGCCCTGGCTATGCGCTTTCAGATAAGCAGGCAGCGCTCCTATAAGCGCCCCGCCACTTTCGCGCAGCAATATCGGCGCGGCTTGCCAACCGGTTCGGTTACCGATGCTGCCCGATTGTTCCAGGGCACAAAGGAAAGCATGGCTGGTAAAGGGGTTGCCATCATTCAGCGCGTCCCATTGCACCGCATCAATGCCCGCGACACCATTACCAATTTCCGCGATAATCTCGCTAGGCACAATGGGAACCTTATTTGCCCTTCACCGCGACAATAGCATCAATTTCCACAGTGGCATCAAGCGGCAGGACTGGCACGGATACCGCCGATCGTGCGTGCTTTCCGGCCTCGCCGAACACCGCCTCCATCAAATCGGACGCACCATTGGCAACAATAGGCTGATTGGTGAAATCAGAGGTGGAGGCGACAAACACACCCAGCTTCACGATCCGTTCCACCCGGTTCAAATCGCCCAGCGCCGCTTTCATCTGTGCGATCAGCATCAGGGCGCAGGCCTGCGCCGCGATCTTCCCATCCTCCATAGTGCGGCCCAAGGGGTTTGCAAAATCGCCGACTTTACCAGTTACCACCTGACCATTGATAAAGGGAAGCTGCCCCGAAATATAAAGCATCCCGCCTTGATGGACGGCGGGTACATAAGCGGCAATGGGCGCAGCAGGCTCTGGCAATTTATGCCCCAATTCGGCCAATTTCAGCTCTATACTCATATCGTCTCCAATTCGATTTTTGGCGCAGGCAACCCCGCCCGCAATTTATCTTCTATCCAGCCATGCGCCGCTTGCCATTCATCAATCCGGGCATGGGCATGGGCGGCGGGATGTATATGCCGCGCCATTAACGGTTCACCTATCATATGCAGCCGCCACACATCGGGCTGTACCGCGCCCACTGATTCATGGTGGCTGCCAATATCGTCGATGAACAGCGACAGGCTGGGTTGAAATTCCGCAACAATCCGGGCGAGCGCGGCGCCCTTTGGCCCTTGGTTGGTGAAAACCGGCGCCTCAATTCCTATGCCCTTTAACTGTTCGCTGCGGGCTTCGGCCCGGTGGTCCTGCAAGTTGGTCAGGATAGCAATATCGGCAATCTCAGCCAAGGCGGTCATCGCCAGCACCGCCCCTTCTATAGGCTGCTGCCGGTGCATTTCGCTGTCGAAAAACCCGCCCAGCAATTCCCATATTTTAACAGGTTCGACAAAGCTGCCATCATGACGGTGGGTGAGCGAGCGGCTGAAATCATGATTATCGAAAGTGAAATCAATATCATGCGCTTCATCCACCCATTCGCGAAATGGCACCACCATATGCAAAAGCACCTCGTCACAGTCCGAAATGATCAGCGGCCTAGCCATAAATATCCGTTCCTTCCAATTGCCGCTTTGCAAGGATCAGCGCGGCCGGGCTGACATCAATGGCAACCGCGCAGGCAAGCAGATCAGGTTCATGACTTTCCAGAAAGCCTAGCACTGCTGCTTGCAATCCTGTATCGCCTATCCCGTAGCGCAGGCCATCCGGCGTCAGGCCGGTCAGCGCCAAAAGCCGCTGCGCCCGGTTATCATCGCCCAAGGCCCATGCCAGCGCCTGTATCGCTAGCACCGAAGGATCGCCAATATTTTGATTTAATTTTTGCACAGGCTCTGTTTAAGACTTGCCAGCCCAAGGGCAAGGTGGGAAAGATGCCATATGCCAAAAAAAGTGATGATCGTTGAAGATAATGAGTTGAATCTGAAATTGTTCACCGATCTTCTTGCCGCGCATAAATTTATCGTGGAAGGCGTCAAGGATGGACGGCTTGCGCTGGAACAAGCGAAAATGTTCGCCCCCGACCTTGTCATCATGGACATACAATTGCCGCATGTCAGCGGCCTCGATTTGATTGAGGCCATGCAAAAAGATGCTGCGCTGAAATCCATCCCCGTCCTCGCTGTCACCGCTTATGCGGGCAAGGGCGACGAAGACCGCATCATGGCTGCAGGTGCACGCGGATATTTGTCCAAACCGGTATCTGTTATGAAATTCTTGGAGGCGGTAAACGGCATATTGGGGTGATGGGCGGCAGTGCTAGCTCCTATTCTGCAACCCTCAAATCAACCGGTTTACCGCGCTTATATCCCAATAATCCCGATATTGGGGCCAAACGATTGATACTAGCTGCGCCCGGTTCATAATATTGCTTGATAACCTCAAACCGGGCAGGTTCAATCGGGAGTGCCTTTAAAAAATCAGGATAGACCACATCTTCTGCAACGGGGACCAGTGCCTGGCCGAAGATATAACCATAGTTAAACATGGAAGGCCCAAGATTATCTTCCAAATGTGGTAAAGGAGATTTTTTGTGTACCTTATCCGTATAGACTGAACCCATATCTGTTATAATGCCAGCTTTCACTTCAAAACCGACTGTTCCCAAACAGTTGCACGTCACCAAAGTGTTGCTCATATTAGTGCTGCCATAAAGTATATATTTCCCGATCGGCACCTCAAGCAAGATAGTTCGCATATTACCGTCGGTCAGAAATTCCTTTGAGGAAGCAACGAAACTATTCGCTTTGCCTTCATAATCAAAAGAAAATTGTTCTATCGTAGGTACCTGATTGTTTTGTGCTTTCTTCTGTAAATCAGGCAAAGCTTTTTCATAAGCGGCCTTTTTCGCCTTTTGATAATCAGCAAGCTCTTCCTCATTGGGAATGCGTAAAAAAACAGGCTGCAACGTAAACAATCCGGTTTTTGCGGTACTTGTGCGCAAAAGGATATAAGCCATATCATTTTTTAACTGCGTTGGAGCAGATACTAGCTGAGTGACGCCTGCATTGTCTTTATCTTTGGCCTGCGCCTGAGAAGAAAAAGCCAAAATGACGAGCACAGAAATTGACCCGATCAGTTTCCTAATCATCTTCTACCACCTCATCCTGGGGTTTGGGACCTGTAGCCAGTTTTGCCTGAACAATTAAAATCTTGGCTTCTTCGCCTTCATTAATTTCATCAAAAGTCTTTTCTGGGATTGCATATCGGACATAGCCTCGCGTTCCCATGCATCGGCGCATCTTATTGCTGCGAACCCCACGCTCGGCTTTAGGCGAGATAATCGCTATTAAAACAGCGCCAACTAGTCCATATTGCGGATATTGTGCGTAAACAGGGCGCTGATAGGTTTCTGTCCATGGAATAAAACCCGGAAGCGCTACTCCCCCGCCAACACGCAGATATCCCCGGCATTCAACGAAATCCTGATATGCATCGGCAAAGCTGATATCTGGATTGTGGAAATAATAGAATTTATAGCCTTGCTTGCGCACCTTTGGGTCATTGGAAGGCGTAACATCGGGAACGCTAACCGTTTCTGGATCGGGCAGTGCAGATGCTGTTCCAATCGCCGGGCTTTCAACAGCCTGGTCGGCCGGAGCCTCATCCTGCCCATAGGCGGCAGGCGCGATCAGTAGGCAGAGCGCGGCAGAATTACCGACTTTAGCATATATTCCCCTAACGAACAGGGGGCATTATTTTCACACTATGCGGGCCTTCGCAACGATAATTTTTGCCACGAAAAAAGGCGCCCAAAAGCGCCCTTATTCATCATTTCAAACAGGCTTTACGCCTTATTTGATTTTGGCTTCCTTAAATTCCACGTGCTTGCGAACAACGGGATCATATTTACGGAAAGACATTTTTTCGGTGGTGTTGCGCGGGTTTTTCTTCGTGGTGTAGAAAAAGCCAGTGTCAGCGGTGCTGAGCAATTTGATCTTGATAGTGGCTGGCTTCGCCATGGCCCATTCCTTTGTTTTGCAGATGCGTAAAAATAAAGGGGCAATGCCTGCCCCGTTTCAATCGCGGGCTATTGTCCTTTATGGCGGGATAAGTCAACCCTTTTGAATCAAATAAGCCCCTTTCCGGCCCTTTTTACCGAATATTAACCATCTTGTCCGATGGTGCATGGGGGGAGATAAGGATGATCTTCCATAGAGCGGGGGCAGCATTATGGATTTTGACAATGATCGTTTGTTACTGGCGAGAGCCACGCTTTCCGACCTTGTCGAGGCGCTTCGCCTGACTCATTTTGACAATAGCCCAGTGTTGTTCCTGACCCGGCTTGAGGCCATACGCGAAACCGCAAAGATACAGCGTTTTGACGCCGTTGCCGAAATCGCTGCTTCTTTTGAAGATGCGATGCAGCGCGTTATCAGGCGGGGCGGAGCCGAATCGGTGATTGAAAGCTATCTGGAAATCCTGCGCGAGGCGATTGGTTGTTCCAATCTGGATGCGGTCATCGCCGAATCATTATTGGCATCGGTCGCCATCCGTTTGCGGGCGTAATCACGGCCATTATCTTAACCAAATTCTGTTAACATCGGCATATGGACAATATGCTTGCCACTTTTTTTGCCGTTCTGGTGGCCGAAATGGGCGATCGCAGCCAGATTTTGGCCGCCGCGCTTGCCATACGTTTTGGCGATGACCGGCGGATATTGGCGGGGCTGATGCTCGCCACCCTGCTGAACTGTGCGATTAGCGCCGCGGCAGGCTCGGTGATTGATCAATGGATTAGCGAGGAACCGGTCCGGCTTTTCATCGCGCTTGCCTATATTTTTGCAGGCACAGGGATGCTGATGTGGCGGCGGCCTGTGGATATATTGAGTGGGTGGAAAACCGGCGCGGTCACCACCAGCTTTTTGGGGCTGTTCATCCTGCAACTGGGCGATAAGAGCCAGTTTCTAATCGCCGCACAGGCGGCGGCAACGCCGTTTTGGGGCTTCACCTTTGCGGGCGGCGTGATCGGTATAATGGCGGCCTGTGTGCCGGCGATTTTGCTGCGCGAAAAACTGGCGCAGATTGCCCCCATCAAACGCATCCGGCGTATGGGCGGTGCATTGCTGCTGCTTTGGGGGCTATATCTGGCGCTGGGTGTTTTCGATCTGGTTTAAGGCTAGCTTATTCCTGAAGCCGGGCAACATTGGCGGCAGAAAATTTGCCGCGGCGATCAATTTCAATGTCAAATTCCAACCGGTCACCTTGTGTCACCTGACCCACGCCCGAACGTTCGAGGGCGGAGATATGGACAAAAACATCCTCTGCCCCGTCGTCACGCTGAATAAAACCGAATCCTTTTACATCATTGAAAAATTTCACCGTGCCATTGGCGTGGTCGCCTGCCGCTCCGGGATTACCGCCGCCAGCGGGTGCACGTTCGGAGCGATCGGAGCGTTCGGGGCGGGGCGCGGCGGCCTCCACCGGCATCGGTTCGCCGTCAATCACAAGGTCGGACGCAGACACTTTACCGCCGCGGTCGACAAGCGTGAATTCGAGCGGTTGACCTTCGGCCAATCCGGTCAACCCGGCTTGTTCAACCGCGCTGATATGCACAAAAACATCATCGGGTCGGTCATCGCACTGGATAAAACCAAATCCTTTTTGTGCGTTAAAAAATTTGACTATTCCTTTGCCGGAACCAACCACTTGTGCGGGCATAGACGTTCCGCGCGGGGCACCGCGTTGGCCGCCGAAACCGCCGCCGGAATTAAATCCACCTGCATTATATCCACCGGCCTTGCCGCCGCCAAAATCATTTCCAAATGCGGGTGCAGCCTGATAGCCATCATAACTTTCGTCACCAAAACTATCTCTTTTGTCCCGGCCCCTGCCGCGCCGTTTGCGATCAAAACTCATAATTACTCTATTACTTCCCCGACGCCCGACCACTTCGGCAAATGCAGTCAAGGGCGACACTGCCTGCATCTGTAAACAGGGAACCTCAACCCCATTAGCCCTGTGCATAACCTATTAACGCCGCAGGGTATAGCACTATTATAATAGGCCATAGCCGCTATTATCCCTTTATATTGCAGCATTATGGCAATAGCTTGCCCTTGCCATGGCGTCCGGGTTGGTGCATTGCCCGGAAATTGGCGTTTATGGGTGTTTAGCAGAACCGCCCATCATCGCGCCCGAGTCGCAAAATAGTAAGGCCTGTTAATGTCCATTTTTTTCCACGAAGACGATTTACCCGAAAATATACTGGCCGATGGTCCGGTTGCGGTGGATACCGAAACCATGGGGCTGATTACCCCAAGGGACCGGCTGTGCTTGCTGCAAATATCCGATGGCAATGGCGATGAACATCTGGTGCGTTTTGGCGCAAATAGCGATTATGCCGCGCCGAATCTGCGGGCCGTTCTGGCCGATCCTGCACGGTTGAAGCTGTTTCATTTTGCTCGTTTCGATCTGGCCGCGATCGAACATTATCTGAAGGTAACAGCGGCGCCGGTTTTCTGCACCAAAATCGCTTCGCGCCTGACCCGCACCTATACTGATCGCCATGGGCTGAAGGAGTTGGTCAAGGAAATGCTGGGACAGGATATCAGCAAGCAGCAGCAATCGAGCGATTGGGGCGGAGACAGTCTGTCCGATGCGCAAAAAGATTATGCGGCGAGCGATGTGCGCTATCTACACCGGCTGCACGCGCAGTTCACCGAAAGGTTGGAGCGCGAGGGGCGCAGCGCATTGGCGCAGGCCTGTTTCGACTTTCTGCCGCACCGGGCACGACTTGATTTGGCAGGATGGCCGGAAATTGATATATTCGGGCATAGTTGATTGGCGCACCGTTTCATCGCGCATTAGGCAGCAGTAGAACAATAGAGTAAAGCAAATGTCTGACCTTGCCGACCGGCAAAAAACACAGCGGCAGCATTGGGCCGCACCGGGCAGCCGCCATGACCGGTTGATCCGGGCGCTGCGCGTGATCTTGCCCAGCATTATTGGCATATTGCTTGCGCTTTTGACCTTCAGCCCGTTTACCAACAGCAATGAATTGAGCTTTGTTCTCGACAAGGACCGGGTCAATATGGCCGCCGAACGGATGCGGATCAGCGAGGCGCTGTATCGCGGTGAAGACAGCAAGGGGCGGCCGTTTTCGCTGCGGGCGGGCAGCGCGGTTCAGAAAAGCTCCGCCGAACCTGTTATCCGAATGTCGGATTTGTCAGCGCGTATTTTATTGGATGACGGTCCGGCGGCTTTGGTCGCGGGGCAAGGCGCCTATGATCTTGACGCCGAAACCATGCGGGTGAACGGGCCGCTATCGGTCAAATCATCGGACGGATATTCGTTGCTCGCCAATAATGTCCTATTGACCCTGAAAACTCAGATTTTGCGCAGCAACGGCACTGTTTCTTTCACCGGAAAGGATGGCTATGCGCTCACCGCCAATAATGTGCAGGTGAATTTGCCAGAGCGTAATATGCAAAGCTTTGGCCCGGTCCGGGGCAGCACTAAAGTCGGCACTTTCAGCGCCAACAGCATGAGCGCGGATATGGACAGCCGTATTGTTACCCTATCGGGCAACGCAAAATTGCGTATCGAAGGAAATGCGTTTAGATAATGGCGATGAAAATGCACAAATCCCCTTTCAAAAGCCCACTGGCTATTATGGCGGCCAGCTTTATCGGCACAGCGGCGCTGATTTCGGTTGCGGTTCCGGCGCAGGTAATCCGCGGCCATAACAGCAATGCGCCTGTTGATTTCAGCGCGGGCGAGCTGGTTTTGAACGACAAGGCCGACCGCGTTATATTGTCGGGCGGGGCGGTGGTCAGCCAAGCGGGCCTGACCATCCGTGCGGCGCGGCTGACCGCAGCCTATACCGGCGGAGCAAAGATTGACGTCAACCGTTTTGATGCAGTTGGCGGGGTGCGGATCACCAAAGATGATCTGGTCGCCACCAGTAACGCCGCGATTTATGATGTCGATGCCGCGCTAATCACGCTGATCGGCAATGTGAACCTGACGCAGGGGCGCAACCGGTTGAACGGCGGACGGATTGTGATTGACTTGAATGCGGACCGCACCACCATATCGGGCGGGGCAGGCAATAATGTCGCGCCGGACGGCACGCAAAGCAATAATGGCCGGGTCAGCGGCACATTCACCGTGCCGCAGCGCAAAAATTAATTCCCATCAGCTTCGGGATTTTTTTGGGTAGGCATAAATCATGCCAATTGCCAAAGCGCCAAGGATAAATTAGCTATTAGCGGCGCATAAGGCGCATTGCGAAATAATAAGGAGCGGCACCGGTTCATTATGGAGATTGTCCAAGGCCTAGACGAAACACACGGCCCCGCCGCCGACGCCACCACCGCAGCCGGTATGGCATCGGGGCTTGCCGTTGTTTCGATTGCCAAAAGCTATGACAAACGCGCCGTCCTATCCGATGTGTCGCTGTCGGTAGCGAAGGGTGAGGTGCTGGGCCTGCTTGGTCCCAATGGCGCGGGTAAGACGACCTGTTTCTATTCGATTATGGGGCTGGTCAAACCTGATAGCGGGCGGATCATGTTGAACGGAGAGGATATTACCCGCCTGCCCATGTATCGCCGCGCGATATTGGGATTGGGCTATTTGCCGCAGGAAACATCCATTTTCCGGGGCATGACGGTGGAGCAGAATATCATGGCCGTGCTGGAAATGGCCGAACCGGATAGAGATGCACAGCAAAGCCGGCTCGATACGCTGCTCGATGAATTCGGACTGACGCGGCTGCGCACATCGCCTGCTATGGCGCTGTCGGGCGGGGAAAGGCGGCGCTGTGAAATCGCCCGCGCTTTGGCCGCCAACCCGTCGATCATGCTGCTTGATGAACCTTTTGCCGGGATTGATCCCTTGTCCATTTCCGATATTCGTGATTTGATCAAGGATTTGAAACCCGCGATATTGGCGTGCTGATTACCGACCATAATGTGCGCGAAACGCTTGATATTGTAGACCGGGCCTGCATCATTTATGGCGGTCAGGTGCTGTTTGCCGGCACGCCGCAGGCCTTGGTCGCCGATGCCAATGTGCGCAGGCTTTACCTTGGCGAAAGCTTTGCAATGTAAGCCTGCGCAAAGTTAAACCATGGCCCTTTCCCCCCGCCTTGATTTAAGACAAAGCCAGTCGCTGGTGATGACGCCGCAAATGCAGCAGGCGATCAAGCTGCTCGCTTTATCCTCTGTAGAAATCGAAGCCTATATCAGCGAAGCGATTGAAAAAAACCCGTTATTGGAAGCAGGCAGCGATGATTTGGGCCGCGATGCAGGCAGCGACCATGACGGCCCGTTATCCGCCCCTGCCGACGCGGCCAGCATGGGCAGCGATGAGATATTGAACAGCAATGCCGCCGCCGGGGAAAATGCGCTGGATGTCGATTATAATAGCGAAACCTATCATAGCGACAGCGCCAGCGATGGGATGATGGATGCGGCAAACAGCAGCGCAGCAGGCGGCGCAGATGCCATGCTGAGCCTGTCAGGCGGTGGCGCGGCCAGCGGGGACAGCAGCGGTTTTGGCGATGGCCCCGATTTTGATCGTTTCGCCGCCGCCGATATTTCACTGCGCGACCATTTGATGGTGCAGGCGGGATCGGTGCTGTCAGGACGCAAATATCTGCTGGTCCAGCAATTGGTCGAACATATTGAAAATAGCGGTTATCTGGGCACCGACCTGCTTGCCCTGGCCCACCGTCTGGGCGTGCCGATGGTGGAGATGGAGGCTGCGCTTGAAATACTGCAAAGCTTTGACCCCACGGGCGTTGGCGCCCGCGATTTAGCCGAATGCATCGCGCTTCAGGCCAAGGAGGCGGACCGTTATGACCCCGCCATGGCGCGGCTCATTGACAATCTTGATCTGGTCGCGCGCGGCGGCTTTGACCAGCTCAAACGGCTATGCCGGGTGGATGATGAAGATTTGCGCGATATGCTGATCGAACTGCGCGGTTATGATCCCAAGCCCGGATCGCATTTTGGCGAAGAAGAAGCCCGTGCGGTCACCCCCGATATTTTCCTGACACCGCAGGGGCAGGGCTGGTCCGTTGAGCTGAACAGTGCCAACCTGCCCCGCTTGCTTGTCAATCGCAGCTATGCCGCAACGCTGGGTGCAAACGGCGCGGACAAGCAAACAAAGGCCTGGCTCAACGAAGCGCTGGCCGATGCCCATTGGTTGATCAAGGCCATGGATCAAAGACAGCGCACGATCATCAAAACCGTGTCTGAAATCGTCAAACAACAGGACGGATTTTTTCGCCATGGCGTCGCGCATTTGCGTCCGTTGACCCTGCGCCAAGTCGCTGAAGCCATTGATATGCACGAATCAACCATCAGCCGCGTCACCAGCAATAAATATCTCAGCTGCAAACGCGGGCTGTTTGAACTCAAATATTTTTTCTCCAGCGGGGTTGCTTCCGACGATGGCGAGGGCGCGTCGGCGCAAGCGGTAAAGAGCCAGATCAAAACGCTGATCGGCGGCGAAGGTGACAAGATATTATCCGATGACAAGCTGGTCCTGCTGCTCAAAAAAGCGGGCTTTGATCTGGCGCGGCGCACGGTGGCCAAATACCGCGAAGCCATGGGCATAGGATCATCGGTGCAGCGGCGCAGGGCGCGTAAAATGGGCGGATGACCGGCTGTTACTCGCCGCTTTGTTCCGGGATTTTCGACAGCCGCAATTTGTCTATTTTGCGCCCGTCCATATCGACCACCTCAAACCGCCAGCCCTGATCGGTAAACGCTTCGCCCTCCTCGGGCAAATGGCGCAGCACATAGAGCGCATGGCCCGCCGCGGTCGCATAATCGCGCTCTTCGGACAAACGGATGTCAAGCGCATCGGCCATGGCATCGGCGGCCATGCTGCCCGAAACCAGCAAGGATCCATCTTCCAGCGTGACGATGCTCGGCGCACTGCCCTGTTCCTGGTCAGAGGCAAATTCTCCGGCGATGGCGGCCAAAAGGTCATTGGGCGTCACAATGCCTTCAAAATGGCCATATTCATCATGCACCAACAACATCGGAACATCGGAGGACCGCAATATTTCGAGCGCATCCATCGCGTCCAGCTGATCAGGGACAATCTCCGCCTTACGCATCAATTTTCGGATATTCAGTTTTTTGCCCTGTATCTGCGCAATCACAATGTCGCGTGATTGCACCACGCCGATAATATCGTCGCTATCCGCGCCGTTACCGGCAACCGGGTGTGCGGCGATTCGACCAATGCCACGCGCACATCATCGCCGCTGGCATCGGCGGAAATCCAATCAACATCGGTGCGCGGGGTCATCACCTCGCGCACAGGCCGGTCGGCAAGCCGGACAACACCTGCGATGACTTTATGTTCATGCTCCTCAATCAGGCCGGCATGGGTGGCCTCCGCGAACACAACACGCAATTCTTCGGCGGACAGCGCCTGACGCGAATCGCGGCGCAGGCCAAGCAGGCGGAATATCGCTGCGCTGGATTTGTCGAGCATCCAGACAAAAGGCGCGGTCAATCGCGCCATCCATTCCATCATCGGTGCCATAATTTTGGCTATGTTTTCAGGCGCAACCAGCGCAAATTGTTTGGGAACCAACTCGCCAATGACCAGCGATAAATAGGTGGTAATACCAATGACGATCCCAAAACCGGTGGTCACCGCCCAGCCACTTTCCATCCCGTAATATTGCAATCTTTCCGCCACCGGACCGCCCAATGTCGAACCCGAATAAGCGCCCGCGATGATACCGATCAGGGTGATACCGATTTGCACAGTGGACAGGAATTTGCCCGGATCCTGCGCCAAACGCAGCGCGGCGGCCGCGCCCTTACTGCCTTCATCCGCCTCTGCCTGAAGCTTTGCGCTGCGGGCCGATACGATCGCCAGTTCCGACATGGCAAACACGCCATTGAGCGCGATGAGCGCCAAGATGATCGCCATATCAAACCAAGGAAAGGGGGTGAGTGTCATTGAACTGATTTTGTCTTTAGCGGATTTGCGGCTTTTGGCAATATTTTCGCGCTATATCCCCTTCTTTCGGGAACTTAATCAGCTTCTGTTCATTTTCATGGGCGCATTCTTTGTGTATCTGAACCGCAAATATGCCAGATAAAAGGAAAAATATATGATTAAAACCCGCAAAATCGCATTGATAGCCGCGCTGGCCGCCTTACCGCTTTCGGCCTGTGTCACCGATCCTGAAACTGGCAATAAACGCATTTCAAAAGCCGCGATTGGCGGTCTGGGCGGGGCGCTGGGCGGTTACTTGCTTGGCGATCTGGTTGGCGGTAAACGCGACCGCACCGAAAAAATCGTAGGGGCAGGCATCGGCGCCATCGCGGGCGCGGGTGTTGGCTATTATATGGATCAGCAGGAAAAGAAACTGCGCGAACAAACCGCCGGAACCGGCGTTAACGTGATCCGCGACGGCGATAATCTGGTCCTTGATATGCCCGCTGATGTGACCTTTCCGGTCAACAGTTATGCGGTGCAGCCCGAATTTCGCCAAACTCTGGCCAATTTGGCCGGCACGCTGCGCGAATATGAAAAAACCTATGTCGATGTTTTGGGCCATACCGATTCAACCGGATCGGATGCGTATAATCAGACATTGTCGGTAAACCGGGCACAATCGGTGGCGCAGGTGCTGACTGCCAATGGCGTGCTATCCGCCCGCCTCGCCACCCAAGGCTATGGCGAAAGCCAGCCCAAGGCGAGCAACACAACAGAAGAAGGCCGCGCCGCCAACCGCCGCGTTGAAATCCGCCTTGTTCCGGTGACCGAGGGGTAGGCTAGTCAAAAATTGGCGGCAAGATATTTGCGGGCATTTTCACGCATCTGCTTGTCGCCATTCATGATTTCGCGCATTGATACAGGGTCGGCAAAACGCCCCTGTTTCATATCGCCACTCCGTTCAGTAATTTAGGCAGACTGCCGCTTTCGCCGCGGGCTTCGGCCATGAAAAAGGCTTTGGCAGGGCGGGTGCGCTGCACCACGGCCATGCCGAAACGGCGCACTGCGCTGGCGGCTTTGCCGGGCACCGAAAATAACCGGTTCAGGCCGTCGGTTGACGCTGCAACCGTCAAAGTGTCCAAACTGCGCCAGCGGCTATACCGGGCCAGCAATTGCGCATCGCCCAGATCAAGTCCCAAACGCACACCGTCTACCAACACTTCGGTCAGGCTGGCAACATCACGCAGGCCCAGATTAAGCCCTTGGCCTGCTATCGGGTGAATACCATGGGCGCTATCGCCGATCAGCGCAAGCCGCTGCGCCGTGATCTGTCCTGCATGGTGGAAGCCGAGCGGATAGCTGGACAAGGGGGCGGCCAATTCCACAATCCCCAGCATATGCCCCATTGCCTTTTCAAGTTCGGCGGTAAAGGCGCGCGGCGATAATTTCAGATAAGCAGGAGCATCCCCCTTTGTTTGCGACCACACAATCGCGCTGCGATGGCGGCCCTGATCATCATCAAGCATCGGCAGCACCGCAAAAGGCCCTGTGGGATAAAAAATTTCATAGGCGATATTTTCATGGCTTTTTTCATGGGTGATCGCCCCGACCAGCGCGATATGATTATAGTGCCAATGGGCAATTTTCAGGCCTGCTTCCTCGCGCGTTTGGCTTTGTCGTCCCTCCGCCACGATCAACAATTGCCCGGTCAGAACCGCGCCATTATCCAACTGGACGCGGGCCGCACCGTCATCACGCTGCTTAGAATTAATCTGCGCGGGCATATGCAATTGGATCAGGTCGCTTTCCTGCGCCGCGCGGGTCAATATCCGGCGCAGAAATTTATTTTCAAACATCTGCCCCAGATAGCCGTCTTTTTCGCCTGGAACAAAATCAAGCTCGCCGGGTTTCAAACCGTCGCTGACCCAAATCTGCTCAATCGGGCACCCTTTACCGGACAAAGAATCGCCAAGGCCGATGGCTTCAAACATTTTCATCGAAGAGCTGCTGATCGCCGAAGTGCGGCCGTCAAAACCATCGGCCAACATAATGGCCGGGTCGGCGCGGTCGACAATATGGCTGCTTATCCCGTGCGCAGCGAGCGCAAGCCCCTGTGTCAGGCCGATAAGTCCGCCGCCTATGATGATGACATCTGCTGTTTGGGATTGCGTCATGATATGGCCTTTTTCCTGCTGCTGTGTTTTTTGTGATATTAAGGCGCGATGGCGGCGCTTGCATAGTGCAAAATATGGCAGGACTCTTGACGCGGAGTCACTCATCGGCGCAAAAGGGCTTTGGTTAACGATATTCATTTAAGGCAGTATAATCCCATGGCCAGCAGCGCCCGAAAATCCGCCAATAACTCCGCCTTAACCGGTTGGCGCGAAATGATGCGTCAATCAATCATCCGCAGCGGTGCATTGATCGGCGCAATTGCGCTGGCGCTGTTTGCGGTTTTCTATGCGCTATCGGTGTTGAGCTACTCGCCCGCCGATGCCGCCTTTAACAGTGCCGCCGATGGCGTGCGGCATAATTGGATGGGTACGGCAGGAGCGTATATGGGCGACAGCGCCCTGTTCCTGTTTGGCCTGCCGGCGATATTATTTCTGCCGCTGATGCTGATCATGGCGCAGCGGCTTTGGAAAGATGTGCCGCAGCCGCGCTGGCGGCGGCAATGGCTGCTATGTCTTGCGGGAATGCTGCTTTTGGGCTTTGGCATGGCCTATTGGCAAAGCGGCAGTGATATTGGCCTGCCCGGGGGATGGGGCGGCGCCCCTGCCTTGCTGTTCGAACGCATGGCCAGCGCGGGCGTTGGCATGGTCGAGGGCGGATGGGCGGCGCTGCTGCGTTGGTTTTTGATTATTGGATCGCTGCTGGGCGGCATTGCCCTTGTCATCCGCTCGTTGGAAATGGAACGGCCCTTGCTCCGTATCCCGGCGATGCCGCTGCCCAATATCCCCGCGTCCAAAAAGAAACAGGCTGTGTCCAATCCCGATGGAGAATCCGAATCGCAACCGGTCAAGGCCGCACCGCGTAAAATTGTCGAGCGTGAGGAACGCCGCGCACCGGAAATCAGCGAACGCAAGCTGGCCCCTAAAAAGCCAATTTTCAACAGGGGCACGGCAGGGCGATTTTTTTGGCAGCTATGCCCTGCCATCGGTTGATCTGCTCGACCCTTCGCCCGAAAATGCCGCACCCAAATTGGATAAAGCTGCGCTCGAATCCAACGCCCGCCTGCTCGAATCGGTGCTGGAGGAATATAGCGTGAAGGGCGAAATTGTTGCCGTGCGCCCCGGTCCGGTTGTCACCATGTATGAACTCGAACCCGCGCCAGGGATCAAGGCAAGCCGGGTGATCCAGCTGGCCGAGGATATTGCCCGTAATATGTCCGCGCTGTCGGCGCGTGTTTCCGCCATTCCGGGCCGGACGGTGATGGGGATTGAGCTGCCCAATAGCCACCGGGAGATGATCTCGCTTAATGAGATGGTCGGATCGGATGCCTTTGCCGAACAAACGGGCACATTGCCGATCATATTGGGTAAGAATATTTCCGGCGATCCGGTGATTGCCGATCTTGCCCCCATGCCGCATCTTCTGGTTGCGGGCACCACCGGTTCGGGTAAATCGGTCGGGTTGAACAGCATGATATTGTCGCTGCTTTACCGGATGACGCCCGATCAATGCCGGATGATCATGATCGATCCCAAAATGCTGGAGCTGAGCATTTATGACGATATTCCGCACCTGCTCTCGCCGGTTGTAACCGATCCTTCCAAAGCGGTCCGGGCGCTGAAATGGGCGGTGGAGCAGATGGAGGAACGCTACCGCATGATGTCGTCGCTTTCGGTGCGCAACCTTGCCAATTTCAATGAAAAGGTCCGCGCGGCAAAGGCCAAGGGTGCCCCATTGGGCCGCAAGGTGCAAATCGGTTATGATCCGATGACCGGACAGCCGCAATATGAGGAAGAAAGCCTCGAATATGAGCCCATGCCGCAAATTGTGGTGATCGTGGACGAGCTTGCAGACCTGATGATGACCGCGGGCAAAGAGGTCGAATTCCTTATCCAGCGTATCGCGCAAAAAGCACGCGCGGCAGGCATCCACCTGATCATGGCGACGCAGCGTCCATCGGTGGACGTGATTACCGGCGTGATCAAGGCGAATTTGCCGACACGCATTTCCTTTCACGTCACCAGCAAAATCGACAGCCGCACAATATTGGGCGAACAGGGCGCGGAGCAGCTGCTCGGCAAAGGCGATATGCTGTATATGGCCGGCGGCAAGGGGTTGACCCGTATCCATGGGCCGTTTGTTTCCGATGACGAGGTCCGCCGTGTCGCCGACCATTGGCGCGAACAGGGGCAACCGGAATATATCCAGGCAGTGACCGAAGAACCCGAAGATGGCGGGTTTGCGCTTGACGGCCTGGGCGGGGACGACAATCCCGAAGATGCGCAATATCGGAAAGCGTGCCAGATTGTGTTCGAAAGCCAGAAAGCGTCAACCAGCTGGATCCAACGGCAATTGCGCATCGGCTATAACAGCGCGGCGCGGTTGATCGACCGGATGGAGGAAGATGGCTATGTCAGCGCGCCCAACCATATCGGCCGCCGAGAGGTGCTGCGCGATCAAAATGGGGAACCGATATAATCGCCGTTTTTCCTTGAATATATGGCGCAAATGCGGTTCACGCTCCATTCAAACCCTTTTTGGTAATTCCGCAGAAGAGTTACTGAAATTCAACAGGATAATGCCCATGAATAAATATCTTACCGCCATCATCGCCGCACCTTTCGCGCTTGTTGCCAGCACAGCGGCGCCCGCGCAGCAGGCATCGAACAAAATGGATGCGGTGGTGCAGCATATGAAATCGGTGTCGTCGATGACCGCCAATTTCACGCAGACCGACGGTTCCGGGCGCAGCGTTTCGGGAAAGCTGCTGCTCAAACGTCCGGGCCATGTGCGTTTTGAATATACAGGCGACACATCGCTTTTGATCGTTGCCGACGGAAAAGCGCTGACCATGATCGACTATGCCGTGCGTCAGGTGCAAAGATGGCCGATCAAAAACAGCCCGCTCACCGCTCTTCTCGATCCGGGGCAGGATTTGCGCAAATATGGCAAGTTGCAACCCACCAGCAACGACAAGGTGATCAGTGTAGAGGTGCGCGATCCCGGCCGTCCGGAATATGGCACCATGACCTTTACCTTTACCAAGGATGCGTCTGCGCCCAGCGGCTATACGCTTTATGGCTGGGTCGCGCTCGATTCCAAGAACAACCGGACCACGGTGCGACTCGGTAACATCAAATATAATGTCGCAATATCCGATAAGAGCTTTAACTGGACCGACCCGCGCCGCCGTGGACGCAAATAAAGGTTAATAGCAGTTAACAAGCGGTGAAGTGAGCCATTGGGCGCGACCAACCGGTCATCTGAATAGGCTTGTTCATCTAAATGACAGGAAAGTCATTGTATAAAATAGACATCGAAGGACGGTTGTTGTGAGGTTTTCCCCCTGTTGCCCGCAGCAATATACTTTCCCTCGATATCCGCGTGACGAACGCAAGCTTAGCCCTCACTCCAAATGCCCCCGGAGTGAGGGCTTTGCTTTATGCGCTATAGGCGGCGCACATCCTCCATGCGCTTAAGATAGCGGGCGAGAATATCAATTTCTAAATTGACGCTGCGGCCCGGCGCGAAGCTGCCCAGCGTTGTTACCGCCGATGTGTGCGGAATGATGTTGAGCCCGATGTTGCATCCTCCGGCATTGTCGGTGACGCTGTTCACCGTCAGCGACACGCCGTCAATGGTGACCGATCCTTTCGCCGCGACAAAGGGCGCAATGGCGGGCGGGACGGTGATTTCCAACCGGTGCGATCCGCCCTCTGCGTCCCAGCGGGTAACGATGCCAACGCCGTCGACATGGCCGGTGACAATATGCCCGCCCAATTCGTCGCCGACTTTCAATGCCCGTTCCAGATTCAACCTGCGCCCCGTTTCCCATTGGCCAGGCGCCGTGCAGGCGATGGTTTCGCCCGAAATATCGGCAGCGAACCAGCCGCGATCCCCGTCCTGCCCCTTGTCCACCACGGTCAGGCACACGCCGCTGCACGCAATGGATGCGCCCATGGCTACCCCGCCCATATCATAGCCGCAGCGGATGACCGCACGGGTGTCGCCGCTCCGTTCGGTGCTTTCTATCGTGCCGATGTCGGTGATGATGCCGGTGAACATGAATGCTATCCTGTCATGGTTGGTGCGGTGTTATTCGGGCCGTTCTGTCCGCTCGTAAATTTCCATCCGGTCTTTGGCAAGCATCCGCGTATCGGTCAGCCGCCAAGTGCCATGCGCCTCGGCCAGATCGGACAGGCCGATATCGCCAAGACAAGGCTTGCCATCGCCCAGCATTATTGGCGCACGGTATAGTAAAATCCGGTCCACCAGCCCGCTGCGCAAAAAGGAAGATGCCGCCCCGGACCCGCCTTCGACAAACAGGCTGTTGCCCGGCAGCGCCGCTATATCGCCGGGCGATGCCAGTTTCTGCCACCCGTCCGGCGTTTCCCCGCGGCCGAGCATGATCCGTGCCGGGCTGCGGCCCTCCAATCCAGGCAAGCGCACGGTGAGCGCCGGATTGTCGGCCCGCAGCGTCCCTGATCCTACCAATATCATGTCATGACAGGCCCGCTCCAAATGGCAATGCGCCCGCGCCGCTTCGCCGGTAATCCATTGGCTTTGCCCGCTTGCCAGTGCGATTTTGCCATCCAGCGAAGTCGCCAGCTTTAGCGTCACATGGGGGCGGCCCAGCAATTGCCGTGTGAAAAAACCGGCCATGGCGGCTCTGGCCTCGGCCTGCATCACCCCGGTTTCGGTGTGGATTTGCGCTGCCCTCAGCTTTGCAATCCCTTTGCCTGCGGTGCGCGGATCGGGATCTGTACAGGCGATCACCACCCGTGCGGGCCGGGCGGCGATGACGCTATCGCAGCAGGCAGGGCCGCGTTCGCTATCATGGGCGCATGGTTCAAGCGTCACATAAATGTCGGCCCCCGCCGCTTCGCCGCCTGCTGCGGACAGCGCCATAGCCTCGGCATGGGGCCGCCCGCCCGGCTGCGTATGGCCGCGGGCAATGATGCGTCCCTGTTTGACAATGACACAGCCCACAGCCGGGCTATGCCCCGTTTGCCCCGATGCTCTTCGCGCATAGGACAGCGCCGCCGCCATATAGCGCGCGTCGTTTGGCTTTGCGTCTATTTCACGGCTCCCTTGGCCGTATTGGCAGGCTCGCTTGCGGCGGCATTGGCTGCGGCTTCCGCCTTGGCTGCGGCGGCGCGGGCCTCGGCGCGTATCTGTTCGGCCTCACGCTTAATCTCCTCCACATCCATACCCATGGCGCGGCCCAGCGCTTCATAGCCTTTACGTTTTTCTTCCAGAAACGCGTCTTTCTTCGCCTGACGTGCGGTTATGTCCTTGATGGTTTCTTCGCGCGTACGGTCGGCGGGCCAGCTTTCAAAATAAACCACCTTGGGCGGGGGCGGCACTGATTTGACGGCCATGTCATTTTGGAACATATACACCATGATTGCAGGCGGCAGACAGGCTGCGGCCCAGAAAAACCAGTTATACTGCCGCCGCTCGCGCAGATAGGCGATCAAATCGGTGATACCGCCCGTGGGCGAGGCGTCTTTGAAAAAGCTCATATTGCTTTAATAGCGCGGGCGGCGGTGATTTGCCAGTGGGCGAATCATCACCGCCAACGCAATCCATGATGCCGTATCAGTTAATGTCAAACCGCACCGACAGGGTCTGCCAATCCTCCACGGCTTTACCATCGCGCGTCGCCGGTTTGAAACGCCAGCTTTCCAGAGCCTTTTTCACCGTTGCTGCGCCAAAATCGGGATGGGTCGCGCGCACCACCATCGCCTCTCGCACTCGTCCGTCGGTGCCGATCAACACCTTTACCGTGACGCTGCCCTCTATTTCTTTTTGCAGCAATCCGCGCGGATAATCGGGTTGAAATTTACCTGCATATCTAGGGTCGCGCACCGCCGCGCGGAAAATCGGAACCGGCGGTTTGGGGTCAATTTTCGGAATTTCAGCCGCAGCCGCAATTTTCGGCTCCTCGCCCAGCGACCCTGCGGGCGGTAACGGATCATCCGCCATCACATCGCCGATCGTCGGGCCAGGATCAACCGGATCGATCATCGGCACGATAGGCGTGGGCGCATAAATGGGCGGCACGATAGGCGGCTGTTCCACCGTCTGTTTGGTTTCGGGCGGCGGCGCGGGCGGCACGGGCTTATCGATCGGGACAGCGGTGAAGCCTGCATCCTTTATCTTTGGCGGCAACACCACCGGCGACAGCATGATTGCCGCGATAATCGCCCCGTTAATCGCAATCGCCGCGGTTAATCCGGCGGGCTTGCCCTTTTGCGTCTGGGTAACATAGCTCATTGCATTCTCCTCTTCCCTGCACATGGCGTTGTAACAAGCCAAATGGCTTTCGCGGTCAGGCGGAAAAAACGGCCATTGACCCTATGGATGGAACACTAATATTTCCGTCTGATGCAATAGGTATGATATACTATAACATAATCTTGTCAAGAGGGAGTGAAGCCGCGCGCGCGGCATTGCCGGACCTATTTGTTGGACATTTCCCCGCGCAGATACGCAATAATATTTCCAACAGAAAATGCGCGTGCAAAT
>JAAURJ010000022.1 GCA_012032285.1 Sphingomonadales bacterium
ATCGGGTGGTTGGTGACGAGAGAAATAGGATATGAAATTTCGTAAGATCAATCATATGAGCGAGGCAGACCATGAACTGGTCAGCAGCGCGGTGCATGAGGCAGAACAATCAACAGACGGTGAAATCGTGACTATTGTCGCCGACTTGTCGGACGATTACCGAGAAACCGCCTATGTCTGGGCCAGCCTTTCGGCCCTTTTGGTGCTCGCGGCCTTTGCGCTTTTTCCCGATTTTTATACGGCATTGGCGGCCAGTTTTTATGGGGAATGGAACCACCGGTTCAGCAATGCGGAATTTCTTGTTCTGGCGGGCACAGCGGCGTTGGTCAAATGGCTCGCCGTCTGGTTTATCCTGCATTGGCAACCGCTGCGCCTGTTGCTCACCCTGCCCTATGTCAAAAGAAATCAAGTGCGTTTGCGGGCCGTGGATCTGTTCCGCGTTGGCACCGAAAGCCGCACAATGGGCCGCACGGGCGTGCTGATCTTCCTTTCGATGAAAGAACATCGCGCGGAAATAATAGCTGACAAAGCTATCGCCGATAAGGTTGCTCCGGAAATATGGGGCGATGCGATGATTGCGCTGATTGATCACACCAAAAATGGACAACCCGGCGCTGGCATGGCCGATGCGGTTCGGCAAGTTGGTATTGTTTTGACCGAATATTTCCCAAAAACGGAGGCTAACCCCAATGAGCTGCCCGATCGGCTGATTGAATTATGACCCAAAAATTTTCCAGCGCGAAACCCGGTGAGCATCATGATCAGGACCATCCCATAGAAACCATGTGGGAGGGTAAATTCATCACCGCGAAACGGCGCGGGAAATGGGAATATGTCTCGCGCAGCAGGGGAATAAAGGCTGCGGTGATTTTGGCGGTGCAGGATGGCCATGTTCTTCTGGTCGAACAATTTCGCGTTCCCCTTGGAAAATCTGCGATCGAACTGCCTGCCGGATTGATCGGCGACGATGGCGAAGAGGAAGACCCGCTGTCCGCCGCAGGGCGGGAGCTGGAGGAGGAAACCGGATACCGTGCAGGGCGGCTGGAAAATCTGGGCGAGTTTTATTCTTCGCCGGGCATGGTCAGCGAAAGCTTTACCCTTGTCAAAGCTGATGAGCTGATAAAAATCAGCGACGGCGGCGGAGTGGAAGGCGAAGATATCACCGTCCACCATATCGCCTTGGATAACCTTACAGACTTTCTGGACGAAAAACGCCGCGGCGGCTGCGCAATTGATGTGCGGCTGTTGATGCTGCCCGGTGTAGTTGCATTTTCCGATTAACGGAAATTGTCGGCATAGGCCTGAATTTTTAATGTCTTGGGCGGCGTATTTATGATCGTGCAGGATATGCCATTTTTATCGGCATAGGCCTGGGCCAATTCCGCGCTCGGAAAACTCAACTTTACCTGTGTCTGTGTATCGCCCGACCCCGCCCAACCCATTAAAGGATCGGCCTTGCGCGCCTCAGAAGGGGCGAATTCCAGCACCCATTTGTCCGTCCCCGCCTTGCCCGATTGCATGGCATTTTTGGACCGTTGGTAAATACGTGCTGGCATGGTGACAAACCCTTTTGAACTGATCCTGTCCCATTGCCTATTGCATCAGGATTCGTCAAGTATCGGCCAATGGGTCATTAACGCCCCTGCGCCTTTTTGGTTTTCAGGCTGGCGCTCGCTTCCCATGGTTTTTCGGGCCAATTATGTTTAGGATAGCGGCCGCGCATTTCCTTTGCAACATCATGCCAGCTCCCGCGCCAGAAAGCGGGCAGATCCTGTGTCGTCTGTATCGGCCGACCGGCAGGCGATGTCAGGCTTAAAATCAAGGGCATTTGCGCCCGGCCAATTTGGGGATGGCTGTCCAGCCCAAACAGCGCTTGCACCCGCAATTGCACCGTTGGTCCAGCCGCAGCGGCATAGTCAATGTCATGCGTGGTTCCTGCCGGGCTATGGAATTTCGCCGGTGCGATCATATCTATTTGCTGCCTTGCGTCCCAACCAATCATGCCATCCAACGCCGAGATCAGGCTGCTGGCAGATACATCACGGAGCCGCCTCACTCCCGCGATAATAGGCACAAACCAATCCTCAAGCTCATTCAGAAGCGCCATATCGCCAACCGCTTCATGGCCAGCAAAGTCGGCACGAATACGCAGCTTCGTTGCCGCCTCTGGCCAAGGCAAAAGGTCAAGTCCATATTGGCGCACGGCGCCGCATAATAAGACCGCTGCATCGGCATCATCAATTCGTTCGATTTGGCCCTGTGACAGCAGCACCGCGCCTAGACGGCGAATAGCCTTACCCTCTATCCGGTCCGATTCCCGATTATAGCGTAGCGAGTTTTGCCGCTCTATCCGGCTACCGAATAACCGGTCTACTTCATCGCCGATAATTGCGGCGGCCGACAATATCCGCGCACCTGATGCGGCACCTTGCAAATCGGCCACTGCCAGCCATTCTGCGCTGGCCAAAGGCGAAGCGGGGTCCAGCTGTAATCCCCGTCCCATCACACTGATCCAGCTCTCCCCCCCGGTATCGCGCCTTTTGGACAGCCGCCCGGGAAAGGCGAGCGCGACCATAGCACCGGACGACAATGTTTGGGCGCCGCTATCCTTGTCTACTCCATGCTCTTTCAGCGCCGTCTCCGCCATCGCCGCCAGCCGCGCAGCAAGCCCGCGTGCCGCATCAGCCCGCACGCCATTTTCACGTCCAAAACGGGCATAGCGCTGCTCCAGATCATCCCCCTGCCCGCCAAGCCCGCGCTCCTGTATCAAAAGCGCTATCGCTGCTGCCTGTTTTGCTTGCCCATAACGGGCGGCAATAAGCAGCATATGGGCCAAATGCGGCGGCAGGGGCAAAGCCGATAATGTTCGGCCATGCGCGGTTATCCGGCCCGCAGCGTCAATCGCATCCATGTGTATCAGCGCTTTACGCGCCGCTGCTATTGAAGCGGTTGGCGGTGGATCAAGCCAGCGCAAATTGGCAGGCTCCCCCTCTCCCCATGAGGCGCAGTCAAGCAACAGCGCAGTTAAATCGCTTTCCAATATTTCGGGCGGATCAAAGGGTGGAAGACCGCCATTTCCAGCCTCTTCCCAAAGCCGGTAGCATATGCCCGCCTGTTGCCGAGCCGCGCGGCCCGCCCGCTGCGTCGCCGCCGAAAGGCTTGCCCTTTCGGTGACCAGACGTTTGACACCCGCCGCTTTATCATAGCGCGACCGGCGCGACAGACCGCTATCGATAACGATACGCACACCGTCAATGGTCAGGCTGGTTTCCGCGATATTAGTCGCTAGAATGATTTTGCGCCTGCCGCGTTCATCCTTGCGCAGCGCCGCACGCTGCTGCGCGGGGTCAAGATTTCCATGAAGCGGCAATAAAGCTGCTACATTATCCAGCCCAGACAATCGCGCCATCGTCCTTTCAATTTCGCGCACACCGGGCAGGAAAATCAAGATATCTCCCTGCTCCTCTGCCATCGCAGTGCGGACAGCGGCGGCCATATCCTGTTCAACCGGCCATTCAGAACGGCGGCCAATATAATGCAGCTCTAATGGCCAGCTTTGGCCCTTGCTGGTGATGATAGGGGCATCGCCCATTAATCCTGAAAAACGGTCGCCGTCCAATGTCGCCGACATGGCAATCAGGCGTAAATCGGGTCGGAAAGCCGCCTGCGCCTCCAGCGCCAAAGCCAGACCAAAATCACTGTCGATGCTGCGTTCATGCACCTCGTCGAACAGCACCGCAGAAACGCCGGTCAGTTCCGGGTCGGCGATGATGCAGTTGCGAAATATCCCTTCGGTCAGGACCAATATCTGCGTTGCGTAGACTGTTTGCTGTCCATGCGCGTGGCATAGCCGACCGCGCCGCCCAACCGGTGCCCGGTCATATCGGCAATACGCTCCGCCGCCATCCGCGCGGCAATGCGCCGGGGGCTGAGCAACAATATCTGCCCTTTACGCCATGGCTGCTTTAACAAGGCCGGTGCGACCAAAGTGGTTTTGCCCGCCCCAGGCGGCGCAATCAGCACCGCATTGGAACGATCGGAGAGCGCCAGGAGCAGCTCGTTCAGAACCGCTTCGACAGGATAGGTCATCGGATTGAGCCGCGCCTTAATAGGCCCGCGAAATGGCAAATTCTACCGCTTCGGTCAACGCCGCCTTGGCATCGCTGGCAGGGAAATGAGCGATGGAATCAATTGCCATTTGCCCGTAATGGCGGGCGCGGTCGACGGTGTCCTCAATACAATGATATTGGGACAGCAGCGTTTTGGCATAAGCCAAGTCATCATCACTGATCCGGTTGCCCAACATCGCCTGACGCCAAAATTGTTTTTCGTCACTATTGCCCCGGCTGTGCGCCAAGATAACGGGCAAGGTCATTTTGCCGTCGCGGAAATCATCGCCCATATCCTTGCCCATGGTTGCACCATCGGATGCATAATCAATGGCATCATCGACCAGTTGAAAGGCAATACCCAGATTGCGGCCATAGCTGTCTAGTGTCATTTCATCGGCCTCGCGCTCAGCCACTACCGCTGCGATCTTGCAGGCAGCGGCGAATAAGGCGGCGGTTTTTGCGCCGATAATTTCCAAATAGCGTCCCTCGCTGGTTTCGATCCGTCGCTGTGCCGTTAGCTGATTCACCTCGCCCTCAGCAATTACCGCCGATGCACCGGAGAGGATTTTGAGGACTTTAAGCGATCCGTCCTCCACCATTAACTCGAATGAACGGCTAAACAGGAAGTCGCCGACCAAAACCGCAGCAGGATTGCCGAAAATAAGGTTCGCCGCCGTTTTTCCGCGGCGCATATCACTGCCGTCAACAACATCGTCATGCAGCAATGTCGCGGTATGGATAAATTCAACTGCCGCGGCCAGTTTATGATGCCGGTCCCCTGGATAATCAAGCAGGCGGGCGCAGGCGAGCGTCAGCATCGGCCGCATCCGTTTTCCGCCGCCCGCAATCAAATGACCTGCCAGTTCGGGAATAAGCGGAATTTCAGACTGCATCCTGTCCAAAATCACCGCGTTCACGCGGTTCATATCACTCGCCACCAGCGCGAGCATGGGATCAAGCGAAGGGGTGTGGCGGCCTGTTATCGAATGGATAGTAGCGGTCATAGTCAAAGCTAGTGGCAAGCCCGGGGGCCAAGCGCAAGTGCAAAAGCTGTAAAACAGCTTGTTCACACCGCCGGTTCACGGCAAAGGGGTGGGCATGGCACAAGATGATCTATTGACCCATTACCGCGACAGCATCGACAATATCGATGCCGCGCTCGTCTTCATGCTCGCCGAAAGGTTCAAAATTACACAAGCAGTCGGCGAGTTTAAGGCGAACAGCAAACTCCCCCCCGCCGATCCGTCGCGTGAGGAAAGGCAGATTGCCCGGCTGCGCCAATTGGCCAAGGATGCGAAGCTTGACCCCGATTTTACCGAAAAATTCCTGCGCTTCATTATCGAAGAGGTTATCCGCCATCATCAGCAGATACGCGGGCAGTGAGGTAAATAGTCAAGACTTAAACAGGTTATACCTCCGACACCGCGCAGGCTGAACCACATCCCCTGCCCCCAATCTGAGCCTTCGCCCCTGCGCTCAGGCCGAGCCTGTCGAAGCCGGATAAAACCTAAACCGCCTTTGGAAGCGATAGACGGACCATAAGGCCGCCCAAATCCTCGCTTTCTTCCAGCGCAACCTTGCCATCGTAAATTTCTGCAACATCGCGGACAATGGCCAGGCCAAGGCCGGTTCCAGGCTTTCCAGTATCCAACCGTGCACCCCGGTCAAAAATCCGCTCCCGCTCTTTTTCGGGAATGCCCATGCCGTCATCCTCCACCAATATCTGTGCGAAATTGCCCGATTCCTCCACCGTCACAAATACACTACCGCCGCCATATTTAGCCGCGTTTTCAATAAGGTTGCCAAGCATTTCGTCCAAATCCTGACGCTCCACGCGCACCGCCAATAGCCTGTCACCGTCCATATCAAGCCGGACATGGGCATAAAGGCGGCTGACCGCGCGTTCGACCGATTCCAAGCTATCCCAAACATTTGCCCTGCTGTGTGCATGGCCGCGCCGACCCACTGCGCGGGCGCGGGCGAGATGATGGTCGACTTGCCGCCGCATCGTGGTGGCTTCGCGGATGACCGTCTCGGCCAGATCCTTGGCCTGCGCCGTTGCGCTGTTCATAATCACCGTCAACGGGGTTTTCAGCGCATGGGCCAAATTGCCGGCATGACGCCGCGCCTCTTCGGCCTGTTTCTCATTATGATCGAGCAGGTCATTCAGCTCCTGCACCATGGGCATGACCTCATCAGGAAGCGGGCGCGAAACCCGGCTTTTTTGCCCGCTACGCATTTCCGCAATCGATTCGCGCACCGCCCGTAGCGGCCAAAGACCATAGAAAGTCTGCAATGCTGCCAAAATGATCAGCCCAAGCGCCAGCAGGAAAAAACTGGTTATCAATATCGAACGCAGCTCTCTTATCTGTGAATCCAATCCCGCCCTGTCTTGGGCCACAAGAAAGGACCAGCGCGTTTCCGATCCGGGCAGTATAATCGTGCGCTCCGCAATCACCAAAACCTCGCCCGGAAATTCTTTACTTTCCCGAAAATGTACTTTTATATCGCGGTGCTGATTATTGATCGCCAGTTCCCTGTCCCAAAGCGAATAGGACGGGAATGTTGGTTTATCTTTCCCCGAAATTTGCCAATATAATCCGCTATTGGGTTCCAGAAATTTCTGGTCACCCAATGGCCTGCTCATCCGCACTTCGCCGTTAGGATCAATCTCCGCCGATGCAACCATCGCGGTCAGAATATATTCCAACTGATTTTCAAAATTCTTGGTCACCGAACTGGTCAGGACACGGTCCAGCGCAATGCCGCCACCAATCAGCAATATGGTGATCCATGCCGCCGCAATCACGATCATACGGCGGTTTAACGAACCAGTGCCTTTATATCTTTCCTGCGTCGATGACCGTTCGCTGGCGGATATGTCGGTCCCGACTTCATTTGTTTCAATGGCGGCCGTTGATTCAGCTTTCCGGCTCCTCTAAACTATAGCCAAGCCCCCTTATGGTTGAAATGACATCCTGACCCAATTTTTTGCGGATACGGGTGACAAACACCTCAATCGTGTTGGAATCGCGGTCGAAATCCTGATCATAAATATGTTCAATCAATTCGGTGCGTGACACCACTTTGCCCTTGTGATGCATCAAATAGGATAGCAGCTTATATTCCTGTGCCGTCAGCTTCACCGGATCACCATTCAGCGTTACCCGGCCTGACCGTGTATCAAGCCGCACATCGCCCGCCATAAGCTCCGAACTCGCATTGCCCGATGCCCGGCGGATCAGCGCCCGTAGCCGCGCGATCAGCTCCTCCGTTTGAAAGGGCTTGGCGAGATAATCATCGGCCCCGGCGTCAAGCCCGGCGACCTTATCCGACCAGCTATCGCGTGCCGTCAGCACCAAAACCGGGAACTTCCTTTTACTCTTGCGCCATTTATCAAGCACGGTCAGCCCGTCCATTTCCGGCAGGCCAAGGTCAAGGATCACCGCGTCATAATCCTCGTTCATACCCATGAAATGACCGTCTTCACCATCGGTTGACAGGTCAATGGCATAGCCCGCACCTTCCAAGGTTGCCTTTAACTGCTGGCCCAGTGTCGGTTCGTCTTCAACGATCAATACGCGCATATATGTCCCTCTTGCGATATAATATTCTGGCTGATTTTTTCGGGATAGCAGATAAGGGCATAGAGGGAAAACAGGAATTTAACCCTGAACCGGGCGGTTATTTCATGCTAATAATACGTCCGGTACGGGCATCGACATCGACAAAGCGAACCCGTTCGCCGTCAAGGAATTTGAGCCGGTAAACCAACATAGACGGATAATATTCAAATGTCAGATATTGCATACCGCGCATTTTCGGTTTGACCATATCGACAATTTCACGCGGGGTTTTGACCTTGCCCTGCTGCACGTCTTCGCGGCCCGCACCTTGATCGTTGCGCCGTGCTTCTGCGGAAATAGGCATGGCGAGCATTGCTGCTACAGCAATAATCAGGAAAGATTGTTTCATCATCATGATGTGCCAATATAGCCCATCCATTGAACATAGAGTGAATGGAGCTGACAGCAGCCATATATTTTGGCTGGCCGCAGCCTGCGGATATCAAATCGCATTATCCCATGCCCAGTCTATATAAGCTTGGCGCAGGGCGGTAGCGACCGGCCCCGGCGTGCCATCGCCAATAGCTGCGCCATTGATCCGTGTAACCGGCATGACAAAAGTAGAGGCCGATGTCACAAAAGCTTCCCGCGCGGCCTTTGCTTCTGCAAGGGAAAAGGGGCGCTCTTCAAAGCTGATATTCAAACCGCCCGCAAGCGATAGCATCGCCGCACGGGTGATCCCGTGCAAAATCTTCCGGTCGAGTTGGTGCGACACCAAAACGCCATCAGCATTCACGATATGCGCATTTTGCGATGTGCCTTCGGTGATCCTATCATCGCGCACCAACCAGGCGTCATCTGCCCCCGCTGCCTTTGCCTCCATCTTCATCATAGAAGCGTAAAGCAGCTGCGTTGTTTTGATATCCGCCCTGCCCCACCGCAAATCAGGCAAAGTCACCACCGATAACCCGGCCATAGACGCCGGATTATCAAGAAGCGCCATCATTTGGGTAAATGCCAATATCGTTGGCCGCGTATCTGCGCCCGGCCAGTAAAAGCTGCGATCACCCGGATTACCGCGCGAAACCTGAAGGTAAATGAGACCTTCGTTCAGGTCGTTGCGTGCAATCAACGTGCGTAATATTTCCAACCACTGCGCTTCGGTCAAAATACGGGCGATCGACATTTCCGAAAGGGACCGTTCAAGCCGCCCCATATGCCCGGCATAGTCAACCAGTTTCCCGCCAATAACCGACACGACCTCATATACCGAATCGGCAAATAAATAGCCCCGGTCGAAAACCGAAATACTAGCCTCATTTTCGGGGATGAACTGACCATCAAGATATATTATGCGCATATCTCGCGCCATAGTAGTAAAATGGTGCCCGGCAAAGCAAAAGCATTGCCCTTGCACCGCGAACCGCTTATCCGCGCGGCATATGTCCCCACCACCGATACTCTCCTATGAAAATCTCGGCCTGCAACAAGGCAGCGGCTGGCTGTTTCAAAATATCGACCTGCATATAGGACCGCAGGACAGACTCGCGCTTATCGGGCGCAATGGCGCTGGCAAAACAACGTTGATGAAACTGATCGCCGGGCAGATGGAGGCAGATAAAGGCAAGCGCACCGTTCAGCCTGGAACCCATGTCGTGATGCTGGATCAGGATCCAGACGTTAGCGCCTATAACAGCCTGCTCGATTTCACCCTGCATGGCGGCAATGCACCGCCGCAATATGAGATAGAGGCAATTGCGGATCAACTTGGCATTGATCTGTCGCGTGACGCCAAAACCGCGAGCGGCGGGGAAAAAAGACGGGGCGGCGATTTGCCGCGCCTTTGGCGAGCGACCCGGACCTGCTGCTGCTTGATGAACCAACCAACCATTTGGACCTGCACGCGATTGAGTGGTTGGAAAAATGGCTGGAACGGTATCGCGGGGCATTCATGGTGATCAGCCATGACCGTACTTTCTTGACCCGGTTGACCCGGCAAACCTTTTGGATGGACAGGGGCCTATTGCGCCGCAATGAAATCGGCTTTGGCGGCTATGATGCCTGGACCGAACAAGTTTATGCCGAAGATGCCCGTAATGCCGCGCGGCTCGATGCCAAGCTGAAAATTGAAGAGCATTGGAAAGAACGCGGCGTCACCGCCCGGCGCAAACGTAATCAGGGGCGGCTTGCCAAGCTATATGAAATGCGCGCTGCGCGGGCCGCGATGGAAGGCCGGCAGGGCATAGCCAAGCTATCAGCCGCCAATGACGGGGCAAAAACCAAAACCGTGATCCATGCAGACGCCGTCAACAAATCTTTTGGTTCGCGCAAGATTATCGACGGCTTCACCTTGCGGATACAGCGCGGCGACCGTATCGGCATTGTCGGAGCAAATGGAACGGGTAAAACCACTCTTATCCGAATGCTGACCGGAGAAACGCCGCCCGATAGCGGCACTGTGACCTTATCCCCGACCCTGTCGGGTATTTTCATTGATCAGCAACGCACATTGTTAAGCCCGGAAAAGCGCGTGCGCGATGTTCTGGCTGAGGGAGGGGATTGGATCGATGTGCGCGGCGTGCGCAAGCATATACAGGGTTATCTGAAGGAATTTCTGTTCGATCCCTCATTAGTGGAGGCACGGATCGGGACATTATCGGGCGGCGAACAATCTAGGCTCCTGCTTGCCCGTGAATTTGCCAGAGAGGCTAATTTACTGGTATTGGACGAACCAACCAATGATCTTGACCTCGAAACACTCGACCTGTTGCAAGAGGTGATTGCCGATTATGACGGAACCGTCCTGATCGTCAGCCATGACCGTGATTTTCTCGACCGCACCGTCAACCTGACGCTTGGGCTTAGCGGATCGGGCAAGGTTGATATTGTTGTCGGCGGCTATGCCGATTGGGAGGCAAAGCGCGACCGGCATGGCCAAACCGAAGGCGGCAAAATAGCAAAGCCCAAAACCAAATCCGAACCTGGAAAAACCGCCAAGACCGCCAAGCTATCTTATAAGGATCAGCGCGATTATGACCTGCTGCCGGCAAGGATTGAGGAGTTGGAAGGTGAAATAGCCAAAGCAGAAGCGCAATTGTCCGACCCCGCGCTCTACGCCGCCAATCCAGAACGTTTTGGCAAGCTGACCGGTTTTATTGAAAACGCGAATGCGGAAAAAGAGGCGGCCGAAGAACGCTGGCTTAATCTGGCGGAGTTGGTGGAACAATTTGCGGGGTAAGCACTTGCCCAACCCGGCTTCGACAGGCTCAGCCTGAGCGCGGAAAGGTGCCCCTACCCGCCGCGCTCACCCTGAGCGTGCCCCAAGTGTGGGAGGCACAATGAGCGCTGGGACAGGTACCGTTGCCTACTGCGCTAAGCCGAATGCGGCAATCGGTAATAATCCGCCAGCCGGTCAAGCGCGATCCGCAGCACCAGCTTACCCGAACGCACGGGCCAGCCCAAAATACGCTCCGCCGAAGATACGCCCTCTCCTGCGCAAATGACCCGCCATGCAATGTCGGACAGGTCGCTGCCCAGCGCGGCAATTGCGGCGTCAAAACGGTCCTTTGCAAACAGGATTTTTTCACTGTCGCCAACCGGAGCCTGCGCACTGCCTTTGATCCTACCCGTCTTCATTTTATCCCAGTGCATGGTGACGCGCGGGCCAAGGCAAGCCGCTTCATAAGCCTCGCGCAGATGTTCGCCCGCCATAAATTGCCGGTCCGATAAATGGCCCCGCGCATGAAGCCAGGATAGCGGCGATTCGGCTTGGTTGACCGTTACACTTGTCTTCGCCCTCCCGCTTTTCTTGTCTGTAATCCAATCGCGTTCGATGAGCGGGCGGGGATCATTATATTTGAAATCAAGCGGTTTGGCTTTGTCCGTCCCGCTGGTTTTTGCTCTCTCTTTGATGCGCGGCATTTTTGTCTCCATGCTGATTATTGCGAATCAACACTTGCCATTTTCGATATATTGTAGGAAAGAAAAAACCTATTTGGTTTTAAGGGGACTGTTTATGTTAAGCCGAATCCGCGATGTCAGACGGGCCAAGGGCCTGACTTTGGCCGATGTGGCTGCCCGTTGCACACCGCCCACCACCGCGCAAACCGTGGGACGCCTGGAAACTGGTATCCGCACATTGTCGCTCGATTGGCTTAACCGGATTGCCGCCGCGCTGGAGGTGGATAGCAGCGAATTGGTGCAATTGCCGGATCAGGCGTCGCTCTCCGTCGCGGCGATATTGGACGCGGACGGCGCTTATGCACCATCAAAAGACGAAAAGCTGCTTGCTCCTAATATTGGCGGCGATATGGTCGGGATGCGGATTGAGCACAGCATAGGCGAATATCGCCAAGGGGACGAACTGTGGCTTGAAAAAATCACCCCTGAACATTTTGGCGATGCACTTAACCTTGATATTTTGGTGCCACGCCCCGCCGGACGTTTTTTATTCGCCCGGCTATTGGGGCGCGAGGATGGCAAATTGCACCTATTGCCATTGCAGGCCGGGTCACGGCAACAAGTGGTGAGCGACCCCGTCTGGATTGCCAAAACGGTGCGGTTGATGCGCAAGCTATGACCAATCGTCCTTTGCGCATATTGACGTTGGCGACGTTGTTTCCCAATATCGTCCAGCCCAATTTCGGTATATTTGTCGAACGGCAAACCGCCGGGCTGGCTGCGCTGGACGGGGTAGATGTAACCGTCATCAATCCCATTGCTATGCCGCCATGGCCGCTGCGCCTTGCCCCGCCTTACCGGGCCTTGTCCGCTTTGCCGCAGCAGGAGGTTTGGCGCGGGCTGAATGTCCACCGACCACGCTTTGCCATGATCCCCAAATATGGCGGGCCGTTTAATCCGGCGATGATTGCACGGGCGATATTACCGCTTGCCCGCCGTTTGCACCAAGAACAGTCTTTTGACTTAATCGGCGCCGAATTTTTCTACCCCGATGGTCCCGCTGCAATGCGCCTGTCGCAAGCTTTGGGCATTCCTTTTACTATCAAGGCCAGAGGCGCAGACATTCATCATTGGGGCGCGGTGAAGGGCTGCGCCGAACAGATACTGGCTGCGGCAGACAAGGCCGCTGGACTGTTAGCTGTATCGGCGGCCCTGAAACGGGATATGGCCGCGCTTGGCATGGATGCAGACAAGATCATGATCCATTATACCGGGCTGGATCAAAGCCGCTTCACCCCGCAAAACCGCGCGGCGGCGAAGCAAAAACTGGGCATCGATGCGCCGCTCATCCTGTCGGTCGGTGCATTGATTCCGCGCAAAAATCAGGCGCAGCTTATAAAAGCTCTTCCCGCGCTACCCAGTGTACATTTGATGCTGGCAGGGCAAGGCGATAGCGAGGATGATTATCGCAAACTGGCCCATGATGTGCGGGCAGCATCGCGCGTGCATTTTGCGGGAAGCGTCGCGCATGATGACCTGCCCGCGCTTTATGCCGCCGCCGACATCATGGCGCTCGTGTCCAAAAGCGAAGGGCTGGCCAATGCATGGGTGGAGGCGCTGGCCTGCGGAACGCCATTGATCACGAGTAATGTTGGTGGTGCGCCGGAGCTAATCACATCACCCGATGCCGGGCGGATTGTCGCCGATGATGCCAACGCCATTGCCGCCGCTGTGCGTGATCTTTTGAATAATCCTATCCCGCCAGAACGTGTTGCAGCGCAGGTCGCACATTTTTCCTGGGCCAATAATGCGCAAATCCTAGCCGCTTTTTTCCGGCGGATGGCGGCTGCGGATTAAAGCGCATTACTGGCTAAATTATACCTGCGCCCCATAGCCTTCGTTAAGGCGGTCCACTTTAGCGTCTGCCCCTTCGGCCGGAACAAAACTATGCGGTCCAACTTTCAACCAGATCAATATCGGTGCGGCCATATAAATGGACGAATAAGTACCCACAAAGATCCCGAAGGTCATTGCAAGCGCAAATCCGAAAATCACATCCGGTCCGATAATGACAAGGCAAAGCAGCGGCATCAGGATCGTCAAACTGGTCATGATCGTCCGCGCCAATGTTTCATTGACCGAAAGATCAAGCAGGGACGACATATCCATTTTTCGATATTTTTTCAGGTTTTCACGTATCCGGTCATAAACCACAATCGTGTCATTGAGCGAATAACCGATAATCGTCAAAAGCGCCGCAATCGTGTTCAGGTCAAACTCCAGTCCCGTGAGCGAAAAAAGCCCAAGCGTGAGTGTCAAATCATGGACCAGCGCCCAGATCGCACCGACACCAAATTGCCATTCAAAGCGCAGCCAAATATAGGCCGACACGCCCAGAACCGCAGCGATAAGCGCCCATATCCCTTTGGAAAACAGCTCGCCCGATACCTTGCCCGAAACCGAATCGACGCCGTCTATGATTACGCCTTTATAATCGGCCTTTAACTTGGTGGTGATCTTGGTCGCCATTTGGTCGGCCAGTTCCGGCTTTTGCTCCGCCCCTTCGGGCAGCTTCATGCGGATCGACACCTGATTGGCCTGTCCAAAACGCTGTATCGTCGGGTCGCCATAGCCAAGCGCCGACACTTTCTGACGCAATTCCGCCACCGGCGCCTCTGTGCTTTCGGTAAATGTCGCGCGGATCATTTGGCCGCCAACAAAATCGACGCCGAAATTCAACCCTTTGCTAAACACCAGAAAGATGGAGGCTATCATCAGCAGCGTGCTGAGCGCAAAAGCTATGTTACGCCATTTGAGGAAACCGATATTGGTATCGTCGGGAACCAGTTTGAGTAATTTCATCTGTCCATCCTCCTCAAATCACCAACTCTTGCGGGCGTTTCCGCTTGAGCCAACCCGCGACCCACATTCGGGTAATCACAACGGCGGTAAAAACACTGGTGACAATACCGATCATCAAAACCACGGCAAAGCCGCGAATGGGGCCGGAACCGAATAGGAACAGCAACACCGCAGCGATCACATTGGTGATATTGGCATCAAAAATCGCGCGGCTTGCCTCTTTATAGCCATTTTCAATCGCCTGTACGATACGCCGCCCTCGCCTGCTCTCCTCCCTGATCCGTTCGTTGATCAGGACATTTGCGTCCACCGCCGCACCGATGGTCAGAACAAAACCGGCGATACCCGGCAAGGTCAATGTCGCATGAACAATCGCCATGATCGCCAAGATCATCGCAATATTGATCAACAGCGCAGCATTGGCATAAAGCCCAAAACGGCCATAGGTCACGAACATCAAAACCAACACCGCAGTCGTTCCGATAATCGCTGCCAACGCGCCGCGTTCAATCGAATCGCGCCCCAAATCAGGGCCAACCGAACGTTCTTCCACGACTTTTAAGTCCACTGGTAAAGCGCCCGATCGCAGCGATATGGCAAGCTGATTTGCTTCTTCTGAGGTGAAGCTGCCTGAAATTTGTGACACGCCGCCCAAAATTGGTTCGTTAATCCGCGGTGCGGAAATTACCTGTCCGTCCAAGATAATGGCAAACAGCTTTCCGGTATATTTCTGCGTCATACTGGCAAAACGCTTACCGCCCTCGCTGTCAAACTGTATGGTAACCGCAGGCTGATTATTTTCATCTTGGCTTGGGTCTGCCTTGAGCAGCTTGTCACCGCTAATCCCGCCCAAGCGGCGCACTGCGATGGAACCGCCACCTTCGGGATAGGGCAGTATCTGGCTACCCACACGCGCCTTCCCCGCGGCGGTTTCGTCGGGGTCGGCCTGATCATCGACCAGTTTGAATTCCAGCTTTGCCGTTTTACCGATTAACTCTTTCAGCGCTTCGGGGTCTTCGATTCCCGGCACCTGCACCACGATGCGGTCATCCCCCTGACGGATGATGGTCGGCTCCAATGTGCCCACAGCGTTAATCCGGCGGTCGATTACATCTTTGGCGGTATCCATCGCCTGATCCAGTGCCGCCTCATCACCCGATGCAACGGGGGTTAGCATAATGCGGTTGCCATTGATAACCTGCAGATTCCAATCGCGACTACCGGTCACATTATTGGCGATAAGCGGCAATAATTTTTCCCGGGTAAGATCAATTTTTGACACATCGACATCGAAGCTGAGATTGCCGTCTTTGCGCGAGACATTATCAAAACTGATCTTCGGCTCCGCCCGGTCCAGTGCGCTTTTCACACTATCCTCCAGCGCCTCGACACGTGCCGCAGCCAATTGCGAACCATCGGCCTCCAACAAGATATGACTGCCGCCAGCCAGGTCGAGCCCCAAATTGATAGTTTCTTTTGGAAAGAAATCGGGGATTTTATCCAAATAGCTTTTTGGTAAAAGACTGGGTATTGCCAATAACACGCCCAGCACCAGCAACAGGTTAAGCATGGCTTTGCGGGCAGAAGAAAATTCAAGCATTATGTGTTATCCAAAAAGTCTATCAGGCCATCATCTGGGACGCAAAGCGTTCATACGCAAGGGACAGATTAATCATTGGCTGGTTTTTTAATGCGGGGTTCGACATGGGACAGCGTCGATTTCACTGCCTTAACGCGAAGACCCTGAGCCAATTCGACTTCCACATATTCGTCCGTAACCTTGGTCACCTTGCCCATCAATCCGCCGCCGGTAACCACCTCGTCATTTTCTGAACCCCTGCGATTCTTGCCTCATGTTCTTTCGCGCGTTTTTGTTGCGGACGGATCAAAAGAAAATAGAAAACCGCAAAAATCATGATCAACGGCAAGATATTGGCAACAAAAAATGCCGTGCCATTAGAAGCGCCCGGCGCAGCGGCGGCAAAAATCAAATCCAGATACATTAGAAAAACCCCTAAATTTCTTGGTTTTCGAACACTTCAAACTGTAGCGCCCTCTTATTGACCGGCGCGATTATCACGCGGCCAGATAGGAAGCAACGGCAAAGCGGCTTGCAATATCATTTCCACAGCCATATAGGCGCTCTCGCAATCTTCGTGCGGTTGCAGGAGCAATGCTCCCACCAGATAAACCGCACACCGGTCGGGACGTAGCGCAGCCTGGTAGCGCATCACACTGGGGGTGTGGGGGTCGCAGGTTCGAATCCTGTCGTCCCGACCAATTTTTCTGCACAATATTGCTAAAACCAAATTTGCTATCCTGCTTTCATCGCGCATCACGGCACAGACTTTCATCGCGGCGAAGGTAACGATCAAAGTCAACCCATCTGACGCTTTTTGGCGACGAGCGGCATTGATATTTTGATTATTATGCGATGGCGCGGGCAATATATTTTTTGTGACGCTCATTTTTCGCTTTCCTACAAATAACCTATTTGGTTATTCCGACTCAGGAAAGCGAGGGTATATGATTGGCAGAAACATAGACGAATTAATCGAGGACGCTATTGAACGGGAAGGCGGCTATGTTCACCATCCTGATGATCGCGGCGGGGCGACACGCTATGGCATCACCGAAGCGGTTGCCCGGCGGCAGGGTTATCATGGTCCCATGCAGCAGATTGCCAGTCAGCGAGGCGGCGGCAATTTACAAACGGCTTTATTGGATCGCCCCTAAATTCGACCAAATCCACGCCATAGTTCCGGAAGTAGCCGCAGAATTGTTTGACACCGGCATCAATATGGGAACCAGCACAGCCACCGGATTTTTGCAACGCGCCCTGAACGCCTTGAACCGCAATGCCAGCGATTATCCCGACCTTATCATAGACCGGCGCATTGGCCCAAAAACACTTGCGGCCGTGGAGGCCTTCGCCCGCACGCGCGCGAAGGCCGGAGAATTGGTTTTACTCAAAGCGCTCGAAGCGTTGCAGGGCACCCATTATTTGCGGCTGGCCGAAACCCGCCCGTCACAGGAAGTCTTTCTTTATGGCTGGCTTGCAAACCGAATTGGTTAATTGAATAGGAGAAGTCAATGTCTTTAATAGAAGGAATAATCGGCCCGGTGGCCAAATTGATCGATAAAATCATTCCCGATCCTCGCGCCCGTGATGCAGCGAAGCTGGAATTGATCAAATTACAGGGCAGCCAGGAAATGGAAACGTTGCGCACGCAAATGGCGGCGATATTGGCCGAAGCGCAATCCGCCGACCCGTGGACCAGCCGCGCCCGCCCCAGCTTCCTTTATGTAATCTATGCGATCATCCTTGGGCCATACCCATGGGCTTTATCGCCGCGTTCCAACCCGACGTTGCAAAGGGTATTTCAGAAGGCATGAATGGCTATCTTTCCGGCATTCCAGATGCATTATGGGGATTATTCGGTACTGGCTATTTGGGCTATACCGCCGCACGGCAATGGGGCAAGGTTAAGGGCGTGGACAAATAAGGGTTTGTTTATATGCACATTTGTATCGGGGACGAGCAATAACTATTGCCCTGCCCCGATGCATATTGTTACATTATAGCAATCCATAGGAGGATATGATGAGCGCAGCAAAAACATTAACCGGTAAAATCGCAACCCTGTTATTGGCAGCGAGCGTTTCCGCTTGCGGAACAGGACAAGAAAAGGACAAGCAAGCCGAAACGGCTGATCCGCAAAATTCCGCAGGCGTTCCTGAAAAGGCATCCGCAAGCAGCGAAATTGATGCGGCCGCCGAAGAGGCCATGAAGGCCGCCGAAACCAAAATGGACGGCGAAGTCAAAAATACTATCTCTGACAACGCTGTAAAAAATAGTTTATTGTCTTCTATGCTTGCGGTTTTCACCAATATTTAACCATAATCCGTCAACGCTGTCCTGCAACGCTTTCGCAAAGTTTAAGGACAAACTGTGCCACAAATGGCCACCGCCTCGCCCGCCGCTATTCCAACCCATCAGGCACGTGTTGATACTGTCTGGAAAACGGCCATATGGCTTACCGCATTTTTGCCGTTCATTCAGGCGATAGTGACGTGGGATTATGATGGCCGGATGGAAGGTATGTGGTTCGCGCTGCGTCATTATTCTTTTCCCGCAATCATCGGCGAAATAGCGATTATCATGATCGCAATACGCAGCGGTATGTTACCCAGCACCTATATGAAATCATTATCAAAAACTGCAATGGCTGCGTTACTGCTCTGGGCAATTTTCGCTTTATTCAGCAGCCTGTTTATCGCCGATAATCGTGCAGTTTCCATGATGACGCTTATCCGGTTTGCGCTCCACGGCCTGTTTCTGGCGGCGCTGATCCATATGGTGAGGCAGGCTCGTCTCTTTTCCCCTATCCAATGGCTATTGGCGATCATGGCAGGGATATTGGCCTATATTGCCGTGCTGACCCTTTTTGCGCTCACCATTCCCGATCCCGCCAATTTTCCATGGATGCAGCGCCTGCCTTCGGCAACCAATATCCGCCAGATTGCCAATATTATCGCCATTCCCGCCATTGCCCCTTTTGCGCTTCTTTTTTTTAGCAATGGCAAGCATAAATGGTCCTATGCCGCCGCAATATTCGCGCTTACCCTGTTCATCGCATGGAGTGGCAGTAGGGGTGCCCTTTTCGGCATGGTAACGGGCACCATTGGGGCATTGATCCTGATGCGCCGGATCCCGGCATATTCATCCATTGCGGCGGCGACTGCTTCATTTTTCTGTGCTTTGCTGGCATCGCTGGCCTTATCGCTTCCAACCGGCTCATTTGGGCTTTTCCGATTTGCGAACAAGGCACAAGATATTACAAGCGGCCGAGTAGAAATCTGGATTAACACCATCACTGAAATTGGCAAAAGTCCATGGACCGGCCATGGCGCGGGCAGCTTTAATGTCAATATGCACGCGCTACATGGTATTGATTTTAACCATCCACATAATTTCATCCTGCAATTTGCCTATGATTGGGGCATAGTCGGGGGGGCGGCGATACTGCTGCTTTTGGCGCTGTTCGGCTTGACCATCGTCAGATCTGCTGCAAAAGCGCCGCTGACCGGCTTTGCCGCCTTGGCCGGATTTTTAACATTGCTGACCATTTCGATGGTGGACGGAGCGCTTTTTTATCCGTTGACAATTATGATGGTGCTGGCAATGGTCGCGCCGGTTTTTATCAGTAATTTGCATCAAGATACAAAATAGGAGCAGCCTGTGACACAATCCGCAACCCTCGTCACGGGTGCAGCCGGCTTTATAGGTTACCATGTGTGCCGCAGGCTTATTCTGGCCGGCGAAACGGTGGTTGGGATCGACAATCTCAATGATTATTATGACCCGCAGTTGAAACTGGATCGCTTGGCAGAACTGCAAAAACTGAACGGTGATTTCACCTTCCACAAATGCGATTTTGCCGACCATGAAGCACTGGATACCGCGCTTTTCGAGCATGGTTTTGACCGGATCATTCATTTGGGCGCACAGGCGGGCGTTCGCTATTCCATTGAAAACCCGCGTGTTTATGTTCAATCCAATCTTGTCGGCCATCTGAACATATTGGAACTGGCCCGTCACAGGCAGATTAATCATATGGTCTATGCCTCCTCCTCCAGTGTTTACGGTCAGAATGCGAAAATTCCTTTCAGCGTCGCCGACCGGGTGGATCGGCCAGTATCGCTATATGCCGCGACCAAGAAATCGGATGAGTTGATCAGTGAAAGCTATGCTCATTTATACCGCATCCCGCTCACGGGATTGCGCTTCTTCACTGTATACGGCCCATGGGGGCGGCCCGATATGGCGCCCTGGCTGTTTACAGAGGCTATATTGAACGGCGATCCGATCAAAGTGTTCAACCATGGCAAAATGCGCCGCGATTTTACCTATATTGATGATATTGTCGATGGCCTGATGGCTGTATTGGCAAGCCCGCCAGCCGATAATGGTCAAATTAAAGCCGGTGGCAGTGAATCGCCGCACGCGCTTTATAATATCGGCAACAACCAGTCCGAAGAATTAGGCCATTTTATCGCAACAATCGAAGCCGCGTGCGGGCGCAAGGCGGAAAAAATCATGATGGATATGCAGCCGGGCGACGTTCCGGCCACCTATGCCGATATTGATGACATAAACCGCGACATGGGTTACCGGCCCGCAACCTCTATCGACAGCGGCATTCCCGCCTTTGTCAATTGGTATCGAGGCTATAAAGGGCTTTGATAGACTTGCCGAACAGGCGCAAGCTACTTAAAGCGCACAGCAGCACCATTAAGAAACAGATTGGCACAATATGAAAATCGCAATGATCGGATCGGGATATGTAGGGCTTGTATCGGGGGCCTGTTTTGCCGATTTTGGCCATGAGGTCATCTGTGTTGATAAGGATGAGAGCAAGATTGCCCGGCTGAATGATAATGTCATGCCGATTTATGAACCGGGTCTCGATAGCCTTGTAAAAACCAATGTCGATGCCGGACGGCTGAGTTTTTCGACAGATCTGGCGACATCTGTTAAAGGATGCGATGCGGTTTTCATTGCGGTGGGAACCCCGTCACGGCGCGGCGACGGCCATGCGGACTTAAGCTATGTCTATGCCGCTTCCGAAGAATTGGCAGGGGCCATTGATCCTAATACCGTCATTGTGACCAAATCCACCGTCCCCGTCGGCACCGGCGATGAGGTCGAACGGATCGTCAGGGAAGCCAATCCCGGTCTGGATTTTGCGGTGGTTTCCAACCCCGAATTTTTGCGTGAAGGGGCCGCCATTGGCGATTTCAAACGCCCCGACCGTATTGTCGTAGGTAGCAATGATGAATGGGCGAAAGAGGTCATGCACGCCATATACCGCCCGCTTTTCCTTAACGAATCACCGATATTATTCACAAGCCGCCGTTCATCGGAGCTGATTAAATATGCCGCCAATGCCTTTTTGGCGACGAAGATCACCTTCATCAACGAAATGGCCGATTTGTGCGAAAAATTGGGCGCAAATGTACAGGATGTTTCGCGCGGCATTGGCCTTGACGGGCGTATCGGGTCCAAATTTCTGCACGCTGGCCCCGGCTATGGCGGCAGCTGTTTTCCAAAAGACACGCTGGCGCTGCTGAAAACCGCGCAGGATAATGAAAGTCCGGTGCGCATCGTGTCCGCAGTTGTTGAGGCCAATGATCTGCGCAAGCGCGCTATGGGCCGAAAGGTTATTGCGGCCATGGGCGGCGAGGCGCGGGGCAAAAAAGTGGCGCTGCTGGGCCTGACCTTCAAACCCAATACCGATGATATGCGCGATGCCCCTTCTATTGCGATTGTGCAGACTTTGCTCGATGCCGGTGCCCAAATTGCCGCCCATGATCCCGAAGGCATGGAGGAGGCCGCCAAGATCATGCCAGAAGTTGAAATGACCGCCAGCGCCTATGCCGCTGCTGCCGGTGCTGATGCGGTTGCGATCGTCACCGAATGGGACGCTTACCGCGCATTGGACCTAAACAAATTGCGCAGCGCCATGGCTGGTAATGCGCTCATTGATATGCGCAATATTTACAACAAAGCACAAGCGGAATCCGCCGGGTTCCAATATAGCAGTATTGGAAGATAGATTTTTTATGCCGCCTTGCGCTGGAACAAGCGCCGGAAGAAACCGACTTTTACTTCTTCCACTGGTTCTTCTTCTTTAAGCTTTTGGCGTAACAGCGCACCGGTTAATTCGGGGGTATCCTCTTCCATATTGCGTTCGATTTTTACAGCCAGCTTTGGCATTTTGGCGGCTTCGACCACCTTCGCCTCTTTGGGAACATAGACAGAGGTGAACTCGATCTTCATGTTATGCATTCCGACAATAACCGGGATTTTCCCCGACAGGCCAAATCCATCGAGCAGGCTTTTGACCGATTGGTGGAACCGAATCGCCCGCAGCATCGCGCACAGGCGAAATTCAATATAGGGCAGCGGAATAATGTCTGCAGCCAATCCCTCAGCTGCATCTAATACGTGCTGCTGGTCACGGAAATGATATTGGCGCTTATGGCGCAATAAAGCGCTGTTCAGCTCGCTCAGGCCGTTTAGCTCCAAATAGACTTCCAAATCCTCCGATTTGCCATACCATGATGGGTCGGGATTTAGCGCGGCCGTCAGCAATTCGGCGCGGGACATGGCGGAAAAGGGCAGATATTCGTCGGTATACAGAACAACCTCGGCATCGGGATGGTGGGTGATATTTTTATCCTCAAACACCAGATCCTCTTCATTGGACATAACAATATGCACCGCAGTAATAGGCTCTTCACCTTCATATTGGGCAATAGCATCGCCTATTTCCGCCCATCCGGACAATTCGACCGCATCCTCATCCAATTCGCGGCACAGATTGGACAGCGGCGTATCCATTTCTTCCAGCTCATCCAATATTCGCTGCGCCGCTATATCAAGATCGCCGGCATGGACGAACGCCTCTACCTGACGCAGATATTCGGCCTCCGCCGCTTCATCAAACCATTTTGTCTGCAATGGATGTGTCATCAAAAATGCCCCTGAAACATGATCGTTCCTTGGGGCATTATAGGTAAAATATTGTAATAGGGTAAATGAAGCGCTTTGCGGATATTAACCAAAAGCGGACCCCGCTATCATCCCTCTTCGGGCGGATCGCATTGTAACTGGATATAATTTTGCAAACCCATTTTGCCGATCAGTTCAATCTGCGTTTCCAGCATATCGACATGATCTTCCTCGCTCGCCAATATATCGGCGAACAGATCGCGGCTGACATAGTCGCGCACTTTTTCGCAATATTCGACCGCATCACGAAGCGGGGGCAGCGCTTCCAGTTCCAGCTCCAAATCGCATTTCAACAACTCTTCGACATTTTCGCCAATGCGCAACGCGCCCAGCGCCTGGAAATTGGGCAACCCGTCCAAAAACAATATACGTTCAGCCAGCTTGTCAGCGTGCTTCATCTCATCAATAGATTCGCCATATTCGAATTTGGCCAGCTTGTTCATCCCCCAATTGTCCAGCATCCTGTAATGCAGGAAATATTGGTTAATCGCGGTCAATTCATTTTTGAGCACGATATTGAGATATTCAATGACTTTTTTGTCGCCCTTCATGGCCACAGCCCTTTCTCTTAAGGTCTTATCTATAGGTACAAACTATCAGGCCCGCACCGTTAGCGCAAAGAGAAAATGGCTGTTTTCTGGGCTTTTTTAGCTATTGAGACTAGCAAGCAATAGCGGTTTCATTATTGATAATGCGTTTTGCGAGCGGCACACATTGGCCGCATTGGAATTTGCAACCCAATTTACGATAGGCCTTTGCCGGACTGCGCGCACCAGAACGAACAGCCTCCCGAACTTCACCTTCTTTCAATGCATTGCAGTGGCAAATAATCACGGCGAATCAAAACTCCTATTGCGATGCACTCTCAATAAGATTTTTGAGACTGGTTCGCAATAGCGATTATCCGCCGCCATGATAAAAATCATAAACCGTCTGCGCCACCGCCTCGCTGACCCCTGGCGTTCGCATTAAATCCTCCAATGCGGCATCGCGCACCGCACGCGCCGTCCCGAAATGCATAAGCAGCGCTTTTTTTCGTGCCGGGCCGATACCGGGCACTTCGTCGAGCGGGCTGACGGTGATCGCCTTGCTGCGTTTATTTCGGTGGGCGCCAATGGCAAAACGATGCACTTCGTCGCGCAGCCGCTGTAGATAGAACATTACGGGCGCATTGACCGCCAGTGTAAATTCCCGGCCGTCGGGAAAATGAAATGTTTCCCGCCCGGCATTGCGGTCTGGCCCCTTGCTGATACCGATAAAGGGGACATCATCAATGCCCATATCATCCAACACGTCTTTGACCGCGCTCACCTGCCCCTTGCCGCCATCAATCAACAGCAAGTCGGGCCAGGCGCCGGAATCCCGCCCTTCCTCCTCCAAAGCGCGGCCAAACCGGCGGCGCATCACTTCGCGCATCATGGCAAAATCATCGCCCGGAACCGCATCCTTATCCTTGATATTCCATTTGCGATATTGCCCCTTCACAAAGCCGTCCGGTCCGGCCACCACCATCGCGCCCAGCGCGTTGCTGCCTTGTATATGGCTATTGTCATATATCTCGATCCGTGCAGGCGCTTCGGGCAGTTCGAACAGATCCGCCACTTCACGCAGCAACTTGCCCTGTGTTGCGCTTTCCGCTTGCCTCCGGTCAAGCGCCTCCACTGCGTTGCGCACCGCCTGCTTGATCAGCTTGGCCCTATCACCGCGCTGCGGTACGGCAATCGCCACTCTATGCCCGGCCTGTTCGGAAAGCGCATCGGTGAGCAGTGTGTCCTCCGACGGCAGGCGGTCTGTCAATATGCTCTTGGGCGGCGGCACGTCCTCATAGAATTGCATCAGGAAACTCGCCAGCACCTGATCCTCTGGCACATCGGCAGTATGCACGGGAAAGAAGCTGCGATGCCCCCAATTCTGTCCGCCACGGATGAAAAAAGCCTGTATGCACATCGCGCCATTTTTCGCCGCCAACGCGAATATATCGGCGTCACCCACGCCTTGCGCATTGATCGCCTGCGACCCTTGAATGAAAGTCAGCGCTTTCAGGCGGTCCCGCAGCGTCGCGGCCGTTTCAAAATCCAGCGCTTCTGCTGCCGCCTCCATCTGGGCCGCCAGTTTTGCCTGCACGGCAGTTGATTTGCCCGACAGGAATGCGGCGGCGTCCCTAACCAGCCCATCATAGTCGGCTTTGCTGATCCGGTCGACACAGGGCGCGGAACAGCGCTTAATCTGATACAGCAAACAGGGCCGGTCCCGGTTGTTAAAAAAACTGTCGCTGCAATTGCGCAAAAGGAACAGTTTTTGCAGCGCGTTGATCGTCTGGTTGACCGAGCCGGCGCTAGCGAATGGCCCGTAATAATTGCCCTTATGCCGCCGCGCTCCTCGATGTTTCTGGATACGCGGAAAATCATGGTCAGCACGAAGCAGGATGAATGGAAAGCTTTTATCATCACGTAGCAGGACATTATAGGCCGGGCGGTACCGCTTAATCAGCTGCGCCTCCAGCAACAGCGCCTCGGCCTCACTACCGGTGGTGATGATCGTCATACTACGCGTTTGCGCGACCATACGGCGCAGGCGGTTGGGCAAGCGCTCCACCTGCATATAATTGCTCACCCGGTTTTTCAGCGCCCTCGCCTTACCGACATACAGCACATCGCCGCGCGCATCCTGCATCCTGTAAACACCGGGCCGTGTAGGCAGCGTCTGCCATACATTGCGGATTGCGGCGACCCCGGCGTCCAGATCGGGCGTGCCAGAGCCACGCACCGCATAGGTCGCCTGCTCCTCGTTAAAGCGGGAGGCGGCATTGGGGGTATCAGGGCGACCGGCTTTTGTCATGTTTTCGATCTAAGCGCGATTGGCGCGTTAAGCAAATGACGGTTTTAATAACCCTGCCCTTCGACAAGCTCAGGGTGAGCGCCAGAGATAGTCAGACCGATGCCCCTCACCCTAGCGCTTGGGCTGAGCCTGTCGAAGCCCTATGGATAGAAATTAACGGACCAACCGGTATTTCATCACCAGCTTAACGCTGCGCGACACCTCCCCTGCCTCAACGGCGGGAGCGGAGCCGGCAGCATCCGCTGCGACATCGACAACTGCGTAGCTACGGGCTTCATAAGCATTATAAATCCCGCCTTGCTCATTCACATCGGTTATTGAGATAAGCGCCGCGCGGTAAAGCCAGTTTTCTGGGCATATTGGGCCGAAAGGTTCGCCGCTTTATCCAATGCCTGCGCCCTTGCCTTGTCCAGCAAGGGGGTATCATCCTCGATACTGAAATTCGGTCCGTTGACATTATTCGCGCCATTTTCGACCAATATATTGACCACCTTCCCCGCCATCGCAATGTCACGTAGCCGGATGACAACAGTGTTGGCGGCGCGGTAACGGCGGGCTTTACCGGGGATCCGAATATCTCCTGCGGCTATCGCGGTCGCTTCCGCCGTTCCATCGGCGGCGGTCCCCGCATCAACATATTCCTCCTCATAGTCCCGCCCCAAGCTGATCGAACTGGTCTGTATATCCTTGTCGGCGATGCCCAGACGGCGGATTGCGGCAACAATTTTTTCGCTTACCGCATTATTCTGCACCATGGCCTGCCCGGGATCGGTGGAGCTGGTGCTTACCCCGCCGCCAATTATGACAAGGTCAGGCTTGGCAGAGGCGCTGCCCGATATGCTGAGTGTCAAAAGCGGCGATTCTATACCGGTTTCATTGGTGGTGACATCGAAATTGCCAACCTGCTGCGCGGCAGCCGGAACAGACATAAGAGCAAGGCCAGCGGCGGCCAATAAACGGGGTATATACATAAAAAGGCTCCTCCAAATGGAGAAGCCTTTTCGCCTCTTCGCTCAATGTGAGCAACAAGAATATGCGTATTAGTTCAGCGCCGAAATCGCTTGATCGATCAGAGCCGCATCGGCCTTAGCGTTCGTGCTTGCGGCGATCAGTTGTTCAGCCGCAGCGGCGGAAACGGCGGCGGCTTTTGCGCGGACATCGGCAATGGCATTGGCCTCAGCCGCGGCGATTTTTTCTTCCGCCATTTTGGTGCGGCGGACAATCATCGCGGCGGCGTCTTGCTTTGCATTGGCGACGATCTGCTTGGCTTCTTCTTCGGCGTGCAGCTTCATCTGCTCGGCGTCATAGGCCGCCTGTTTGGATTTGGCGACATATTCGGCTTTGATCGCTTCGGCTTCGGCCCGCAGCTTGGTCGCTGCGTCCAGCTGCTCTTTAATACCCGCAATCTGCTTATCCAAAGCGCCCGCAATGAGCGCGGGAACCTTGGCCCAAAGCGCGATGAGGATCACAAAAAGCATCGCCAGCGCCACCAGCATCGACGCATCAAAGCCAAGAGCCGACGGGGAGACATGATGTTCGGCATCGCCGTCAATCGTAGTTTCAGCGACCACTTCTTGTTCAACAGCCATCGGATTCTCTCCGGCAGGAGCCGAGGATGCCGAAGCCGCTTGCGAAGCTGCCAAAGCTGCCATCTGGATATAATCAGCCATTTGCCATCACCGCCTTCACTGCTTTTGCTGCTGCCGCTGGGGTTATTGAAACACCCGAAACCTTGGCCACAATATCGGCCGCGGCTTCGCTCGCCACGCTTTCCACGCTCGCCATGGCAGAAGCCGTTGCCTTCGCCAAATCAGCCTCCGCCGTCGCCATTTTTTCGGCGATTTCAGCGTCGGCAGCGGCAAGAGATTTTTCGGTCGCTGCGGCGGCCTTTGCCTTGGCGGCATTGGCCTTTGCCTGTGCCTCGGTCCGGGCGGCAACCAATTCCTTGTCGCCGCCTTCCTCCAATTGCTCTGCCTCGGCCCGTGCGGCTTCGGCGGTGGCAAGATCATCGGCAATCTTCTTGTTCCGCTGATCCACAGTTGCTTCTACTTTGGGTAGCATCATCCGGGCAATGCCGAAATAGATGATCCCGAAAGTGACAAGCATCCAGAAAATCTGCGACGCATAGGTTTCAAGAAGCTGGGCGATTTGAGGCATGATGGCTCTCTTAGGTTATTCGTAGAAAATGGCCCGAACCGAAATCCGGGCCGATTTGTAATTAGGCAACGAAGATCAAGATCATTGCAACAACGAATGACAACAGACCCAAAAGTTCAGCAGCCGCGAAGCCGATGAACAAACGGCCTTGCTGGCTGTCCGCTGCCGCAGGGTTGCGCAATGCGCCCTGCAAGAAAGAACCGAAAACATTACCCACACCGCCGGCGGCGAGGCCTGCACCGATTGCTGCGAGACCGGCACCGATCAATTTTGCTGCTTCTGCGTCCATGATAAAAACTCCTGTTAAAAATAGATGATAAGGATTGGAAAAATCAGTGCAAATTGACCGCGTCGTTGATATAGAGCGAGGTCAATAGCGCGAAAACATAGGCTTGAATGGCGCATACCAGCAGTTCGAGCATGGTGATGCCAATCATCAAGATAAAGCTGGGCACGGACACCAAAGGCGCAACCCAGAGCGCTTCGGCGTTGATGCCATTGATCACAAATCCGGCGAGCACCTTCATCAGCACGTGTCCGGCCATCATCGCAACGAAAAGACGCAATGCAAGGCTGAAGGGACGGACCATGAAGGAAAACAACTCAATCACCGGAATGAGCCACAACAGCCACCAAGGCGTGCCGTGCGGAACAAATAACGAGAAGAAATGCAGCTTGTGCTTCCAGAAACCAACGATCAGTACGATCGAAAAGCTCATCAACGCCAATATGCCGGTGATAGTGAAATGGCTGGTCACGGTGAAAGTATGAACGCCGGGCACAATACCAAAGGGCATCATGCCCATGAAATTGGCGACAAGGATGAACATGAACAGCGAAAAGACAAAAGGCACATATTTCTTGCCTTCGGGGCCGATGCTCGATGACATCATGTTGTTGACGAAGCCGGACACACCCTCAACAGCCATTTGCCAACGGCCAGGCACGATGTCGCGCTTCATGCCGCCCGCCATAAATATCCAGATGACGCCGAGAACCAGCAGCATGAACAGCGAGCTGTTGGTGAAGCTGATATCATAACCGAAGAGATTGAAATCAACGAGAGGATGAATCTCGAATTGATACATCGGATCGATTTTGCCGCTTTCAGTTGCCACTTTTCACTACCCTGTTAGATGCGCGTAAAGCGTCCGAACTATTCCGGACGCTCTGCTGAAATCTTTATTATGTTCCTGAACGCCACGATGATCCCCATAAAGAGACCGGCGAGCAGGATCCACGGGGTTGTGTCCAGCCAATGGTCCAAAAAACCACCGACTATCGCACCACCCGCAGGACCGGCTATCAATTCCGTCAAAACCCTGTTTCCCTGCCGCATTCCTTTCGAAACGGGCGGATTGGCTTTGCCGGAACGGACGTCTTCGGCGGCGCGGACCTTTTTCAGCTGCATGTCTAACGAATCGAGCCGAGGGTCTTTACCACTTTTACCGTCCTGCGCGGGATCATCAGAAGCCATGAAAAACCGTCCTTTTTGTTAAGAAAGCACCGGCCATGAATTCGGGAAATCCCGCCTAGGCACCGGCGCTTTAGGAGAGGCAGCCCCCCAAGTCAATGGCCGCCAATTGCATTAAGCAGCAATCATGTTGCAGCGCGATAAAATTGCGGCACCGCGATCATCAAAATGCTGCAAAAAACCCCCAAGCTGGATAGGCTCAGGGGCTTATTTGCAATGGCTTATTCCTGCCGCCGCTATTGGGGACATTTGCTGTCCAGCTGCGGCGCAGCGTCGGTTCGCTGTACCCAGCTGCCACCGGGTGCCTGATAAAATTCGCCGGGCTTGGTATTTTTGATATTGGTGCATCCGCCTGTAAAAGCGGCCTCATCCGGGCGGGCGCGGGTTTGTTCAGCAACCTTGAAATATACATCTTTGCGTTTGATGTTGATCGCGGAAATCAACGCTTCAATGGAGGCGGAAGGCTGCGTAACCGCGCCGATATAGCCGTCCATCTTCTCGCCCACCAAGCCGCTCGATTTCGCCCCTTTATATTGATCAACCAGCGTCTGCGCCGCCGATACACCCGGTATCACAGACACCGAAAGCAAAGCCGCAGCGGCGATAATTTCAACCCAATTTTTACTCATCAGAATATCTCCGAATTTTCTTCAATGGCATCCTTCACCGCACCTTCAATCCGCAAAACAACCTGTTGTTCTATTTTGATATTGAGATTGATTTCAATGGGCTTGTCGGGCGCAGCGACTTGAACGCATCCCCCGGAAGCCAGTAAAGCAGGTGCAGCAATGGCGATACACATAATCCTTTTCATATCTTGGCGATTCGCAATTTTTGCGTCCGCCGTCAATCTTTCTTCTGTCATGCCCTAACCCTGCTTTCTAAAGGCTGAACCAGTTATTCAGCTCATAATTGATCCCTTGTGACAATTGCGCTGCCGCCGGTCACTTATTCTTGCTCCGCAGCAACTCTTCCTGCTGCGCCCTGATTTGCTGGATATTTTTCTGCGCCAGGAATTGCGGGTCATAAGTGGAGCGGACCAGCGACATGAGTTCAAAAAATGATGCTTCGATGCGGATGTTAAAACGGATCGGGATATTTTCAATTTGCCGGGTTATGAAATTGCGTTTTGCGCCATCCCCCTGTTTTATCCCGTCAAATTTGATGTTGGTGATAATCTCACCGCCCAGATTTCCGCCCATTTCAATGCGCAAACCGCTATAATCAATCGAACGCAGCGCATCAAAAGCGAAATTGGCATAGGCGTTCAGGTCCATATAGGTCAGGTCACCGATATAGGAGATATTGCCGCCGCCTCTGGCAATCAGCTCACCGCCGACAATTCGCCCGCCCGTCTCGTCGAAAACCATGGGCAATCGCCCGTCAAAAATACCTGTTGCCGATAAATTATTAAAATCAAATTGGTCGATAAATTTTGAAACCTCAATGCCGTTAACATTCAGCACCAGATTGCGCGGCCTATCGACGCTAAAGTCCCAGATGGTCGGTTCGATGCTTAGTTCTCCGCCGGCAAAGGGCCATTTTCCGCCCTCTATCTCCACCCTGCGCCCAGACAGCAGGCGGTAGCGGACAATCCCGTCCAAAGCAGCGACACCGGGGTTCACGCTATCAATACGCGCAACCTGCCCCGATGCGGTTTCCAGCGCGAGTAAATCTGTGAACAACAGCTCTGTTTTCAACCCGCGCACCGGGCCAAAAGCCGCGGACAGGTCCATAGCGCTGGTTCCGAAACGGCCCGTGCTGACGATACCATCGCCGTCTGTATCCCATATAATTCGCGCATCGCCATAGACCGGTCCGGTGACATTTTGCACAATGCCCCGCGTCACTGGCGTAAGCATTTCCGGCGTTAGATTTTCGGTAAAGACCAGATTTTCGGTTGCCAGCAAGGCGCGGCCATTGCCCCCGTTCAAATCATGACGCAGATCCAGTTCCGCGATTTTGGTGGCCGTCACCGGTTCATATATATCGGCGAGCGCATTGATAATTCCGTCTTCAAAGGTCACCAACGCATTTGGGATATTCAATTTTTCAAAACGCTGTGTAGGATTTATCTGATCGTAATTTCCCTCACTATCACTAATGTCGAGCTGCGCCTGCAGGGCGATATCGCCGCCTACCAAAGTCCAGTCTCCCGCGCTATTGGTCATCATCACCGGCACATTGGCAATTTTGCCATTGGCCCCGTTCAATGTCCCGCGGAACCCGCCCGGAGCGAAGCTGCCGTTCAGCGTCGCAATCTCGAAATAGGTCAGCGCATCGGATGTCCCGGTTTCAACCCGCACATTTTGCGTATCGAAACCTTTGTCAAAGTTAAAACGCAGCACGGGTGCCGACAACCGGACCGGATTGTCGCCATATTCGGCGCGAAGATTGGCCGCTTGAAACCCCTTTGCCAGATCAAAGCGCACCGTCCCTGTGCTTGTATTGAAACGCTGCCCGCCATAGCTGCCCGATGCGGCAAAGCCGGGAAGCAGAGCCCTTACCCGCGTGCCGCCGCCGCTTTGCACGATGCTGCCGCCATCGGGGCACAGGCGCAATGCCTGTTTGGAAAGGATCAGCTGATTATAGCGTATACGGTCAAATGAAAGCATTTGGCAGCTGTCATAAAGAGCGAAGCGTTCGCCATCATAGCGCCCGTTAAGCGGTAAGTTTACGCCGTCAACAAATCCCTGTGCAATCGGTCCGCTCAGCTTTGCCTTGCCATTAAAAGTCCATGTGCGGCCGGGGGTTCCTGTAAAGGCCAAAGCCGGTACCGCAAGGCTTGCTCCGCCCGCCGCATAGGGATCAACGGCGATATTGCCCGACCAGCTGCGCCCTGCTGTTTGTTGCAGCGCGATACGTGTCGTCGGCATATTGCCGCCCGATAGCGACAGACGCAGCGGCGAGCCCAGCCTCCACTGCGTATCGTTTTGTTGCACCTGAACCATGCCGGATTGAACAAGCCGGATACCGGAGCGAGAACGCAGGTCCAGCCCGTCAATGAAAGCGTTCAAACCGCCTTTGGGCCGCATATCCGCATCGAAACGAAGCCGTGCATCAAAATCCGACGCGCCTTTTTTCATTGTCGGAACAATTTGTGCAATCAAAGGCGCGACCGGCGTGGACCGGCTGTTTTCAGCCAGCGCATTCATGCCGGTCAAATAAGAAGCAGAGAGCACGGCCCGGCCGATACCTGCATCTCCCTTGGCGGTGATTGCTATTCCGTCTCCACCAAAATCCATATGGCCTTTTGCTGACAACCCCAAATTGCCGACATTTATCGCTGCGCTGCGATAACCGCCGCCCAATAGCTCAGCATCAAAATTGGTTCGCTCCTTGCTGCCGGCAAAGGACATCTTGCCGATAGCTTGCACAAATTCCTGATCCGCCAATGACAGACCAGCCAAGCTATAGCTGACATCGCCATACCATCGGTCAAATTTCGCATTGAGCCGCAAGTCACCATCGATTTTGGCTAGGCTGGCGCTCACATCTCTATTGTCGCAGCGTAGCTTTTGTGCTGTCCATGGTCCGATCAGATTGGGCCGCCGAAAATCGAGCAAATAGCGCCCGTCAAATGCTGCCTTGTCTATCCGGCAGTCCTGATATTGCAAAAGCGGCGCACGCAGCGCCAAATTACCTTCAAACCGCTGCCGCAAAAGGCCTTCACCATCCAGCCCCGCTCCGATCAGCCCCCAAGGCGTTGCAAGACTAAGCTGTGCATCGGACAGGTCGAGGCCAATATCGGGTATCGCAAACGGCTCTTTGCTGTTTGGATCAGAAAATTTATCCAGCTCGCCAAAGCTAAGCTTGCCACTTTTTTCGTCATAGCGGCCTTTCAACTTCACCCCATTGGCCCGCACATCGCGCAGCGCCGCGCCGGAAAAATTGAGCGAGACATCAACTTCCACCCATTGGACGGTCAGGTCGGGATTGGCCGGATCACCGATAATGATATTTTCGATCCGCTGTGTGCGAAGGCCGATTTCCTTAATCTGGTAACTGGCCCGTACGCCATATTTTTTGATCTGATCCCGCGCTATATTCTCGGCAATGTTGATCCTTTGCCAATAAGCGATGGCAAGCAGCAGGATGAGCAGCAGCGCCGCAAGGCCAAATATCCAGCGCAGCCATAGCCGCCGCTTTCCGGTTGCTTGCGATGGCGCAAACCCGCTCTGATCCGCTTCGGCTTCTGTGGACAAATCGGCCATAGGGGACAAATGCGGCAAAGCCGGCTTGGTTGCAATGTAGAATATGCCAAATGCCTTGATTATCAGTCAAAAATCGGTGACAAAGTCATGAATGAACAGGAGAAAATGATTATGCCGGACGGCGGAGCAGCCGATAATAAAGGCCATAGGGAAAGGCTGCGCAACCGATTGCTGCAACAAGGCGGCGATACGCTGCTCGATCATGAGTTGATCGAATATCTCTTGATGCTCGTCATTCCGCGTAAGGATACCAAGCCAATCGCCAAGCAATTGCTCGCCCACTATGGCAGCGTCGCTGCTTTGGTAACGGCCGATGCCGAAAACATCGCGGCACAGCCCGGAATGGGCACGACCAGCGCAGCTGCTTTCAAAATCGTTCAGGCGGCCGCGCTGCGTATGGTCAGCGAACCGGTACGCGAAATGCCGATTTTGGCAAGCTGGCAGTCGCTGCTCGACTATCTGCGTGCAGATATGGCGCATTTGACCACGGAGCGCGTACGCATCCTCTATCTCAACAGCAAAAATATGCTGATCCGCGATGAACTGACCGGCGAAGGCAGTATTGACCAAGCCCCTATCTATGTCCGTGAAGTGGTGCGGCGGTCACTCGACGTTGGCGCTGCCGCGATCATCTTGGTCCACAATCATCCCAGCGGCGACAGCAGCCCCAGCCGTCAGGATATTAGCCTGACCCGCGAGATAATCGAAGCAGGCAAAAAATTAGGCATCACCGTGCATGACCATATCATCATCGGCAAGGACGGCTATTCTTCGATGCGCAGCGCCGGATTGATATAGGCGATAAAAAAGGCACGGCATCATCGAACGCCGCACCTTTTCTTTGCTAGGGTCAGGACCCTAAATTCTGTATGGCGACCTTTTGGGCTTTTGCTTAATCGCCATCGCCCGGTTCAGGGGAGAAATGCTCCTCAAACTTCCCTTCCATGCCTTTATAGTCATCGGCGTCTTTGGGTGGTTCCTTACTGGTGGTGATATTCGGCCATTCCGCGCTGTATTTTGTGTTCAGCTCCAGCCATTGTTCAAGTCCGCTTTCGGTATCGGGCAGGATCGCTTCGGCAGGGCATTCGGGTTCGCATACGCCGCAGTCAATGCACTCGCTGGGGTTGATGACCAGCATATTTTCGCCTTCATAGAAACAGTCTACCGGGCATACTTCGACACAGTCCATATATTTGCACCGGATGCAGGCGTCAGTGACAACATAGGTCATGGGGGTAAACTCTCCTAAGATAATGCGGGCGGCTTTATTCGCCCGCTTCAAAAATATGCCTATTGTGGATAGTATCGGTAAGTCAACTATCTGTTACAACCGCAAGACATTTTTCTTTGCGAATGATTATCATAAGCATAAATAATGACTTTTCGCCTCCTCCGCTGGGCCGCGGCGATTTGGCAGATTTTCGATTTGGATTACCAATATCTCCTCCCCGCGCGGCAGGGTAATGACATCGCCCGAATGGACTGCGGCGCTGCATTTTGTAACCCGGTTACCGTTAATGCGGATATGCCCCTGATCGACCCAAATTTGCGCCAAAGACCGGCTTTTGCAGAGCCGCAAATACCAGAGCAGCTTGTCAATACGCAAGGCGGCTTCGTGCAAGGCGGTTATTTCTTCTTAGCAGGCGAATGCAGTTCTTTCAGAGCCGCGAGTTGCAGTGCAAGTGAGGATGGCTGTGTATCGGGCTTTGATGCCCCGGAGGGTGCAGCTTTCTTCGCCCGCTCGTTATGGCGGTGTTCACCCTCTCGCTTATTCCCTTTCGCCGGTTTTTGCCGGGCAGGATATGGCCCTTTGGGCCTGTGCGGACGGGCTTTGCGCATTCCGGCCCAACGCCAGTAAGTGAGCGGCACTTCAGGCACTGCTTGCGTTTCGGGTGCTTCGGGTGTTTCGGGTGTTTCCGATTCCGTCGCCGCCGTAATTTCCGGAATAGCGGCTTCTGCCTCTACCGCGGCCATAGCGGCTTCCTCCTGTATAGTTTCATTTGCAACCGGATCATCCATTGCCTCTTGCACCATAGGAATATCATTATCCGTATTCCCATTTTGGTCAGCTCCACCGGTAGCAACAGGCTCATCGGCTGACGCTTCTTCACCCTCTTGCGGTGCATCCGCCTTGCGAAAGCCGGCATCGGCCATCAGCGTGTTTAGCCCCGCTTCGCTCAATCCCAATGAGGTCGCAAAGGTCATATCCATGCCAAAAACCGTCTTATCACCTCGCGCCTCATGCGCTTTTTTGATCACCCGTTCGGCAAGGTCGATACGCAGATATTCATCACCCAATTTGCGGTAACCGGCATTGCGGCATTCGGCGATAGTAGCAAATTTCCATTCCTTCAAATGCACCGCGCTTTCAGGTGGCATTTCCGGCAAAGGCTTTTCATCACGTGCCGCAAACAGCGCCGCCCGCCATTTCGCCGCCGCTGGTTTCAGCGCCGCATGGTGAAAAATATCGAGCGCACCAAAGACAATCCCGCTTTTACGCGCCGCGCCGCGTGCTTCTTTGGGAAGACCGCGCAGGGCATCGGACAAAAAAGCCCGGCCCGCAATCCCCCCCTCTTCGGCAAGCTGCACAGCGAGCGCACGAACCGCACCGTCGGCTGCGGCATCTTGGGACAAGATGTGGAGCGCTACAATACCGCCCAAATGCTTTTCCAGCTGCGCCGCAATCCAGGCTTCGGCCCGGTTTTGCACATCCTGCATCGCGGCTGCGTCCAAGGCACCGACCGATTTGACGGCACGGAAAGACGGGGTCATCAGACTGCGGCCTTTGGTCAAATGGCCGATCAAATCCCCCTGATAAAAAAGCGCGGGCTGGCGTTCTGTATCGCCCTTTAGCTCAAAATCACTATCGCCTGCCATTTTCACTTCCCTTGCCTTTTGCCTCAGCAACAACGCCAAATGCCGCTGCGCCGCTGCCAGAAATAATTTTTGATCAGCGGCCTTGGCATTTGCATCCACCTTGAATGCGAATCCGTCAAGCCTGCCAATATCCTCTCCGTCAACTAGAACGCGGTTAGCCTCGTCTATCTCCACCGGCAAGAGCGCACTGTCTTTTGCCGCTCCGCGCATCAATTTATGCAGCCTACGATCGACAAAACGTTGACGAAGCGCATCGTGCAGCGCGTCGGATAATTTCGTCTCCAATTGCTTTGCTCTATCAGCAAAAACCGCCGGATCGGCAAGCCAATCGCCGCGATGGCCGATATAGGTCCATGTCCGCACCGCCGCGATACGTTGTGACAGGGTGGCAATATCCCCCTGCACATTATCGAGCCGGGCGAGTTCCTGCATCGCATAGCTATGCGGTAAATGCCCGCGCCCTGTGGCGAGATGCGGCCAAAGCCCTGCGATAAAGCGGCTATGCGGCTCGGCGCCCATTTGCCGGAAATCGGGCAGGCAAGCGGCCTCCCACAAACGCTCTACATGGCGCGGGCTTCGGATGAGGGCCGTAACCCCCTCCATATCGGCAAGACGTTTTAGCACGTCGAGATCAATTGCCTCGGGTGCGGGGCGAAGCGCATCATCTTCAGGGCGGAGTTCCAAATCGGCGATCAATGTCTGTACGCTGTTAAAGCGCGGCTCCGCCTCCCGCCAGTAAATCCAATCAAGCGGAGGAAAGCGGTGATCCTCAATCGCCAAAATTTCCTCCGCCGTCATTTCCGGCGCTTCGCCGGATAAGGTGCCAAAACTGCCATCGGTTTGGTGACGCCCGGCCCGGCCTGCAATTTGTGCCATTTCAGCTATTGTTAAACGGCGGCGGCGCACTCCGTCAAATTTGCTGAGCGCGGCAAAGGCAACATGACGCACATCCAGATTCAATCCCATGCCAATCGCATCGGTGGCGACGATATAATCAACCTCCCCCGATTGGAACATCGCAACCTGCGCATTGCGTGTGCGCGGGGACAGCGCGCCCATTACCACCGCGCATCCCCCGCGCAGCCGCCTCAATGTCTCCGCCACGGCATAAACCTGCTCCACCGAAAAGGCGACAATGGCGGAACGTTTGGGCAGGCGCGATAGCTTCTTTGCGCCGCCATAGCTGAGCGTCGAAAATCGAGGACGCGACAATATCTCCGCCTCTGGCAGCAGCTTGCGGATAATCGGGGCCAGGCTTTCCGATCCCAGTATCATGGTTTCGGCAAAGCCCCGGGCGTGCAAAATCCGGTCAGTAAAAATATGACCGCGTTCGGGGTCCGCGGCCAATTGCGCTTCATCCAACGCAACAAAGGCGAATTCCCGCGTCATCGGCATCGATTCCACCGTGCAGCAATAATAGCGCGCACCGGGCGGTTCGATCTTCTCCTCTCCGGTGATCAATGCGACCTGCCCTGCACCCTTGATTGTCACGATCCGGTCGTAAATTTCGCGGGCAAGCAGACGGAGCGGGAAACCGATCATTCCGCTGGAATGACCGCACATCCGTTCCACCGCCAAATGGGTTTTACCGGTATTGGTGGGGCCCAATATTGCGGTCAGATGAGAAGTTTTGACGGGCATGGCAGCGCTGTTGACAGACTATTCTTGTCCGCTTTCGGCCAATATATCTTTAAGCGTTAGCGCGGTATCCGAAAGCAATTCAGGCGCAATCATTGCCGCTGCCTCCACCAGCTTGCGGCCTTGCGCATAGTCCTTGACCGCATTGACACAATCGAGCGCAATCACCCGGCCGGCGCGTAAATAGATAACCGAAAAACTGTGCGCCTCCATATCGCCGCGAACCACCGTTTGGTCATAGCCCGCCGACAGGCCCACGGTTTGCAAGCGCAGATCATATTGGTTGGACCAGAACCATGGAGTCGCATGATAGCGGCCCGGATCGCCCATGATCGTCTTGGCCACGGCGGTCGCCATATCATTGGCATTTTGCACTGATTCGACGCGCATCACTTCGCCGCTGGCAAAACTGTTCGCATGGGCAGCGCAATCGCCAATGGCAAAAATGTCGGGTAGCGATGTACGGCAATATTCATCGACATCAACACCGTTCCCGCCTGCTGCTCCCGCCTTTAACAATGGGCCAACAGACGGAATGATGCCTATGCCCACTATCACCATTTGCGCCGCTATCTCTTCACCGCTGTCGAGCAGAACGCCGGCCACTTGGCCGCCATCGCCAGTTAGCTTCTCGACTGTTACGCCCGTGCGCAGATCCACGCCTTTGGCCCGGTGCTGGCTTTCATAAAATGCGGATAATTCTGGCCCGGCTACACGGGCCAACACCCGCTCCTGCGCCTCCAGCACCGTCACATTCTTGCCCATTTTGCGCAGTACGGCCGCCGCCTCCAGCCCGATATAGCCGCCGCCAATTACGGCAATATTACGCACTTGCCCTATCTCGTCCAATATCGCATCGCTATCGGCTTTGCTGCGTATCTGATGCACACCGCTCAGGTTTGCGCCCTCGCACATTAACGAACGCGGCAACCCCCCGCCAGCCCAGATTAAATGGCCATAGCCGATTTCCTCCCCGCCATTCAGGGTCAGATATTTGCCGTCACCATCCACGCTTACCACTTGCCGGCCAAGCAGCATATCAACCCTGCGGTCGTGCCAGAATGCCGCCGGACGGATTAACAGCCGTTCAAATGCTTTCTCGCCCGCCAAATAATCTTTCGACAAGGGCGGACGTTCATAGGGAAGCTCGGCTTCTGCGCTAATCAAGGCGATGGTGCCTTCAAACTTCTGCTGCCGAAGCGCAATGGCCGCCTGCGCTCCTCCATGTCCCCCGCCGACAATGATTATATCAAAATGGGCCATGACCGATATTCCTTATTCTTTCCCCATTTGGGTCAGCGTTAAGCAATGCGGCCTCGCTTTGCTACCCTGATTTTCATAAATGTCCGTTTATTACCCCGCTTGCCCGCCTTGCCATTACATGGCAGACATCGGATTATGACAGATATGATGCCCTTAAATTTCGGCTTGGGCGACAATGCCGATATGATCCGGGAGACGGTGCAGCGCTTTGCCAGCGCGCAAATCGAACCTTTGGCTGCCAGAATTGACGCGGATGACTGGTTCCCTCGTGAAGAGCTTTGGCCCGCAATGGGACAGCTTGGCCTGCATGGAATTACCGTTGAGGAATCCGATGGCGGGCTTGGCCTTGGCTATTTGGAGCATATTGTCGCGGTGGAAGAAATCAGCCGCGCGTCTGCCTCTATCGGGCTATCCTATGGGGCGCATAGCAATTTATGCGTCAACCAAATTCGCCGCTGGGGGGATGACGCGCAAAAGGCCAAATATCTACCCGGCCTGATCAGCGGCGACCATGTGGGCAGCCTCGCCATGTCGGAGGCAGGCGCCGGCAGCGACGTGGTGTCGATGAAGCTGCGGGCCGACGCTGTACAAGGCGGCTATGTCCTGAATGGAACCAAATATTGGATCACCAACGCACCTTATGCCGACACATTGGTCGTCTATGCCAAAACTGATGCGCAGGCCGGGTCGCGGGGAATTACAGCCTTTCTGATCGAAAAGGATGATGACGGTTTTTCCATCGGGCAAAAAATTGAGAAAATGGGAATGCGCGGATCGCCCACGGCGGAGTTGGTGTTTGACGATTGCTTTGTATCAGAAGAGCGGATCATGGGACCGCTGCACGGCGGGGTCGGAGTGCTGATGAGCGGGCTTGACTATGAACGTGTCGTTCTGGCGGGCATACAGCATGGAATTATGCAGGCCTGCCTTGATGTCGTGCTGCCTTATATTCGTGAACGGAAACAATTTGGCAAACCCATTGGAGCATTTCAACTGATGCAGGCAAAAGTGGCTGATATGTATGTCGCACTGAATAGCGCCCGCGCCTATACCTATGCGGTGGCACGCTCCTGCGATGCGGGGCAAACGACCCGATTTGATGCGGCGGGCGCGATATTGCTGGCTTCTGAAAATGCGGTAAAGGTTGCGATGGAGGCGATACAGGCACTGGGCGGAGCCGGATACACCAAAGATTGGCCGGTTGAACGCTTTGCCCGTGATGCCAAGCTGCTTGACATTGGCGCTGGGACCAACGAAATCCGCCGGATGCTGATCGGGCGGGAATTGATCGGTGCGGCATAAGCTCAATTGAATAACAGGGAAATATTATGCCATCGGGATTATTTGCGCTGCTCGACGATGTCGCGGCCATCACCAAAATGGCTGCAGCATCGATTGACGATATCGGCGCGGCTGCCGCCAAAGCAGGGACAAAAGCCGCAGGCGTCGTGGTTGACGACACCGCCGTTACGCCGCGTTATCTGGTCGGATTTCACCCTAGCCGTGAATTGCCCATCATCTGGCGGATTGCGAAAGGGTCGCTGAAAAATAAGCTGCTTTTCATCCTGCCCGTCGCTTTGCTGCTCAGCGCTTTTCTGCCTTGGCTGATCACACCAATATTGATGATTGGCGGCACCTATCTTTGCTATGAGGGCGCGGAAAAGCTGCTCCATGCATTGCGTCCGCATGACGAAAGCCTGAAAGACATTGCCGAGGAGCTTAGCAGCGAAGAACATGAAGAAAAAATGGCCAGCGGCGCCATCCGCACCGATTTCATTCTGTCGGCGGAAATTATGGCGATTGCACTTGGAGAAGTCACCAATCAAAGCATTTATATGCAAGCCATGGCCCTGATTTTTGTCGCCATCGCAATCACGGTGGCGGTTTACGGCGTTGTTGCTGTGATCGTAAAAATGGATGATGTCGGTCTGCATATGGCACAAGGTAGCAGCATCGCCGCACAGAAAATTGGCCGAGCGCTTGTGCTGGCCATGCCCAAAATTTTGGCTGCATTGTCGGTTATCGGCACGGCGGCTATGCTATGGGTCGGCGGACAGATAGTCATTCACGGCATTGAGCAGTTCGGTTTCAAATCGGCCCCCCATGCGCTGCATGATTTTGCCCACAGCATTGGCGGCGCAATGCCCTTTGCGGGCGGACTGACCGAATGGGCGATCAATGCTGCTGCTGCGGGTGTTTTCGGCATAATATTGGGCGGCATTGTGGTGGCGATTCAGCATCTATTCACCCGCAAAGCGGCACATTAATCCCTTCTTTCACTAATGGAATTTTCATGAAAATAGCATTTTGGGCCTCGGCCGCACTCATCGCATTCTCCTCGCTTGCCGTCCTTACCCCTGCAGGGCGAAGGAGGTTGCAAAAACCGTAAAGCCGGTTTTGACCTGCGAAACTGTGACCGCATCAGGCCTTGGTTATACGGTATTGCAAACCGGTAGCGGCGATAGCCCAGGCCCCGAAGATATGGTTACCGTCAACTATACCGGCCGCCTTGCCAAAGACGGCACACAATTTGATGCAGGTAAAGGATCCAATTTTCCGGTCGCAGGCGTCATTGCCGCTTTTGGCGAAGGATTGCAGCTGATGAAATCGGGCGCGACATACCGGCTCTGCATACCGGCGGCATTGGGCTATGGTGATCAGGATAAAGGCTCGATACCGCCCAATTCCGATCTGGTATTCGAAGTTGATTTGACCAGCATGGTCAAAAAAGTGCCGCCGCCTGTCGTTATCATCCCGGAAACAGACCGCTTATGCGAAATGACCACGGTATCGGGTATCGGCTATAAGGAAGTAAAAAAGGGCCTTGGCAACAGCCCGGCCAATGAAGATGTCGCCTTGGTCAACTACACCGTATATCGCCCGGACACAGGCCTTGTTCTGGACGGGACCGATTGGATGCAAATTCCGCTTAATCAAGCCTCTGCCCCGATTGCCGAAGCATTGAAAATGATGAATATCGGATCTTCTTTTCGTTTCTGCATTCCCGGTGCGATGCTGGGACAGCCGCCAAAAGAAGACGGTTCGGCACCGCCGCCCGTCAATTTCCACATTGATCTGGTCGATGTGAAAAAAATGTCCGAACTGCGCTAACCAAATTTTAGGAGGCGCATTTTATGTGCCCAAATTGCAACAGTTCGGCAGATACGTCACCAATACTGACATTATCTGTTGAACCAAGCATAAAAATAATGCAGCGATCCCCTCACATAGTTTTGAGATTGTCTCTCGCCGATGCTTTTGGCGTAATAAAATGACAACCAGACAGAGATTTGCGGGGGGAACGTTATATAATTAACGTGAAAGGTATCTCTATGCGCAACTCTCTTCCAAAGAAAACCCTGATGGGCCTGTCGGCGCTACTCATGGCTTCTGCGGCTGTTCCAGCTATGGCCCAAGACGAAGCAACCGAAGAATCGGCCAGCGAGTTTTCAGTCTCCGGCAGTGCCGCTGTAACCTCCGATTACCGGTTCCGCGGACTATCGCAATCGGGCGGTGACTTTGCCATCCAAGGCAGCGTAGGCTTAACGCATGACAACGGTTTTTATATCGGAACTTGGGGTTCTTCGGTAAATTTTGCAGGCGGCACCGAAATTGACGTCTATGGCGGCTGGTCAAAAGAAGTGGCAAGCGGTCTCACCGTCGATGTCGGCCTTCTTTACTATATCTACCCCGATGCGGGCAGTGGCCCAGCCAACACCGATTTTTTTGAACCTTATGCAAAAGTTTCGACGACTCTCGGCCCTGTCGAAGGCACTTTGGGCGTAGCTTATGCCTGGGGCGGTCAAACGGCACTTAGTGACAGCAGCAATATCTATGTTTCGGGTGACCTAAGCTCTGCCATTCCTGGCACACCGCTAACCGCAACCGCCCATTTGGGTTATTCGGAAGGCGACAGCGCCCTTAGCACTTTGAAACTTGGCGATAACAATTATATCGATTGGTCGATCGGCCTTGATTACGCCATCACCGACAAATTGACCTTTGGCGTCAAATATACCGATACCGACGACTCGCCTGCGGCGAGAGATTTCACCGACACGGCTGTGTTGGCGACTTTGGGCGTTTCTTTCTGATAAACGAAAAATATAACAGGCTAGAGGGCCGCATTCCTGATGGAGTGCGGCCCTTTTGCTATTTATTCTATACGCATCGCCCCCAAAAGCGCTAGGGTCAAGAACCATTAAATACCCATTTGAGGCATCAAAATGGGTATTTAATAGGGCCTGACCCTAGGTCATGCTCCATAGATTCTGGCAAGAAGGAGAATGGCAATGCATATCGGCGTTCCCAAAGAGATTAAGGTTCATGAATATCGCGTCGGCCTCACCCCGCCTTCGGTGCGTGAATATGTTGCTCGCGGCCATAAGGTAACGGTGCAATCCGGCGCGGGCGAAGGAATATTATGCACCGATGACGCCTATCGGACAGCGGGCGCGGATATTGCGGGTAGTGCCGCGGAAATCTTTGCCGCTGCCGATATGATTGTAAAGGTGAAAGAGCCGCAGCCAAATGAATGGACGATGCTGCGTAAAAACCAGCTATTATTCACATATTTGCACCTTGCCCCCGATCCCGAACAAGCCAAAGGCCTGCTGCAAAGCGGCTGCGCAGCGATTGCCTATGAAACCGTCACCGATGATCGCGGCGCCCTTCCCCTGCTCGCCCCTATGAGCGAAGTTGCAGGACGCCTGTCGATTGAGGCCGCTGCCGAAGCAATGCGGCGCAGCGAGGGCGGTGCGGGCATATTGCTGGGCGGCGTGCCCGGTGTTCCGGCGGGCCGTGTCACGGTGCTGGGCGGCGGTGTCGTTGGCACTCATGCGGCGCGCATGGCGGTTGGTTTGGGTGCAGAGGTCACGATTGTTGACCGCTCTATCCCAAGGTTGCGGCAATTGGATGAATTGTTCGGCGGCCGGGTGCGCACCCGCTATTCAACGCTCGACACCATCGAACATGAGGTCAGCATTGCCGACGCGGTTATTGGTGCAGTGTTGGTCGCAGGAGCCAGCGCACCGAAACTGATCACCCGTGCAATGCTAAAAATCATGAAGCCGGGTTCGGTGCTGGTCGATGTTGCCATTGACCAAGGCGGCTGTTTTGAAACCAGTAAGCCGACGACACATGATCATCCCACTTTTGTGGTGGAGGG
>JAAURJ010000061.1 GCA_012032285.1 Sphingomonadales bacterium
CGCGGCCGGGCCCGGATCCCGCGGCGAGGACGGCAAGCTCACACCCCATGGGGGTCAAGTCCGGCGACAAGGTGCTGTTCGGCAAATGGTCGGGCACCGAGGTCAAGATCGACGGCGAGGAACTCCTGATCATGAAAGAGTCCGACATCATGGGAATTTTGGGCTAACGCCCCACCCATCCCATCCCCCTGCAACACACCCTAGATAGCGGAGCAAAGTGAAATGGCAGCAAAAGATGTGAAATTCGCCGCCGAGGCGCGCGAGCGGATGATGCGCGCGTTGACGTCCGTGCCTTGAAACTTGATGTGCGCGGATTCCACGGCGAAGGGCGAGCCGTATTGTTTGATGAGTTCCTTGCGAATGGTGCCTGAGCCAAAGCACGAGACATATTCAGCCGTCGCTTTGGTCAATCCGCAGACCGGTCCCACGCAATGCGTCGCATACCACATCGGCGGCAAGCCCGGCCGCTTTTGCCATCGCCCGGTCATTGGATGCAGGCATATAAAGGCAGGAACGGCGCGGGCGATGAACCGGCGGATTTGGTTTTGCTGTCATACCCGCTAGCCTATCAAGCTTTGCAGCTTGTATCTAGGCCAGACCTTGGTGAATAGGCCTTTCGAATAGGGGCACTAGCGGGATGACGCATTAGCAAAAGTTTGATGTTTATTTGGCGCCTAAATCAAGCACGTAAATTTGCCCGATTTCGATCGTCTGCTTCGCGCCCGCCAATTGTATGCCGAGCACCGCGTCTTTTTTTGCAATATTGCGGTCAGCGCGCATTTGTACCTGATGCAAAACCCACTCGCTTCCGGGGCGCACATTGACTTCGCCAAAACCGGCATAAGGTTCCTTATTTTCATTGATGCGCAGCTGCAAATCGCCTTTGCCATCATCGGTTTCCGCCTTGCTTACCCGCGCCCAAAAGGCAACATTGATGACATGGCCCGATACAATATCGCTCATCAACGGGACATTGAGACCGATATCATATTTATTGGCTCCTTTTTTGGCCACCTGCATCTGCATAGCATATTTGCCCGGCGTTTCGGGTGCTTCCACCTGCTTGGCCTTTTTGCTATTGCCGTAAAAAACCCAGTCAATAACTGTCGGGTCATTGATCAAATCCCCAGGAAAGGCATCGTCAATGGCTTGCAATACCGGATTGCTATGCGGTGCAGCGATTAACGGGCTGGATAGCAGCAATAATGCGCTAAAACCCAAATATTTGCTTTTATGTATCATGATATTCCCCTGCTATGTGCACTCATAATTTTTAAACAATCTGCCGGGCGATCTTGCCTGCCCGGCACAGTATGGCAAAAGCATTATTTTATTGTGGATGGATCGCGGTGCCCCCGCTTCTCCTACGTGCCTCTGCCCCTATTCCTATCGTCTTTTATCCCTGACTATAGGCTGAATATAATGACAGCCTTGTCATAATCTTGTCAAAAATTTTTTTCCTTTGTTGTGTGAAAAGGGCGCTTGAAGCGGCCGCGACCACATCCTATCGCAGCTTGCCGCGGGATATTTTGAAAGCCCTATTTTATGCACTCCTTGCTCGCTTTGCCCTCTTTGCCCTTTGACTATCTGATCCGGCCGGAAACAACGGCGATAAACCGGCTGCCTTCGCGCGTGCCGCTACGGGCTGATGGCGGCGCTTATTGTCTGGATATGGATGGCATATGGCGCTTCACGCTTCTTGGGTCGCCCCAAGCAGCAGCAGCCGGTTGGACAGAAGCGGACGGTGAGGGTGAAGGTTGGCGTGACATAAAGGTACCCGGCGTGTGGACACGGCAAGATGTGTTCGACAAACCGATTTATAGCAATGTGCGTATGCCGTTCGCCAATCCGCATGAACCGGGCGGCGTGCCGGATCATAATCCAACAGGACTATATAGGCGCGATTTTACTTTGGACGCCGGATGGGATGGTCGCGACATCATCCTGCACCTTGGCGGGTTTGAAAGCATGGCGATCATCTGGTGCAATGCCGCTTTTGTCGGCATGGGCAAGGATAGCCGCCTGCCATCGGAATTTGATCTGACACCGCATTTGCAGGCGGGTGCGAACCGGCTGGCTATCATGGTGGTCAAATGGTGTGATGCCACATGGATAGAGGATCAGGATCATTGGCGTCATGGCGGCCTGCACCGCAGCATCCATATCGAGGCGCGGGCAAAGTCGCGGATTGATGACTTGACCGTTATTGCGGACTATGATGTGCAAAGCGGCGAAGGTGCACTGACCGTCCGGGCAAAGCTGCACGGGCCGTGCGAAGCTTACCATGTGCAGGCGCGGCTTTATGATGCGCAGGGGCATTTGGTTGCCAAAATGGATGCCCGCCCGCCTGCGACATTCGCGCATGATGGCGGTCTTTTGGAACAATTGCTCACCACTTATAGTTATCCAGGGCATGAGGCGGAACTGAACGCGGCGATCAAGAATGCCGCGCCTTGGTCAGCGGAAAATCCGGTGCGTTACCGGCTTGTGACTGAGTTGATTGACGCAGGCGGCGCCATTGCCGAAAGTCATGAAAGCTGGACCGGTTTCCGCCATGTCGAGGTGAAGGACCGCCTGTTGCTGGTCAATGGACAGCCGGTCATCATCATTGGCGTCAACCGGCATGACCATCATGAAATCAACGGCAAAACGTGCAGCGCGGATGATATGCGGGCTGATCTGGTGATGATGAAACGGCATAATATCAATGCGGTACGCACGGCTCATTATCCCAATGACCATAGGTTGCTTGATCTGGCGGATGAGCTTGGCCTTTATGTGATTGGCGAGGCGAATGTCGAATGCCATGCCCGCGCCCGCGCCGTGGCCAATGATCCGCGTTATCAATGGCCGATCATCGAACGCACGCAGCGGATGATCATGCGCGACCGCAACCACCCCGCCATTATCGGCTGGTCGCTGGGTAATGAGGCCGGGCATGGCCCTGCCCATGACGGCGCGGCGGCTCTGGCCCGCAGGCTCGATCCCACACGATTTGTACAATATGAAGGCGCGGTGATGGACCGCTTCATCTCCTTTTGGAGCGATCCAAGCAGCCTGTCATGTCAAGCGCCAGGCCGCAGCGAGCGGAATACAACCGATATTGTCTGCCCCATGTATCCGCCCATCGACTTGATCGTGAACTGGGCGCGGTGGGCGCAGGAGACAAAGCTGGATGACCGGCCGCTGATCATGTGCGAATATTCGCACGCCATGGGCAATAGCAACGGGTCAATCACCGAATATGTCGATGCCTTTTATGCGGAAGCCGCGCTGGGCGGCGGGTTCATTTGGGAATGGCGCGATCATGGTCTGGCCGAACAGGATGAACGGGGCCGGTTTTTTTGGGCCTATGGCGGCCATTTTGGTGAAGAGCGGCATGATGGCAATTTCTGCTGCGACGGGCTGGTGGGGCCGGACCTAACCCCGCATCCGGGGCTTCGGGAATATATGTGGGCGGCGCGGGTCGTCACCGCCCAATGGCTAGGCGGCGGCCGGGTGAAGTTTCATAACCGGCGCAGTTTTATCTCCACCGCTGATATGACGATGACTTGGTCGGTGCAAAAGGATGGGGAGACAATAGAGTCCGGACATATGGATTGCGACATTGCACCGGGCGCTACCGCCGAAATGACGCTGCCGATACTGACCATCCCGAATGACCAGAATGATTATCATCTAAGCGTCCATTGGCGGTTAAAAGCGGGCAATGATTGGGCCGATGCTGGGCATTTGCTGGCATGGGAACAGATGGCGATTTCGGCGCGTGCATTGCCGCCGCCGCCTGTGCCTTTATCGCCGATCGCCGCTGGTCACAATCTGGTCGGTACGCGGATCGAACAGGGGGCGGTGACGGTTGCGCTCGATGACTGCGGAATGATCGCCTATGTTATGGTGGATGGAGAGCGGGTGATAGCAGGCGATGTCACCGCCTGCCTTTACCGTGCACCGACCGATAATGATGGGATACAGACGCTGGAGGAAGGGGTGATGCCCGGCCGCCTGACTGAATGGCGGGCATTGGGGTTGGACCGGCTGATTATGCAAAGCGCGTCGAGCGATATGGCGCAATCAGACGGGCAGACGCTGCTTTCTTTCGAACGCCATTGGGGGCATGAAGCCGGACCGAAGGCGGTGCACCGTTCGCGCTGGATATTGAACGGGCAAGGCGCAACGATTGACGAAGAAATCATCCTGCCGGATGAATGGAAAGACAATCCCCGCGCCGGTATCCGCTTTGAGGTTCCACCGGGATTTGAACATCTGTCGTGGACAGGGCTTGGCCCCGATGAAAGCTATAACGACCGGCATGGGGCGCAGTTATTCGGCCGTTGGCACAGCAGCGTCGACGCGCAATATCATCCCTATTGCCTGCCGCAGGAGCATGGCGCACACCACGCCGCTCGCAATTTTGCGCTACGGCGGGAGGATAGCAAAGGCATGATGATCGGTCTGTCCCGCCCGCTCAGCTTTGCCGCGCGTCACCATCATGATGCGGATTTGGCGCGGGCGAAAACCTTGGCCGATTTGGTCCGGCGTGACGGGATAGAGGTGCATATCGACGCGGCCCTGCGCGGTATGGGTACGGGCGCGTGCGGCCCCGATGTCCTGCCGCCTTACCGTGTCGGTCCGGGAAGCTATCGTTTCACTTGGACTTTAGGGCCTGCTTAAGCGCGGCATAGTCAATTTTAGACCGGTGGCGGCGGTCCACCGGAATTTCGGCCATAGCCATAACTATGATGTCGCCCAGTGCCGCCGCTTTTTCCTGCCAATAACCTGATCGGGGTTCGCGTCCGGACAGGGCGAGGGTAACAGGCTGGCTGCCCGGAATCAGTGCCGCCGCAATCACCCCGTCCCAGCTGCGCGCGGCGACCTCCAGTGCGAACGGGAAATAACCGCCCGCCTTTGCCGACCAGCGCCCAAGCAACCATAGCCGCCCGTGTTCGTCAAAGCGTCCGGCATCGCCGGTGCGGTGCCAGATGACGCCGTCCATCATGACCTTATTTTCGGCATCGCCGATACCGTCCAAATAGCCTTTATTGACATGGCCGCCTGTCACCACAATTTCGTCCGCTATGATCTGTACTGACGTTTCGGGGACCGGCGGCCCGGCGAGCAAGCCACCACCATTTTCCATGCTGGCCCAGTCATCTGCGCTAATGTCTGCCACCATCAAATGCGCTATCGGTTCGGCTTCGGTCGATCCATAGACCGCCATAATCGCGGTATTCGGCATGACCGTCATCATCCTGCGCATCAGGTCAGGGAATATCGGCCCGCCGCCTGTAAATATTGCGTTCAAGCCCGGATCTTGACCGCCTTTGGTCAAAATCTCGCATATCGAAGGCGGCACCAAAGCGCGGCTAATCCGTTCCCGCGCAATCAGGCGGGTTATCGCGGCGGCATCGGCGCGGTCATGGCGGCTGAGTTTCCAGTCGGGCAGAACCGATGTCACCCCGCTGCCCAAATTGGCAATGACAAATACCGGAAAGGCGACAAGGTCGATTTCATTGTCATTATCAGAAGCCAGCATTTGCCCGATACAATCATTTTGCGCCATCAAAAACCCATGGCTGCGTACAATCGCCTTGGGATGACCGGTTGACCCGCTGGTAAAGCTGATCAGCGCGGGGTGCCCGCTTTCCACCTGTTCGCATATATCCGCGCCCGGTTTTTCACGCAGGCGCAGCTTGTGTTTCACCCGCCACAGGCCGGGGATTATGATATTCAAGATGCGGTAGATACCCGATGTCAACACCGCCTTTGGACGGGCAATATGCAGCGCATGGCGCAGGCCGTTTATGCCCAAAGCGGGTTCGGGAAAAACAATCACCGCGCCCAGCCGCCAAAGCCCGGCAATCGCCGCGTAAAGGTCGATCCCCACCGGCATGGCAAGCAACACCCGGTCGCCTTTTCCTATGCCTTTGCCGCGCCAATACGCGGCAAGACGGGCCGATTTTGCGCCAATGCGCCATAGCTGATCCGCTGGCCATTGCCGGCGATAACCGCGATATTATCCCCGCGCCGGTCCGCCGTTTCCAGAAATTTGGACAATAGGTTCATGGCGGCGGATTACAGCTTTCTGCCCATCAACGCATAGCGGCGGAATATTTGCGCTTTATGCATCTCGCTGGCGTGACGCGATTTATTATCCTCATGCATGAGCGCGTGGATGACATGGGTGAAGCCCATATCAATGGCGCGGCGATGATAGCTGTCGGCGAGCACATGGCCCAAACCGGGCACCATGCTGGCATAGGTTTTGAGGATACAGCTTTTTTCCTCCCCCTGTGCCAAGTAATTGGGCGTGCCGAATAAAAATCCCTTTATGGCCCCGCCATCATCACGGGCAAACAGCACATGGTCCTTGTTGATGAAGGGCAAAAGCGGCGTGTAAATGCCAAGGAAACTTTCAAAATCTATAGGCGTGAAAAACAGATTTTGGGCAAAGCTGCCCACCGACATATCGAACAAATGCCGGATCAGCATCTGTCCATCCTGACCGTCCCATGCTTCTATGGATATGCCTGCGGGCACGGGCACCGGCGCAGCGCCCAGTGTGTCGGCCAGCCGCGCCTTGGACGACATATAATGCGATATAGGCGCAAATCCGGCGGCGGTAAAAGCGGGCAGGTCATGCGCGGTGCTGACCGGTTCCATCAGGAAGGGCGGCGATCCGTCGCTTTCAAAAACCAGACGGTAGCTATGCCATGTATCGCCGTCGAGCGGCCCCAATAGGGCGCCAAATCCTTCTGCCTTGGCCAAATCGATAATGCGATGGAGTAGCGCGGTTCCCGCCGTTTCCGATTCGAATTCGACCCCGCCAATGGCCGCGGTTTTCCTATCCCCCCATGCCGGGCTTTGCCGGTATAATCTGGCCTTGGCACCGCCCGCTATAACTTCTTCAAAATCACTCATAGTAATACTCCGTCCGCCGCCAATAACATGGTGGGAATGATGATAGCGATGGCAAAGGCTTTGGGACTGCGCCAGCGGCTAAACCAATCCGGCCGGTGAAAGCCGCCGTGATACAAAGCGCCAGGCTGACCGCGATCGGCGGGATTGCCGCCCCATACCAAAATGCACGGGCAGGCGTAAAATGCGCGATCAGGGCGCACAGGCCGAACAATATTATCCCCACGGGGAGCAATGCGATCCTCGCAGCCATTTTCGCTCCGTCCCGCCGGGCGGCCAGCGTGACAAAAATCATCGCTGCGCCAGCGAAGCTGAGGTTGAAAAAAGTGATGGTGGTTTGCCCAAAGGCTTCCCCCACAAGCAGCCATATCAATCCGCAGGCGGTGCCAGCGGCAAGGAAATCCAGCTCCGGCGTGCGGCTTAACCCCGGATTGTTCCTGCGTACATAAATATGCGCTACGATCGCGGCGGCGGGCAAAACCGCGTTCATCCCATGGGTGAATGTGACAAGCAGGAACAGCATAATCGCATAAGACCGTGCCGCGTGCCGGGTTAGGCCGATAAATTTGGCGCAGTTGACGGTGATGATAAGCGCGGCGCTGAACAGAGCGGCGATGCCGAGCAAGATCACCGGATCTGTATATAAATGCCGCTCCAGCAACAAATGCGCGCCCACCGGCACCAGCAGATTATCCAGCCCCCGCCAGCTATCCGCCTCCAATGTCGCGCAAAAGGCGGCGATTAAGAAAGACAGGATAATCACATTGATCCGCGGCGTATCGCTCATCAAAAGCAGCAGGATCATCGCGCAGATCCATGTCACGACGAAAAAAGCGATCACACCCTCTACGCTTTTCGTGCCGTCGGGGACCGCAAAGCGCATCCGGCCATAGGCGGTGCCGACCAGCGCGGATGCGGTATCGGACAAGGTCACCACCAAAAGCGGAAGGACATAAAGCACCGCCTGCCCCTCCAACCGGAAAAACAAAAAAGCGACCGATAAAGCGAGATAAATTTCGCCATAGGATGGGCGGTCCACCTGATGCAGCACCGATCCCATGCCGCTGCCTTCCCGCGCTTTTTTGCCGCGCAAACGGAACATTACTACCAAAGCGCAGGCGATGAGGATAAACACTGGCAATGGGCTGGAAAAATCAGCGGGAAGAATAATGACGATGCGCCGACCGCAACATGAATGATCTTGCGCTGCAATTCTGCGCTCAAACCGAATTGACCCGCGCAAAAACGCACCGCCGCCATCAAGCCCAGAATCGCCGCAATGACCAGCGGCACCAGCGCGATTTCAAGCGGATTGACGATCAGCCATTTGCTGGTCAAAGCACATCCTCAACAATAAAATCAGAATAGAAAAACGCCTTATCGGCTTTCTTCCCTGCATTTTCCACTGCGCTTTGCGTGGCCATCTGTGCCGCGAATTTGGCAGGCACGCGCCGCGGTACCATCATATTCCAATAGACCAGCCTGGCCCCTGGATTGGCGGCGTTCAATATTGATCCATAGACGCCTTCAAAAACGGCTACGTCCATATATTCAAATATATCGGACAGGTTAAATCCGTCGGCTTTTTCTCCGGTGGCAACAAAAGCCTCCAGCGATCCGCAGCGCAGGTCAAGCCGGTCGAGACGGGTGCGGATCGTGTCATAATGGTCCGCCCGCCACGCGAGGGGCAGAGCATTGCCCTGTATCCCCTTCAATATATAATGCAAATAGGGGTTGTCTGCGGGGTCCAGATCGACCCCGGCATGGTATAACCGCCCGGCAACATGATCGGCGAGCGACCCTTTGACATGGTCAAAAAAAGCGGGATCACGGCCCAACCGTCCCATAACGAAATTGGAAAAGAAAAATTTCAACAGCAATTTCCAACGGATATTGTCCCACCGCGTTTCAAAAAACGCTTTGCGCGCCTCATAGGGTTTGGACTGGAAAACTTCGTCAATTGTGCGGCGCGACTGGGCCAGCGGCAGCATCCATTTGCGAAATACGCGGAAATAGCGTTCAAATTTTCCGGTTCCGCCAAGCCCATGGGCAATCACATCATCGCGCCTCTCGGCCCAGAATGCGGCGACTTCGCTGTCCAGCAGCTGCGTAGCGCGGTCCAAAAGAGCGCCGCGCTGCACCGATGGCCGCGCGCCCATCAGTTCCAGAAACTCCTCATGCGACAGGCTTTTATAAGCAGCGATGCGGATTTGCAGGCAGGCTATTTGCGCGGGCGACAAATCAATCGCAACGACCCTTTCGGGATCAAGCAGCAGCATGGCGAGTGCATTATCCCCCGCCGAACAGATTGACACCAATGTCTTACCGCTCCGGTCGCCAAACGCTGCGTTCAGAACATCGGCATCCTCCCAAAGCTGTGCATAGCGAATGGCATCGAAATTGGCGCGGGCGGCGATCGCAGCTTGCGGGCCATTTTCTTGCGGAACACTCTGTCGTGACGCTGCTGCTTGCCCGTTCATATCATTCTCCGAACGCGGCCGGTGCCGCCGTCCACTTCAATAGTTTCGCCGTCTTTGATCCATCCCATCGCCTCTTTCATTCCGACGACACAGGGTATGCCAAGTTCACGGGCGACAATCGCCGAATGGGAGAGCAGACTACCGCGCTCGACCACTATTGCCGATGCATTGGCAAAGACCGCAATCCAACCAGGATCGGTATGGCGGGCGACCAATATATCGCCTTTGGCCAGCGCCTGTGTCCTTGGGTCGCGGATGATCCGGGCGGTGGCGGAAACGATCCCGGCGCTGCATCCCGTGCCGGTGCGCTCCAATGCGCCGTCATCGATAGCGGCAGCAGAAGGCGTGAGTGCAGACAGGTTTGCAAAAACCGCGCCCCTGATCGCTATCCGTTCATCGGGGTCGGGGCGGGCGGCGGCCTTGGTCATCGCCTTGCGCCGCCGATCGGCTAGGCCGCCTAAATCGCTATCCAGACCAAAGCCTTCAATCGCGCCGAGTATTTCCTGCACACTCAGCATAAAAATATCTTCTGTATCGCCGATCATGCCTTGCGCGGCAAATTGCCCGCCAATTGTTCGCAAAACCAGCCGCGCCCTGCCGAAGATCCGAGTGCGTTCAAAACGCAGATTTTCCCGGTCGCGCACCCGCGCCTTGGCCCATCGCATGACGATCCGAGCGAGCCTATGGCGCACCGGCTTGCCGCGCAGCAGCGTTTTGAGCGCGTCACCCTGATCCCTTTTGTCTTTATGCGCCCCGCCGCCCGCCGCAATGGCACGGAAAAGCGGGCTAGGATCGCGGTCAAGCGTCACCGATTCCAGTTTCAATTCTTCGGTGCAGCGGTCGGCAAATTTGGCAAGATAGGCGTCAATTTCTGCCGCCAATTCGGGGTGCGACGCAATATTGCTGCCATCGCCGTTTGCCATCTGAGCCTTTAGCGCGTCATAGCCAGCCAGCATCGCGCCCATGCGGCGGATACGCTGTGCCGGTTCGGCGGAGATGATGTCGCCCTGGCCGATCATAATGTCATTATGCACCTCCAGCCCCTGCGCTCCGCCCCATTTTCCAGCATTTTACGCGACCCGCCAAAGGCCATCATGCACAGAAAATCATTGATCAGCGGCGCATCCCACCGATCGAGCAAATCGGCCTCTATCCGGCGGTATTCCCGCGCCAGTTCGGTGAGCGGCATTGCTTTTATCTCATCTGCCGGGCGGGCCAGCGCCGTGTTCAGCCGCCGGTAAAAATCGGCCTTTGTCCGGCCAAGCCGAACGGCTTCAAAAGCAAGTCTGAAACCCGAACGGGTGACGCGCAGCCATTCGGCCCATAGCTTAACGCCTTGCGCAGGCGGCGGACCGATATTGTCTACCACCTCGGCAGGCAAAGGCTCGCTGACCCCCATCATGGTTTCCATATGGCTGCGGTTGATCGAAAATCCGGGCAGCAGCGCCAGCGCGCGGTACCAATTGACCAGATTATAATATACCCGCCCGTCCATACGGCCGAGCATATTGTCAAAGACGGCGGCATTATCGGCGATCTTGGCCTCTCCCACTCCCAATAGCAGCAGAAAGGCGCGGTAAACCCGCGCATAGGCATATTGCGCAAAGGAATAGGTTAAGGGCGATACGATGCCGGGATAGGATTCAACGATATTGCTATTGTCGAAAAGGGTCAGCGCAGTATCGGGCATGACCGGCGGCAATAACGGCGTGGTAATGGGCCGTGCCTGAAGCAGATAGAGCCTGCCCCCTTCAAAGGCCCATTCGATATCCTGCGGCGAACCGCACGCCTGCTGGACTTCCACCGCCAGCCTATGCAGCGCGTCTATATCCTTTTGCGACAACACACCGTTTGCTACATCGCCTTCGATCAGGTCGCCATGATCGCCGATGATATAGGTTTCGCCGTCCTCCTCCCCGCCGACCAGCCGGTCGCCCAGCCCTGCTATGGCGGAAATGACGATCCGGTCGCGCCGTCCCGATACCGGATCGGCGGTAAAGGCAACGCCGGCGGCTCTGGCATTCACCATTTGCTGCACCAGCACCGCCGTGCCGCCGCCCGTGCCGGTTAGGCCGCGTGTGGCGCGGTATCCCTGAACGCTGTCCTGATGCCCGCTGTGATAAACGCGCTCGGCTGCTCCTGCTACGGTGGCGGCAGACAGGCTGAGCAAAGATAAAAATTGCCCGGCATGGCTATGCGCATCGCCATCTTCCTCCATGGCGGAGGACCGGGCGGCATAGGGGCCGGGGCCGATGCTGGCCAATTTTGCGGTCAGTTCAGCGCGGGCCTTGTCCGGCAAATGACCATTTTCAAAAAGAGCAGGCGGCAGGGTAAAAAAAGCAGGCACATCAAAACCCGCCGCCACCAGCCGCATCAATGCCGCAGCCTTGCCGCCGGTGGCCGTCACATCAACCTTATTGTCCATGGCAATGATCATAGCCCTGCCCACCATTGGGCCAGCGCAGGCGCAAAACCGGCCAGCGCATAACAAATAAACACCCAAAGCCCGGCAACCGTTTCTATCGCCTTTTCATGGGCCGGGCTATGTGTGCGGATAAAGCGCAGCGCGGTAAAGATCACCGCCGCCAGCCCCAATAGCCCCGGCCCTCCGATTAAGGCCAGCGCCCCCACCGCCCAGCCCAAAGCGCATAGCAACAGCCACGCCGCCGCGCATATCGCGCACCAGATATAGGCGGCGCGTTTGGCACCCCATAGGGCCGAATAGGTTTCCACGCCTTTCCGCTCGCTGACCGGTGCCCATATTTTGCGGCCAATCTCTAGGACGCAGCCATTGATGAAGCTGAGCGCCAGAAACAGCCATAATCCCGGAGGTGGGTTGGTCCCATGCGGCAACCATTCGGCGGCGGTGATGAACAGGTCAATGAGCGGCATGATTGCCATATGGGTGACCAGATAGACTATCGGCCGTGCTTTTAGCCATGCAGGCGCAAAAAACTCCGCCGTCATCAGCGCCAGCCAGAACCAGACCAGAAAGAGCGGCACCAAAAGGAGCGGATAGATATTGTGCGCGAGCAACAGCGCCAAAACCCCTGCTAAGATGGCACTGATGATGATGAAGCGCAGCGTGATCAGGCCGCTGGGTATCGGCCGTTCAGGGCGATAGGTTCGGTCATCTTCCAAATCTTTCCA
>JAAURJ010000023.1 GCA_012032285.1 Sphingomonadales bacterium
GATACAGAGCTGCGCGATGCGGCGGTGACACTGCTTTTGGCGGGGCATGAAACCACGGCCAATGCGCTGTCATGGGCCTTTATCGAAATCGCCCGCGCTCAGAATGATTTGATGGCGCAATATCACCCGGCGCAGATATTTGCCGAAACGCTGCGGCTGTATCCGTCCATCTGGATCATGGAAAGGCGGGCAATCGCAGCGGACAGCATAGGCGGATACCGGGTCGAGCGCGGATCAATGATGTTGATGTCGCCCTATGTTCTGCACCGCCATCCGGGGCTTTGGGAAAACCCAGACCGGTTTGATCCGGCGCGTTTCGATGCGGGCGGAGAGGATAAGGGGCCAAGGGGCCGCTATATCCCCTTTGGCATAGGCAAGCATAAATGCGTCGGCCTCTCCATGGCGCAGATGTTGGCGCAGCGGATCATCGCGGCGGTAACAAAGCGGTTTCACCTGCAACTATATGCCGGGCAGATAACAGAGGCGCAGCCGGGTATTACCTTGCAGCATAAAAATCCGGTGATGGTAAGCTTGGCGGAGCGATAGTGAGCGATTTTGACCTGATCTGTGTTCCCATTTGGGCGCTGATCTGATTCAATTTATTTGCTGTTATAGAGGTCCGCATGGATGGCGAGACCATCCGTTCCTCGTGCCAACGCTCTCTCCCGGCACATCGGACATTATTCGGCAGCGCCCCGCCTCAGGAATGCGCCGCATTGCTCGGGAATAGCAGCTATGCTTCAATCAAAGTGAAATCGCGTTCAGCACGCGCCGTAAAGCGTATTGGCTATAGCCTGCTCGCCCATGCGGCAGAGCGTGCGGTGATAGGCGTGCGGCAACAATGAAGGTGATTTTTGCGGGCTTTCGATCATCGGGGGGTAGCCGGTATAGGTCGCGGTGTCCACGCCCGGCAGATGGGCAATATAGGCGCACGCCTTTTCAAAACGGTGCCTTATAATAGGGTTGATCCGTTTGCGGTCGCGGCTGAGCAGTTCGAAACTGTGCGAGACAAAGGTAAAGCTTTTCCGTGCTGTATCGCGGGCATGGCGTACCGCGCAGGCAATTTCTTGCGCTGAAAGAGCGGTGATTTGTGCGTGCCGTTGTCCGCCGCCTCTGGCCGCTATCGAACCAATAGGCACTTGAACCACGCCCAAATATTCAATTGGGTGGATATTATCCGGACCAAGCGAAATGGCGCATTGACTCTGTTCAATGCCCGGACAATGGCTGCTTTCATAAGCAATACCGTGCCGTGCCAGCGCCCGCAGCGTATCGTCATTGGCCCCATAATTGCCCGCGCGGAACGCAACCGGGCGCGGTGCGCCTGCGGCAATAATCTGTTCGATTCCATAACCGATCAGCGTGTATTGATCGTCGGCGCTGAAATCCTTCATATTGCGCCCGGTCTTCACCCCCAAAGGATTGGCGGTGCCAGCAAAGCCCAGCCATTCGCTATGCATGTGCAATTGCACATCATGGCCGCGCGAGACGATCGGCTGCACCATAGCGGCAATCGCCTCTGTTCCCCAGATAAGAGCGGGCATGGGATCGACAAAAAATACCGCCTTCAACCCATAGCGATCCAATATATCCATTTGATGGAAAATCCCGGCCTCGCCATCGGGTGTAAGGCCGCGGATCGACCGGTCGAAATTCACCTGACGGCTATGCTCGCCCTGCTGGCCATAAAGGGCGCAGCTATATTCTGTATCGATGGTAATATAGATGGCGGTCATTTTGCTTTACAGGGTCAGGCTGGTCACTGATTTTGCAGAATAAGGGCATAGTATTAAAATAAATTTATTTTTTAAGACCCTGACCTTAAAACCTCATATTCCTCTGGCACGCCGCAAAAAATGACGTCTTGCGCCCTTATCAAATGATAGTGGATGGCTTTGCCGTCTTGGATCAAATGATTGTATAAAGGCGCCACAAACAGCTCTTTTGCGCTGGGATTCTGTTTTTCCACTGTCAATGCGGACAGGAAATATTCGGCGCGGGCGAAATGATATAGGCCGGTGCAGCATAGATTGGATATGGGTTTTTTTTCGGCTGTTTCGGCGGCGTAGGGCACACTGTCATGGGCGGACACAGGGCGAACATAGGACCAATTGGCTCCGCTACCTTCAAACACTTCCAGATATCCGTCGCTGCAATGCATCCATTTTTTAGCCGGATAGGAAAAGCTGGGGCGGAAAGTGTCGATGTTAAAGATACTTATTGGCCCGCCTTGATGGTAGCCACTGCGTTTCAGCCCGATTTCAACGGTTTCCGCTTGTCCCGCTGTCATTTGGTCAAGAATAACGGTTATGGGATTTTCGACCCCCATGGCGGCGCATTGGTTTTTGATAAAGTCTTCAACATCAGGATCGTCGTTGCGCGCAATGAACAAAAAAGGGTGCGATTTGAAATAGCTGCTAAAACCGCAAACGGCTTTTTCAAAAACGCTCATGCGACCGATCTGCAGCTTATATTTGGGTAATGTATAGCCCGCTTCTGCAAACCGACGCGATGCACCAGCCATGGGGAAGATAAACATTTCAGCCGCCTTGCATTTCAACAAACAACCGCGCAGCATTGGCAATAAATGCCTTCTGGCGATCAGGTCGGTCGCTGTGTAGCGGTAACATCGACAGGAATAAGTTTATGATAATCGCACTTATTTCCTCACTATCGGCGCGGTAATCGCCAATGGCCATAGCCGCAAAGCTTTTTTTGGCATGATGGTAATTGGGATGATCATCGAAATGGATATTAAGATCATAACCATGCGATGAAATATCATAGCGCCCGGCAATAATATCATCATATCGGCCCAAAACAGAATGTCCCAATTTGGCAAGATCATAGCGTGTATCGCCGTAGATATTGGGACCACTACCTCCAATATAGCCGCGTGGATCAAGTGCCCTAATTCGCCGCACACGGGGATTATAGAGAATATTGCTGAAACAAAAATCACCATGCATTACATTGGAGGGAGCGGGCGTAATAAAATTTATCTGTTCAAGCGCAAACGTCATTATCCCGCGCAGGGAAGGAAGATTGCGGCCCGCATATCGTAATTCGTGGTCAACCGAAAAAACATTATCAGCAGCAAATTCTGCAAGCCGCTTTTCGCCTTTATCGGCTACCAGCGCTTTTAATATCTGCCCCGCTTGCCATTCGGGGTTTTGATTTGTGGCGCAATTTTCCAAAAATAGCTGGCAAGAGGCAAAGGCATGGGTCCACATAGCGGGGTCCATTTTCCCGAAAACAAGCAGTTCGGCCAAATTGGGTAGATATTCATATTCAGTTTCATACCAGGCCGAACCATCGCTGTTTTCACCGCTTTCAACCAAGCGTGCAGTGTAAACACGCAGTCCATGAGGAAGCGTATCATACCAAGCGGCTTCCGCCTTTATCTTATTCCTAGCGCTGAACGACGATTTGCGGACCGTGACACCATCATTGTCGAGAAGGTTAAAATGCCGCGCCGTCGTAACCGTTCGGCGGGACCTGTAAAAGGTACGCAAATGTCCAAAATCATACCAGTTTACTAAAGGCAATACCGACAGGGATCGAAGCGAATTATAACGGTTTACACCGTCAATAAAATCACCGCGTGTATATGTCAGGCTTTGCAGCAACAAAGTGGCGCTGGAGAATGAAAAATATCCGCAAGCTACTTGGCTGCGCCCTATGTCATGAGCGCCTGCAGCAATTGTGTTTATAGCAAGCATTGCGCCATCGTCATCGCTATCGACTGCCGCCCAACTATAGCCGTCTGACGATTGAGCAACGCCAATATGATCGCCATGATCTTGGGGCAATTCATCGATCAAAGTGTCGCCATGCAAGATCGTGATCGGACTATCGGTCACCGCGATCATATTGCAGGCAAAAATGACGGCTTCACCTAAAGAAAGGCCAAGCGGTAAGGGCAATAGAGTGACCCCGGCGGATTCCAATTGCAAATGATCTCGCTTTTGCAATTCGAATGTTTCGGGCAAAGTCAGATAGATATTTTCCTCCTGGCCTATGGATTGCAGTTGATAGTCGAGCAATCTTTTCATACCTACGGGAAGGAAGCTTGGAGGCAAGCGCCCAAATTCGGCGGCCAATTCCTGCTCAACAAATGCGGATGATAAGATCAGGAAAACGCGTTCGGTCATAATAGCTTATATATTGGTGTTATCCAATGCGGCCCGCATTTGACGACCATAATAACAATAATCATCCATATTTATCTTTGCACCATAAGCGTCCAGCTGTGCCATAATCTCTTCTGCATCGCTTTTGCGCCCTTCTGCAAGAGCAAGTCGGCCACGGGATAATAATATTGGTGGTTCGTCAGCATTTGAAGCTTTCGTTAAAGCTTCCTTTGCACCCGCCAGATCATCATTATCAAGGCAGATATTGGCTTGAATAGCTGCGACAAAATTTGCTGTTGGTCCGCAGGATGTATTAGCGTCATACCTTTTGCCGATTGCTGACAAAAATGCATCACGCGGCCATGGATCAACGCCGATTTCAGCTTTGATTGCATGGGCATTTAACTTGCGACCTAAGATAAACTCTCCAATAATTTCATGAACATGATGCCGTTCTTTTTCGAACATATTATGACGCATATGTTCGATTAAATCTTCCATCACATCGCGGTGCGCAACAATGACATTGTCGCCTGCCATCAATGTGCCGTCACCTTCTTCAAGCAGCCAGTCGAGATAAATTTCCGAACGGTCAAACTGTGTTGGTATGCAGGGCAGTTCGCATAAATCTGGTCTGATCCGAGCAACAATATCAAATTTATTCTTGCTCTCCTGTTCTGCGCATTTCATCAGGTTGAATGCCCGTGCCATTTTATAGTGAATGAAACGCATCGTATATTGATGTGCCCATTGCGGCAAAGTTTCCACAAAAAGACGTCGATCCTCGATATCCACATAAGGCGTAATATTTTTGAGCCGATCGGCATCCACATTCTGCGATGTCAATGTCATACGGATATGATCGAAAAATTCGGGTATGAGTTTCTCAATTTCTCCAAATCCGATTAAGGAAGTGGGAAGGGCATCGCCAATATCAAAGCCCAAGGACCGTGATACCTGTCTTGGCGCAACCCAGCCTTCGACTTTTGAACCCACTGTCCCCCAAACCGATATGAAAATTTCCGTCTGATCCAGTACGGCCTCTTCCAAAGCATCGAGAAGCGTTTGATTGGCCCTTATCTCTCCGGTGACGCATATGGCAAGTGATGGATTTCCAGCAGTCATATTATCCCTATCCACCAGATCAACAATATATCTACAAACCATATTAGCAGCATGGCGAAAACAAGCGAGCCTAATTTCAAATTTTTCCTATAAAAATAAGCTTCTGCGGCTTGTATTATAAATATAATCCATGATAGCAAAAATCAGTGAATTGAGAGGATTACCGTGCAAAAAATGCATATTGTCATAACGACTGCTGGAACCAGCGGTGATGCCATACCTTTTGTTGCCATTGGTAAAGAGCTGATAGCTCGTGGTTATAAAGTGACATTGATGACCAGCCGGGATCATGAAATGCTGGCGCGGAAAAATGGACTTGATTTTATGCCGACGGGGGATGCGGATATGCCGCAAATAGGCCGCGATGAACGTGCCTTTTTCCGCGACCAGCTTTTCCCCGCCTATGTTATGATCGAAAAGCATATCGCTACTTTGCGAGCCAATGGTGAAGAGGTTTTCGGTGTAGTCCGTGTGGGCAATTGGGGCGGGTTAATGGCGTGCGAACGGCATCAACTGCCTTTTGTGATCATGGTTCCGCAGCCCGCATCCATTTGGGGATATGGACAACCAATTTGCGATGAAGACCGAGTTCTGGTCAACAATTGGCGGCATTCCATCGGGTTGCATATGGTGACAGGCTATACCATTCCTGAACCTGCTATTCTGACTATTGGTTTGTTTCCGGACTGGTTCGGTTTCCCTGATACCGAAAGAATGCCGCGGGGGATATGCACTGGTTTTCCCTTTTTGGATTCGGATCAGAAGGTGCTGCCGCCGGAGATAGAATCCTTTATAGAAAATTATGGGCCGCCTGTTGTTTTTACAGCAGGTACAGGGGTTCAGGATATTGAAAAATTTGCCGGAGTCGCGCGTGAATTCCAAAGGAAAACTGACCGCCCGGTTATTTTTTTAAGCCATTATTGCAAAACCATTGGCGAAACCGAAAACACTATGTTTCGGGTACTTCCCTTTTTGGATCACAGGTTGCTCTTTCCCAGTGCGGCGATGGTTGTTCATAATGGCGGCATCGGGGTCATTGCGCAGGCGATACGCGCCGCCGTGCCGCAACTGGTGGTCCCTCTGGTCTGGGATCAACCGGACAATCGTGACCGGATAGAGGCGCTTGGAATTGGCTGTGGAATCGAACTTGCTGATCTTTCAGCCACCGGATTACAGTTGGCTTTGGAGCATTTTGAAACGATGGACCGTAAACCGTTGCATCTTGCGGCTGCAGCGGTAAGGGGCGAAAATGCCGCAAGCCTGTGTGCCGATCAGATAGAAAGCGCCATAGCAAAGCCGTTAAAAAAGACAGCATAAAATCTATAATTTTTGCGCTGCGACCATTTTGGCAAATTTGCCTTTAGCAGCAATCAACGCATCGAAACTACCCCTTTCGATAATACGCCCTTTGTCGATGACAAAAATAACATCTGCACCGCGCACTGTGATTAACCGATGGGCGATGATGATTGTGGTGCGGTTTTTGCGGCGGGTTTCAATTAAGTTTTGTATCTTGGTTTCCGTTATCGCGTCGAGTGCGCTGGTTGCTTCATCGAGAATCAATATCGGTGCGTCTTTGAGCAAAGACCGCAGTAAACCCAAACGTTGCCTCTCGCCTCCGGATATTGTGCGGCCACTATGGGCCAATACTTCATCCCACCCCTCACGCTCTTCAGACAGAAAATGTGTCAGATCTGCAAGTTGGAGCAATTCCTCCAATTCATCCAGAGTCGCATCATGTTTTCCTAGCCGTAAATTTTCGGCCAAGCTTTGCTGCAGGATCGGGGAGTCCTGAAACACCACGGAGATGGATCGGCGCAACGATGCCAGCGTCATATCCTTTACATTGATGTTATCAATAAAAATCGCGCCGCTTTGCGGGTCCCATAAACGGCATAGCAAACCGACAAGCGTGCTTTTGCCGCCACCTGTTTCACCGACAAGAGCAATGGTTTGTCCAGCTTTCACCTCAAAGCTGATATCCTTAACCAATGGTTTAGTACCGCTATGAGCGAAATTGACATTTTGAAAGCGTATATCGCCCTTGGCATGGGACAACTCAATTGCATCATCGCGTTCAGCCATCACATCCTGTGAATCTAGGATATGAAAAAAATTGACCAATATTTGCCGGTGGACCAACAATTGCGTGGCAAAGGAGGTTAATTGTTCAATCCGCGATATGACCAGACCGGCAAAGCTGGTAAATGTGACCAATTCACCGATGCTAGTTTGACCCCAATAGAATAAATATGCACCCAAAACAAAAATCGCGAGCAATGCTAAAGCCGAAAAAGCCCGGTTGAGCACATAGGCTGTCGCCCATTTTGTCAGCACCGGAAATTGGATATCCAAAAATTCGCCGACACGGCGCTGAAAAATATGGATCGATGCCCCAACTTTATCATAGCTTTGCAATAAGGACGCATTGTTGACCGTATCATAAAAGTGGGTGGCAATTTTCCGATCAACATCATAGGCCGCACGCTGCCCTGCATCGGTAACCACGGCAAAATAGATATTTACTATCAGGAACAGCAGAACCAGAAATATTAACAACAGCGACAAGGGCGGATTTAAGAAGGTCATCACCGGGAAAAGGATGGCGATGGTCATGATGCTGGATGCGTGTTCCCTGAATATCTGCAACCACATATTATATAGGTAATGATTCGCCTCCATCATATAGCGTGCCAAAGCACCGGCGGGCTGACGCTGATGAAATGCTTGTGAGAGCGACATAACGTGCCGTAAATATTGGCGGGTCACATCCCATCGGCTAAATTGCACTAAACGGTCGGTTTTTAGCGCGATCATGTAACCCACGACCAACCCGATCAGATTGACGATGGCCAATAGCGCGATGATCCGCCATATTTCGGCTAGACCGCTTTGTTGCTTATCGGCCAATTGTCCGAATATATCGATCAAATGACCGAATAAAATCGGTTCTGTCACTCGCAAGCCAGCTAACAGAAAACTGCCTAGCAATATCAGCCGCAATGACCGGCCGTCACTATCTATCATCCTGATGGCCCGCAGAAACATTTTCTGCAGTTGCAGGTCTTTTAGCAGCTGGAAATAGTGCAAAGGCGGCATTTCAAACCTCTATTTAATCCTTTGCTATGTCCGGGTGGGACAGGCGGTTTTACAATAACGTTCAATTATATCAGCCGCCATAATGATCCCGTCACCTTGGCAAGCAGCCTTTTGTGCCAACAATAGCAGCTTTGGGTTAATATGATCTAATAAGCGGATAACAGGTAATATAATATCTACCGATAGATTTTCCGGCTCAACAATATGGCCGATGCCCAACGCTTTGACCCGTGCTGCATTTTCCGGTTGATCCCATACATAAGGGATAACCATTTGCGCGATGCCAGCACGCATGGCCTGTACGGTAACCCCAATTCCACCATTATGGATGACCATGGCGGAACGCGAAAATAAGCACGCATGGTCGGCATAGCTTAGCCCAAAGAAATTATCATCCCCCTGGTGTGGCGCACCGGCATAGGCGGCGGATAAGAAAACCACAGGACGTTTGGATTTTTGAGCCACCCCGCGGGCTATAATTTCAAATTTAGTCGCATCCTTTATTCCGGTGCTCAAGCCAAAAATAATAGGCGGACCAAAACGACTGATAAATTCGTCTAGATCAGATGGCAGGCCTTTGTCTTGTGTCCTCTGCACTGGAAAAGCGGTACATTCACCCGCTGCTGACGACAGGCTTTCAGGATAGCCAAACCAATGCGGGAATAGCGCGATTTTGGTCAACGCGGCTTCGTGAACACCTTTGCCTTGAATTGCAGGAAGCGCCTGTTCATGCCTGAATTTGTTTAGTAAGAGCAAATCTTCGCTATCAATCGGGTTGCCCTCTTCCCAAATAGCATCGGGTTGCAGAAGAATATTGATAAGACCAATATCATATTTTTCGCAAGCCGCTGCTGCTCCCCAAGTTCCGAAGCGCGAAACCACAAGGATATTAGGGTTTTGGCTGGCCATTTCGCCAATATGTTCTGCAGTTCGATAAGCAGCGGGAATCAACTGCTGCGCTGTAAATTCTTGCAGGTCGCAGCCTATCTGGTCCATTTCCGGGTCGCAAATAGCGTGAAATTCAATCCTACCATTTTCTGCTAATGGTTGATGATCGCTGTTGCTTATAATCTGTGTCCGAAAGCCGCGATCTTGCATCTCTTCGGCCAGGGCAATGAATGGGATGGCATCCCCCTTCGTTCCTAATGTTGCGAAAATTATAAGCGGTGCCGCTACAGTATCTGCCACGGTCATTGCGCCGCCGTATCCATAGGCATTTGAACTTCGTCTTTTACGCTGACCGTTTGCTCCATCCGCATCCGGTAGGGCAGCATAGGCTCTATCCATTTGCTTTCGGGCACTTGGCTTGCTCGTGTCTCATCTCCCTGACTAATCTGTCCTGTTGCAACAAGTCCTGCTCTCGCCTTAGGTGGCAGCGATGCCAATATACGAATTCGGATATCGGCCAGTTTTGCGAGATCATCAAAGGCACATGGCGCTTTGCTTGGGGTTTTCGATGCCAGTCTAGCCGGTTGCACATTACCTGATATCAATGTCCAATAATGAGCAAATTCTGTTTGTGGATCGGCAATTGTTCGGTTCATCAATGAAAGGCGAATAGTTTCCAGCCAGCAATCATAAAATCTTTTGTTCCGTAATGCTGACATATTCTGATCGCTCCACCGAGCCATTTCGGCCTCCGGCGGTAGAACAAAACTCCCATCAAAAACCCGCAATGCCCATCCTGCAATCGCTTCAAAATAGGGGCAGGCCGTGCCGAACGCTTCGGTATCGACCGGAGTGTTTATGATAGCAAGGCTGGGATCGGGCCAATAGATAAAATGTTCGTATAAATGTTTGCGGTCAAAGCCCTCAATAAAGCTGTAATCGGGCCAGCCATAGCCAATGCATTGGATGATCCGGTCATATTTTTCCACTTTGTCATCGGCAAAAACAACCTCTGCGCTGGCGTCCAAAAACTGAGTTGCCGGGCGCAGGCTAACCAAGCCCTTTTCGACCGCATTTACAATTTTGTCATTCACATGGACGGCATTGGGGAAACCCGGATCGGGCATCATATTGCTGCGTCGGCAGGCAGCGATATGATCAGGAGCAATTTGCTCAAGCAGGCGGATATAGTCATCATATGACATTTCATCGATAGACAGGCGTCCGGCGTAAGAAAATAAAGCATCATTATAATGGCGCCCACAAAAACGCGGCAGGAATAGCGCCTTGCGCCGGACGGACCAGTGCACCATATGCCCTGCTTCGCCCAGTTCAGAGGCAATGTCCGCACCGCTCACCCCGCCACCAATGACCAATATTTTCTTGCCGATAAAATCATCTGGCCCGCGATAATCTTTCGCGGTCAGAATTTTACTGTTGCTTGCTTCGGCCTGCACTAGTTTTTGAGGAACCCAAAGCTCTCCGCTTGCGACCATTACCGCATCAAAATAATCAGTTCCATGCGGACTTTCCAATCGCCACTGGCCTCCTTCTTTGGCCATATGGGTTACCGGGCATTGAAATCTGATATGCGGCTCAATATCGAAATGCTTCGAATAGGCGCTCAGATAATCATGGACTTCATCCAGTGATAGAAAATCATTGTTGGAAATGGGCGCAAAATCGGAAAAGGGAAAGCTCAATTTGGAGCTTTGCATTTTTACGCCGGGATAAGCGCCGCCGCTGGCAGGGTTCCATATACCGCCGACCGATGTGTGACGTTCAAATACAATGATATCATGGCCGCGCACCAGCGCCTGCCTTGCGCTAGTGATCCCTGCCGGACCAGCACCGATAATTGCGATTTTCATGAAGCTGTCTTTGCCGCTTGCTTAAATGAAAAAGTCATAATCATCACGCACTTCGGACTTCAGTCCTTCGGACATTTTTGCGATTGTCAGGTTGGAGCTATGCCGTGCACAATGGAAGCGGCAATCTTTGGCAGGATCTAATTTTCGGGTAACAGCATCCTTCCACATCGAACGCAACGATGTATCGGTCACATCACCAATCAGGCCTTTTTCGCTTCCGCGATGATAGGCGCAGCTATAAACACCACTGGGCGTTATGGTTGCCCGCAATTCGGCAATATGGCAGCTATTATAGTTTTTTGGCTGCTCTCTGTCGGCACCCGTTTTCAGCGCGGTCCAGGTCGACGAGCGCAATACTCTGAAACTTTCATCTTCTATTTTTGCAAGCGCATCTAGCTGATCCTGAACTTTTTGGATATCGGCTGCAGCTTCTTCAATCACAAAATGGCCATCATCAAAAACAGCCTTCACCTCAAGATAATCACACCCTATCGACTTGGCGAGCTGACCGGCCTTTAGAACCTGATCATAATTGGTTTCGTATATAACGTTATTCTCATCACGTCGCTGCATCAAAAGGAAAGAATAGCCCAGTCGGCCCTTTTTTACTTTAGCAAGATTTGTAATATTCTCGATGACTTTGGGAAAAACCGAAACCTTACGACCACTAGGCCGAAAACGGTCATAGATTTCGGGGGATGCCGCATCCATTGATACGCGGATCCAGGACATACGCTCCGCTAATATTTCAATATGCCTATCGATTAATGTGCCATTTGTGACCATGCCGACCTTAACGCCGCCGTCGCTGAGCGTAGTAATGATCTTACCAATGCTACGATGCATCAACGGCTCACCGCCACCGATTAAAATCACACCCTTAACGCCTGCTTCTACCAGTTCTTCAGCTAGTCTTTCGATACGCAGCGCGGAAAATTGTCCTTTGTTCAGAACGCCGCTGCTAATGCATTCTGGACAGGCAAGGTCGCAAAAAGTTGTCGGGTCCAAATCAACGACCAACGGTGCATCCAATCTTTGCCCTTGCGCAACTTTTAGTGCGCTGGCCACGATGGATTTTTGAAATAATTTTTCTGCCAGTTCTAATTTCGATTCAATCGGTGCAGCGTGCGCTAATTTTGGTTTGGCTAAATCAATTTGATCTATAATGCGATCGGGTGCGCTGATTTTGCTTCTGTTTTCGGGGGCTAATGACTCTGAATTCATTGTCTCAAATCCCTTTTTAGGAGATACCGTACTCTACCACAAGGATTCTATCATTTGCCTTTTATGTCAACGTTGTCAAATATTAGATTGCATTTCGCGACAGACAATTGGTAAGGCGATTTGAACAATAGGATAGAGAAATGCAATCATTGTCATTGGAGAAAATGAGCCAGAGATGGATTTCACAATAAAAGATTTTCATTTTGAATATAGAGATCATTGGCCCAAAGTTGGTAAGGCAAAAGACTTATATTGCCACAATGAAATTACAATAAAATCGATTCTCGATCAAATGACCATTGAAGAAAAAATTGGTCAGATGATCCAACCTGAATTGTTCCAGATTACTCCAGATGAGCTTGAATTATATAAATTTGGTTCTGCCTTAAATGGGGCAGGTCTTTTCCCTGGGGATGATGCCCGCGCACCCCAAGAAAAATGGGTCAAAATGGTCGATGATTTTTGGATGGCCTCACAGAGAGCCTATAAAGAACGGCCGTTCAACATTCCTTTTATGTGGGCGACGGATGCCGTTCATGGCCATAATAATTTATTCGGCGCGACCATATTCCCCCACAATATCGGGCTTGGCTGCGCAAACGACCCGTATTTGGTACACCGGATTGGGATAGCGACCGCAAAAGAGGTCGCTACAACTGCAATCGATTGGACCTTTGCCCCCAATGTTGCCGCTCCACGCGACTATAGGTGGGGACGGCATTTTGAAGGTTATTCGGAATCTCCTGCGGTGATTGCGTCTTATGCTGATGCTATGGTTCGCGGTTTACAAGGTGATTTTGTTGGATATGACCCTGATGACAGTGTCATTGCCTGCGCCAAGCATTGGATCGGGGATGGCGCCACCCATCTTGGGATTGATCGGGGCGATGCGCGCTGCAGTGAAGAGATGCTGCTAAACATTCATGCGGCAGGTTATATTGCAGCGATAGCAGCGGGTGTGAATACGATCATGGTATCCTTTAGCGGATGGGACGCCGCTGAAAATTACGACCATAGCCCTCAGTTACCTGGAAGTTACAACAACAAGCTGGCTGGCAGTCATTATCTGATTTCGGATGTTTTGAAGACGCAATTGGGGTTTGACGGTTTGGTGATTACCGATTGGGATGCCCATGCGGATGTCAGCCGATGTGATTTTGGCGAAGCTGCTTATGTTATTAATGCGGGTGTGGACATATTGATGGTGTCGCCCCGCCATGGCTGGATGGGATTGTTAGGCAGTTTGAAAAACCATATTGAAAGCGGCCATATACCCATGGCTCGCGTTGATGATGCCGTAACCCGGATATTGCGGGTGAAAATGCGCGCTGGCCTGTGGGAGAAGCCGCGCCCTGTAGAACGGCCGAAGGTCAAAAACAAATCGGTTATCGGCTGTTATGAACACCGCGCTTTGGCAGAGGAGGCGATAAAAAAATCAGCTGTTTTGCTCAAAAATAATAGTGCGACCTTACCAATAAGGCAGGATGCGAAGATATTAGTCGTAGGGAGTGCGGCGGACAGCATACAAAAGATATGTGGTGGTTGGACTTTAAGCTGGCAAGGGACTGAAATCACTCAGGATGATATTCCTCATTCATCCACCATTGGAGAGGCGATTGCAGAGATTGTTGGCGCAAAGAACTGCACTGTGGATGCGGATTTATCTTATGCCGACCCTGTCGCATTTGATATGGTTATTGCGGCAATCGGTGAGGATGCCTATGCGGAAATGCGCGGCAATATCAGACCGTGGCGAAGCTTAAGCTATGCCAAGCTAAAAACCAGCTATAGCCGCGATTTGGCAATATTGCAGAAGATACGAAGCCAGTTGTCCGACGCTAATGTTCGAACCAGGGTTGCGACTTTATTTTTTGGCGGACGGCCCCTTTATGTTAGCGAAGAGATTAACTTGTCCGATGCCTTCGTAGCAGCGTGGCTTCCCGGTCCTTATTCCAAGGCACTTGCGGCCTTGTTGTTTGAGGCAAAGAATGGAGAGCTGCAATATGATTTTTCCGGCAAATTGAGCTTTTCTTGGCCTAAGGATTCGGCCTCATTTCAACTCAACCACCGACCAGCGGCTTTGGCGGCGCAAAATTTAGCACCATTTGATGATCCTATGGATGCGCAGACAAGAGCGCTTTTCCCATTTGGCTATGGATTAAGCTATGCCAGCCCTGCATCCGATATGGGACCAGTGCCAGTTGAAGAGGTCGATCATAGTGAAATCATTCCTGCTGCCAAAGTAGGTTTGGATATTTTCGAAGACGGAATGAGCGATTTTGACTGGATGATTTGCGGCCATAATATTTGGGCTGGACAAAGGTTGAATTTTCAATCTGGTATCAATTTGTTAATTGTAGAAATTCAGCCCAACATTGCCGAAGCCAGAATCTTGGATTTGAACTTTAAAGGTTTCGCAGCTTTGGTCTATGCTCGTTTTCCAGATGCGATGCCGCGCGATTTTAGGCCCTATATCGCTGCCAGTGCCTTTTTTGAAATAGACACTGACATCCTCTCGCCCCCCGAAGGGCCGCTTTATCTTGCGCTTCATGACGATTATCCTGGGCAACCCGGATTTGATATTGCACCTATGCTTTGTGACCATGGGCCTGGAGCGGCAATATTGCAGATTCCAATGCACGAAATTAGCGCAACCGGTATGGAATTGAACAATATTGATACCGCCTTCATGCTCTATTCCGAATCCAAGGCCCACTTATCGATCCGTAGCATAAAGATCAAATTGCCTCGATAGAGAAAGCGCAGATATGAACGATCAAAAAGAAAAGTCAGAGGCGTTCGACCAGGCGGACAAAGGTTCGATCATTGTTTTTGCACCGCATCCTGACGATGAAGTTATCGCGTGTGGCGGGACGATTTTAAAGCGGCGGGCAGAAGGTTATGTCGTTCATATTTGTTTTGCGACCGATGGATCTCAGTCACATAAAGCTGTTTTGGGGCTGGATGTCCCCAGCGCACAGGATTTAATCCGTATCCGCAAAGTGGAAGCACTGTGCGCAGCCGCAAAACTGGGTGTGGAATCAGCACTTGTTACATTTGTCGGGGCACGTGATACAAGGTTGATTGACGGTCTGAACCAATTAGAGCGGACAATATCGAGCTTGTTTTCAGCGATCCCAGATATATGCGAAATTTTTATTCCGCATGAGCGGCGCGAGCTAAATGCGGATCATATCCTAACCGGGCGGACGGTTTTGGAACAGATCGTTAAAAGCGGTATCAATCCGGTTATTTATAAATATGTTGTTTGGAACGCTGAAATTGAGGCCAGCTTTGGTTATGCGAATAGGCAAGCCGTTCCCGAAATAGATGAGACGCAGGAGGTGTGCATCGCGGAAGATATTGGCGAATATCTGGAGCAGAAATATGAGGCTTTTCTGGAGCATAAGACGCAAACGACTTTATTTGTTCCCGAGCAGCAGCGCACTGTAGTTCCGCCATTATTATTGGAACAAGTACGCAGTAATAAATTTGAAGAGTTCTGGGTTGTGCGCCAATAGTTTGATATATGCGCGTTACATAGCCTTGAATATTAAAATAAATTTATTGCACCGCTATCTTCGCCTTGACAGTCTGCACTACAAATGACAACGAAAGTCAGATTGAGAGAGGAGGCGCGATCATGTCGCCATTAAATTGTGCTACCGATGTGGATTGTAATGTTTTCTCGGGGCATGATAACCTCGGTCCTTCCTATTGCGGCAGACAAACAGGTGTTTTTGCCGTTCCTATCATGCTTCGAAAATCATTGCTGACGGCATTTTTGGCATTGGCTGTTCATTGGACATATGCATCTCCTGTTCTGGCGGATATAGTGCAGGAGGAGGCTAGCGACACGGCTTTCCCCAGTCTGTCTAGTGCGTCCATTGCGCCGAATGTCAGTGATGGCAAACAAATTTATACACCCGACCAATTCGCCCGCTTTGCGCCGCGTACGGCCTTTGACATGGTGGTGCGCATCCCCGGTTTCTCGATTAGCGGGGTTAGTAGCAACCGCGGCCTTGGCGAAGCCAGTCAAAATGTGCTGCTAAATGGTCAGCGGATAACCGGAAAAACCAATGATGCGGGAAATTTGTTGAGCAAAACCCCGGCTGAAGCAGTGGTTCGCCTAGAGATTGTTGACGGCGCGACGTTGAATATACCGGGTTTGACAGGACAGGTGCTCAATTTGGTCACAAAAAGTGTTGGGATCAGCGGAAATTTTTTGTGGCGCAATTATTTTGTTGCCAATTCAGAAGTGCTTTGGACCGCCGGAGAGGTGAGCATTTCGGGCAAGCTTGGCCGTGGCGATTTCACTTTGGGGTTGGCCAACAACGCAGGCAGTTACCGGGCGGGCAGTTCGGGTGTTGAGCAGGTGTTTGATGCGGACAAAAATCTGTTATTCTTTAATGAAAGGGATAATCGGTATAATGGGGATCGGCCGACTTTAACAGCCACCTATGCCTCAAAAAGTGCAGCCGGGAACAATTTTAACGCCAATATATTATTTCTTTTGTCGGAAACGAATGGCTATCAAAATTACCTTCGCAAAACCGACGGTGCCCCCGATATTTTTGAAAGCAATCAATTTAATAATGATGAACACGGTCTGGAATTGGGCGCGGACTATGAATTTGATTTGGGTGGCGGTCGATTAAAACTGATCGGCTATGAACGCTATATATCCAATCCCAGCGATGCGACATTCAGCCGTTTGTTCGATGATGGCAGTGACAATAGTGCGACACGTTATGCCAGCAACCGGAAGAGCGGAGAGAGCGTTGTTCGGGCCGAATATGGATGGAAAACGGGAAATTCGGATTGGCGTATTTCAGCAGAAGGGGCCTATAATTTCCTGTCGTCAACAGCCAATTTATCGGATGTCGCGGGTCCGCAACCAATTTTCATACCGTTGAACAATGCTGATACTGATGTTGACGAAAAAAGGGCTGAAATCATTTTAAGCTATGGCCGGCCGCTTAGCCAAAATCTTACGCTTCAAGCACAAGTCGGGGCTGAGTATAGCAAACTCAGCCAAAGCGGCATTGGTGCGGGATCCTCACGGCAATTTTACAGGCCGAAAGGGTCGCTTTCCTTGGCTTGGAAAGCAGCGGGTAATTTGGACATAAGTGCCCGGTTGGAACGGGCAATCGGACAGCTTGATTTTGGAGATTTTCTGGCTTCAGTCGATTTGCGCGATTCCAATAATAATATTGGCAATCCCGAACTTGTGCCGCCGCAAAGCTGGTTGGCCTTGGCTGAAATCAACCGCAGTCTTGGCAAAACCGGGTCAATCAACGTCAAGGTGAAGCAGGAATGGATCAGCGATCTGGTGGAGCAGAAACCTTTTGGGCCGGATGCCGAGTCGCCGGGTAATCTTGACGGAACCGCAAGGCGATTGAGCGCCGAGTTGCAATCCACATTTTTCCTTGATGCGTTAGGAATAAAGGGCGGCAAGCTTGAGCTTAGCAGCGCCTATCGACGCGGGCGTTTGATAGACCCCTTATTTCTGACATCCAGAGAGTTGAGTTCCCAGCAGCGTTTCTCGATAAGCTTGGGGTATAGCCATGATATTCAAAAATCCAATTGGAGCTATGGTTTTGGCATGAACGATAGCGTGACAAGCGATTCATTTCGGTTGGATTTTGCAAACAGAGCTTTTTTTAGCGGCCCGCAATATTATGCTTTTATCAGCAACCGCGATCTTTTCGGGCTCGAAACATCTTTCACGGTCAATAATATTTCGAACAGGCGCGAGCTATATGATCAAATATTATATGTCGGCCGCCGTGATGGTGATATAAGCCAAGTCCGCAGCGGAACCCTAAAAACGGGCATTGGCGCAAGCCTTGCAGTTAAGGGGGAATTTTGAAGATTGTTTGTTTTTCAAAAGAAAGAAACACTGCTTTATGCCACAGGTTGACGATAAAATTCTGAAAGACTTGCCCTGCAAAGCGGATTTGGAAGCAATTGCGCTATCGCTTGGCCAACGGAACGAGGTTGCCAAAAGGGTCATCGAAGGATTGCAATCAGGACGATTTTTCCATCCGGATGGCCGCAGTGATACCGTTGATATCCGTCTCGATCTGGATCAACTGGGTTTAATTGCTCATTTGGCTCCAAAGGCGCCCAAGCCGCTATGTATAGATATTGGTTTTGGCATGGGATCCTCTTCGGCCATCTGCCTTGCTGCCCGTGAGGATGCCGGGCTACCCCTTGATCATGTTGTTTTCGATCCTTTTGGCCTTGGCGGCGGGCGCGGAGAGGTTGTTGAAGAATATTTACACCAATCCTATGGAGACGCATTTCAACGTATATGGAAATTGTCCGAACTGGGTCTTCCTGCTTTATGCGAGGAGCGCGGCGTAGAGTCTGCCGGTTATGTGTTTATCGATGGCGATCACCGTTTCGAAGCGGTGATGGCGGACTTTGTATTTGCCGATTTATTATGTGCCCCGGGTGGTTTTATCATATTGGATGATGCCTCTTTTCCTGCGATTGAAACTGTGGTCAATTTTATCCGTGCCAATCGGCATGAGATGGAGGTGCATATGTTCCCGGCTGAAAATTGCTGCCTGCTTCATAAGACACGGCACCGTGGCGGAGAGTGGTCGGACTTTGAACCTTTTGCTGTGCCGCACCGTAGCGGATGGACCCGCGCCTGATAACCTCGCTCTTAGATCGTTGCCTTGATCGTTCTATTTGTTGCTTGCCGGGCAAGTCTTGACAGGAGCGGCGGATAATGACAACGACGGACATAATATTTTTTGAGAGATGGGATATTTCGAATGATTACCAAAGTTCAAGCCAGCCTTTGCGCAATTTCCTTGGCCTATCTGGCCGGGTGTACCGCGACAGCGGGTAAAGAGATGGAGGCGGCTATGCCTGCTCCTCGTGCCGCACCGGTCGCAACCGCTGTTCCTGCTATGCCCGCCGGTTTTGATAACGCGGCCCCCGACAAACCCGGTGTTGCGCATCCCGACCAATGGCCGAGTTATGAATATCCCTGGAAACCGAGTGCGGAGGCTGAGGCCCGAATTCGCGCACTAATGGCCAAAATGACGGTGGAAGAAAAAGTGGCGCAAACGGTTCAGGCCGATCTATGCTGCATCACTCCTGAAGAGTTAAAAAAATATAAGCTAGGTTCGATTTTGGTGGGCGGTAATTCCGGCCCATATAATGATGACTTTGCTCCCGCGCCGATGTGGCTGAAGGCGGCAGATGAATTTTATGAAGCATCAGTGGACAAAAGCGACGGCGGCGTCGGCGTCCCGGTTATCTGGGGCATTGATGCAGTCCATGGCCACTCCAACATTATCGGCGCGACACTGTTTCCGCATAATGTCGGCCTAGGTGCGATGCGCGATCCTGAATTGATTGAACGGATCGGCCATGTGACGGCAAAGGAAATTCGTGTGACCGGTCAGGAATGGACCTTTGCGCCTACCGTTACTGTGCCGCGTGATTATCGTTGGGGCCGTTCTTATGAAGGCTATTCCTCCAATCCCGAATTGGTGACCAGCTATGTCGGCGCTATGCTGCGCGGGCTTCAAGGGGCGCCTGACAATGAAAATCTTCTGGCGCAAGACCGGGTGATTGCATCGACCAAGCATTTCCTTGCCGATGGCGGGACAAAGGATGGCGTGGATCAAGGCAATGCCGAAATTTCCGAAAAAGAACTGCGTGATATTCATGGTCTTCCCTATGGTGCGGCGATTAAGGGCGGCGTGGCAACGGTGATGATCAGCCATTCCGCATGGCAGGGCCGCAAAATGACGGGCAATGACAGTTTGATAACCGGCGTTTTGAAAAACCGGATGGACTTTGACGGCTTTGTCGTTTCCGATTGGAATGCCCATGGCCAGGTCGAAGGATGCACCAATGACCAATGCCCCAAAGCCATGAAGGCTGGGTTGGATATGTATATGGCCCCCGATAGTTGGAAAGCCGTCTATGACAATCTGGTGACAGAGGTGAAAGCGGGAAGCATCCCTATGGAACGGCTGGATGACGCGGTTTACCGGGTGTTGATGGTCAAGGAACGGGTGGGCCTGTTCAGCAATGGCAAGCCTTCTTCGCGCAAGCTTGCTGGACAATGGGATTTGCTGGGCGCTGCTGAACACCGTACGGTGGCGCGCGAGGCGGTTCGCAAATCGCTCGTCCTGCTGAAAAATGATGGCGTTCTGCCGCTTAAGGCCAATGCGCGGTTGTTGGTCGCGGGCGATGCGGCCAATGATATTTCGCGTCAATCGGGCGGCTGGACTCTTTCTTGGCAGGGTAAAGATGTGCCGGAAAAATATTTCCCCGGTGCAACCACTATCGGCAAAGGTTTGATGGATGCGGTGAAGGCGGCGGGCGGTTCTGCGGAAATGTCCGAAGACGGTAGTTATAAACAAAAACCCGATGCGGCCATTGTGGTGTTTGGCGAGGAATCCTATGCCGAATTCCAAGGTGACCTTAGCTCGCTGCAACTGGCGCCGGAACTGACCAAGCCTTATGAAACGATGAAGAAGCTGAAGGCTCAGGGCATTCCTGTCATTGCCGTGATGGTAACCGGACGGCCTTTGTTCGTTAACCCTGCGCTTAATGCAGCCGATGCCTTTGTTGTGACCTGGCTTCCTGGCTCAGAAGGGGACGGCGTGGCCGATGTGCTGGTGGGCGATACCATGGGTAAGGCCCGCTATGATTTTACCGGCAAATTGCCAACAGGTTGGCCGCAAAAGGCAAAAATTCAGGACGGCGAGCTTTATCCATTTGGCTATGGCCTAAGCTATGCCTCACCCAAAACCGCATGGACCAAGTTGAGCGAGGATCCAGGGGTAGAGAATAATGGCGATAGCCGCGTCTGGTTTACCAACGGCGTGCCCGCCAGCAGCTGGTCGCTGATGATTGGCGAAGCGGATTTCAAAAATGAAATCCGTATTAGCACTGTGCCCAGCGAGGCGGCCGAAGGGCGGATGAAAATCACATCCTCCTTCTTCAAGGTGCAGGAAGGCGCCCGCCGGTTCGAACTATCATCGGGCAGCACCGCGATTTCGCTGCGCAGTTTCAACCCGGTCAACATTTCGAAGGAAATGAATGCAGAGCTTTATCTGATGTTTACCAGCAAGGTGAATAAAGCGCCGCAAAGCGCAATGCTTGGCATGGGATGTGAAGGCGGGGATTGTAAAAACGGTTTTGTGCCGATTGCGATGCCGGTGTCAAAAGACTTCAAAACCTATGGTTTGCCCCTGAAATGCTTGCGGGATAAGGGCGTTGATATGACGAAAATATCCGCCTCTTTCATACTGACGCTCAGCGGAGCTTCGGATGTGGAATTGGGCGAGGTGTTCATGGGCACTGACCCAGCCAATATCCTGCCTTGTAAATAATCCCTGCCGCTGCGGCGGAGGCAGCACCAAATAAAGGCCGTTTGTCGCAAACGGCCTTTTTTGGCGCCTATGATATTGGATGAGCGCGTGACCGAACAAGCCATTGTTGCAAACTGGTCGCAAAATATCGGTATCCTAGGCTTTATCTGCAAACGGGCGTGTGGCGGGATGCGCCGCTTTTAGAAACGGCTGTGCCATTATAATGTCGGCGGTATTGCCGACGGTCAGGACAATGGCGTCCGGCTGGCCGTGCGGAAGATGTTGCTCTATGGCCGGCCACGGCGCATCCGATGGCCAAAAAAGACATCCGTGCGTTAGGGGCTGCCGCTAATTGTGGAAACGGACATAGTCCTTTGTCAGCGCCGCATCAATCAGACCGCGATATTGATCATAATAGGCATCACCCGGTTTCACTGATCCAATAACAGCGCCCGCTATCCGGTCATATTTAACAAGCGCAACCGGGCATGATACCGGCACAAGTTGTGACCCGTGGCCGACTTGCAGGGTGGTGAGCAAGCCGAATAACGTGCCGTCAATCGTTGGGCGGCCCAAAACCATCAAGCGATATTGGCCATTATCATTGGTCACCAGATAAATATGCCCCGACAGATTGGGCATAGACACCCGGCCGTTTGTTCAAAATTGGCATCCTCTCGGCTGGTTTCGGCAAATTCCAGATAGCTGGCTTCCTCATTCCACCGGATCGAGATGATATAGCAGTAGACATCATCCGCATTGCCAAAGCTGGGCCGGATGGTCAGATATCTGCCCTCCACCCATTTGGTGCCTTCATGGCTATAGCTGCCAAGATAAAAAGGGGCCAGCTCTCCGCTGCCCTCCATCCCGGCTGGTATAATATTGCTTTTGCCGCGCAGCGATGTGTCCAACGCTTCTTCAATACGGATCACCGTTGACAAAGTGAACGGCCGGTTTCCGGTCAGCGCCTTTTCCAGCGTTGATAGGCTGATTTTGCCATATCGGCCAGTTGCTGGCGTGATAGACGGCGACGGGCCAGTTCCTCGCGGATTTTCTGGGCAATATATTCGGCGTCCATTTCGGTCATTCGCGTTATGTCCTCCTTCTTCTTCCGCACTTTCCTGCACAAATCCGCACATATCGTCAATTAAATACGGAAAATCCGCAATTTCCGGCAATTTCCGGCGGATATTTGCCGATAATGAACATGGATTTCGGCGATGAAATGAGGGATATGAACGATGAACTGTTGAGTTGAGGACCAAAAAATGACCCTAGCCTATACAATCTCGTCATCCATACTGCTTGGCCCCAATGCCATGGGCAGCACAGGAAGCACCCCGAAGGCCCGCATTGCGCGGCGCCTTCTACCCCTGGCCGCAATCATGCTGGCCTTACCTGCGGGCGCCGTTTTGGCGGCGCCCGCCTTTGCTATGCAAGCCGCCGATATATCCGACGATACAGGTCCGCAAAGCGGCACATTGATGCTGATGCACAAAGATGGCAGCAGCGCAGTGCCCGCCGTTCAGCTTGGCACCGATATGGATGTTACCGTCACCGGCAATATCGCCCGCGTTCGCGTGACACAGGCGTTCCGCAATGTCTCCGCCGATTGGATGGAGGCGACCTATCTATACCCCCTGCCCGAAGATGCCGCCGTGGACAGTTTGAAAATGACCGTCGGTAACCGGGTCATCATTGGCAAGATTAAGAAACGCGAAGAGGCGCGGGAAATTTATGAAGAAGCAATGGCCGAAGGTAAAAAGGCCGGGTTGGTGGAGCAGCTACGCCCCAATATGTTTACCAACAGCGTTGCCAATATTGGCCCCGGCGAAACCGTGCTGATTGTCATTGAATATCAAATGCCGCTGCGACAGCTCGACGGCACATTCTCTTTGCGCCTGCCGCTTGTGGTCGCGCCGCGCTATGTCCCGCCGAGCAGCATCACCGGACCTGCTGCGCTTGATGATGCCAAAGCCATTGTTTCAGCGCCGCTGGTTGATCCCAAGCGGGGCAGTAAAACCAACCCGGTGTCGATCTCTGTGCATTTGGACCCCGGTTTTGTCCCTGCCAATCTGGACAGCGCCTATCATAAGGTCAACATTGACGGCAAAGGCTCAAAACGCACCGTCAAACTGGCGCAGGGGCAGGTTCCGGCGGACAAGGATTTTGAACTTAGCTGGCGCTCTGCGACCGCCGACCCGGCGCTTAGCCTGTATAAGCAGCAATTTGACGGCAGCTATTATGTCATGGCGTCGTTGACGCCGCCTGCGATCGATGCTGGCAGCGGTAAAAACAGTTTCATCCCCCCGCGCGAGATGGTTTTCGTGATCGACAATAGCGGTTCCATGAGCGGCACGTCGATGGATGAGGCGAAAAAAAGCCTGATCCATGCGCTTAGCACTTTGCGCCCGCAGGACCATTTTAACATCATCCGTTTCGACGATACATTGACGCAGCTTTTTGACGCCAGCGTGCCCGCCAGCGCAGATAGGATTGTGGAGGCGAAAGCCTATACCGAAACGCTGGAAGCCAATGGCGGCACCGAAATGCTCCCTGCTTTGATCGCAGCGTTAAAGGATGATGGCGTGACGGACCGCGCGGCCACTTTGCGTCAGGTGATTTTCTTGACCGACGGGTCAATTTCCAATGAAGCCGAAATGCTGACAGCTATCGGTGCCGATAAAGGCAATAGCCGGGTATTCATGGTCGGCATTGGCAGCGCGCCCAATGGCTATTTGATGAGCCGCATGGCAACCATGGGCCGGGGCATATATACCAATATCGGCGACGCGGCGGAGGTGACCGCGAAAATGACAAAGCTGCTCGATATGCTGTCGCGTCCCGCCATGCAGGATTTGAAAGTGAGCATCGCCGGAAACAGTTTCGACCTGACGCCGTCCACCCTGCCCGATCTTTATGCGGGGGAACCGCTGGTCTTGCTCGGCCGGTCGGACCGGTTGGAAGGCCAGGTGACGGTCAGCGGCCATATCGGCAAGGTAAATTGGACCCGCACTGTCGATCTATCCTCTGCCTCCGAAAGCCCTGCTGTGGCCAAGCTTTGGGCCCGCCGCCGGATTGACGACATTGAGGCCGACAGCCTGCTGGGCAAGATTGAATATGAAGCAGGTGAGGCACAGATTGCCGAGCTGGGTCTGCGCTATTCGCTGGTGACGAGCCAGACTAGTCTAGTGGCGGTGGAGGAGGCGCGCAGCCGTCCAGAAGGGCAGCCGCTGCGCGAAGAGGATTTGCCGATTAACCTGCCCGACGGATGGGATTTTGATGCCCTTTTGGGCGGGGAAACCGCCGCCGCCGCCATCGCCAATGAAGCGCATTTGGCGCAGCTGCGCACCGATAAGAAATTTCAGCTTCCGCAAACCGCAACCAATTATGCGCTGCGCCTGCTGCTGGGATTATTCGCCTTTGGACTGGGCCTGATTGGCCTCACATTATCACGCCGTAAAAAGGAAGTTTGAGATGAAAATAACGATCCGCACCATCACCTTTGCCGCCTCTATCGCGCTTTGCACCACCGGCCTTGCGGTGGCAGCCAGCGGGGCCGCTGTCCCGATCAAAGCAAAAATGGCGCAGGCGCTGCTCGAAAACGCCTATGCCAAAAGCGTGCGCAGCGGCGAGCCGCAAAAGCCGTGGCCCGGCGCCGATATTGCGCCTGTTGGTAAAATTAGCCTGCCCCGTCTTGGCGTATCGGAAATCATCCTTGATTCCGGGAGCAATGAGGCAATGCGGGCCGGGCCGACACTGGTGCCGGGCAGCGCCGAAATTGGCGCTCCCGGCACAAGCGTGATTGCCGCGCACCGCGATACGCATTTCGCTTTCCTGAAAGAAGTGCAGGTCGGCGATATTTTTGAGGTCGCCGGGCGTGATGGGATGAAGATGCCTTACCGCGTGACATCAATGAAGGTGGTTCATGCCGACCGCTTTACCGTGGAAACCGGGATGACGCAGAATGAACTGGCGCTTTCGACCTGCTATCCCTTTGGTTCGGTGCGCGGCGGAAAGCAACGCTATGTGGTGCGTGCCGTGCTCGACGCATCCCATATGGCCGAAGCAGCAGAGCAGGTTACAGAGTAAATCCCGCTTGCAATTGACGTTTAATCGCGCAATTAAACGGGCGAGAGGAGTCGCCCGATGAGCGAAACTGCGACCAAGCCCAGCCAGCAGGAACTGGCCGATTTTGAAGCGCAATGCGATGCATGGTTTGCGGATAATGTCGTGCGCGACCCCGGTTTCATGCTGCCGCTGACCTTTATGGAGGTATCCACCGACCAGCAATTTGATTTCCTGCGCGGCTGGCAGCGCAAAGTATATGAAGCAGGCTATTTCGGGATGAGCTGGCCCGAAAAATATGGCGGGCGGGGAATGCATCCCGCCTATCAGCGGATCGTTACGCGGATCATGAAAAGCCATGACGCGCCGATCATGATTAACGCCATAGCCAATGGCTGGACCGGACCGCTGCTGCTCGATATTGGCCGCGAAGAGGATAAGCGCCGCTTCATCAAACCGATGCTCAGCGCAGAGGAAATCTGGTGTCAGGGTTTTAGCGAACCGGAACATGGCAGCGATCTTGGCAGCGCCCAGACAAAAGCGGTGCGCGACGGTGATGAATATGTGATCAACGGTTCCAAAATCTGGACGTCGCTTGGTGACCGGGCTGATTATATGATCTTGCTCGCCCGCACAAGTAACGAAGAGGGGCAAAGCAAATATGCCGGGCTATCCTTCTTTCTCGCGCCGATGAAAATCACCGGTGTGGAGACAAGGCGGCTGAAAAAACTAACCGGCGAATATGGCTTTACCCAATGCTTTTTTACCGACGCACGCATCCCTGCCAGCGGCCTGATGGGTGAAGAGGGGCAGGGCTGGAATATTGCGATGAAAACATTGGAATATGAACGCGGAGCAAAGGTCAATCCGGTTGGCGGCTATTTCGTTAAAGAAATGGACGTGATGCGCGTTGTAGATCTGGCCAGCGAAGCCAGACGGGGCGGAAAGCCGGTGCTGGATGATCCCGTCATCCGCGACCGGCTGGTGGATTATATGATCGATATACAGGCGCTGAACCTTAACAATCAGCGCCGCCGCATGGCCCCGCTCAATCAGGACAAACCCATGGGCCTGGCGCTGATGAACAAGCTGGCCCGAACCGAGCTGGTGCGCGAGTTGACCGAATTTTCGTTACAGTTTCAAGGAACAAGGGCGGGCTATTATGTCGGTGACGAAGCGGCGCAGGATGATGGTTATTGGCACCGCGCCTATTTGAACAGCTTCAGCGCCACCATTGGCGGCGGCACCAGCGAAATACAACGCAATATCATCGGCGAGCACGTGCTGGGTCTGCCCAAGACGCGCTGATCCCTTCCATCAACAGGAGTAGTATTTTGAGTGAAGTTTTAACCCAGAAACAGGACAGCGTCCTTGTCATCACCATCAATCGGCCAGAGGCAAAAAATGCGGTTAACCGTGCCGTGGCAGAGGGCATTGCGGCGGCGATGGAGGAGCTGGATAGTGACAAGGCTTTGAATGCCGGGATTATCGCTGGCGCGGGCGGTACATTTTGTTCGGGCATGGATTTGAAAGCTTTTTTGCAAGGTGAATTTCCGGTGGTTGCGGGCAAGGGCTTTGCCGGTTTTGTCGAAGCCCCGCCTGCCAAGCCGCTGATCGGGGCGGTCGATGGCTATGCGCTTGCCGGCGGCATGGAAATTGCCACCGCCTGTGACCTTCTGGTCGCCAATAAAGACGCTAAATTCGGCATACCAGAAGTGAAGCGATCATTGGTGGCGGCGGGCGGCGGGCTATTGTCCTTGCCCGCGATCATGGGCAAAAGAATGGCGATGGAGTTAGCGCTCACCGGCGATTTTTTCTCAGCACAGAGGGCTTATGAGGTCGGATTTGTCAACCGCGTGACCGATGGCGCTGCGATTGATGCTGCGCTCGAACTCGCCGCCAGCGTTGCGGCGGGCGGCCCGCTGGCGTTGATTGCAACCAAGCGTATCTTGAACGAACGCGGCGATTGGACGCGCGAAGAAATGTGGAAAAAACAGGCCGAAATCGCAATGCCGGTGATGATGTCGAAAGACAGCAAAGAGGGTGCACGCGCCTTTGCCGAAAAACGCAAACCCGTCTGGCAGGGCGAATAGAACGCCATAAAAGGAGAGGCCCATGCACCCCTTTGTCCATGCAAAGAATAAACCGGATCATCCCGCCATTATCATGGGCGGATCGGGTCAGGTTATCAGCTATGATGCGCTTAACCGCGGATCAAACCGCTTCGCGCAATTTCTACGCAGCCAAGGCCTGCAGATAGGCGACACTATTGCGCTGTGCCTTGATAATTGCCCCGAATATTTCGAACTCGTCTGGGGCGCACATCGTGCTGGTCTGTTCTATGTTGCGGTTAGCAGCCGGCTGACGGCGGCGGAGGTGGATTATATCATTGCCGACAGCGGTGCGAAAATGATTATCGCTTCGGCTTCCTTGGGCGCAATGCTCGATGCTTTGAAAAACGGGGCACAGCGCTATGCTCTGGGCGATCATCCGGGATGGCCGCCGCTTGCCGCCGCGCTCGCCGATATGCCCGATACGCCGATTGCCGATGAACGCGCGGGCACCGATATGCTCTACAGCTCCGGCACCACCGGACAACCCAAAGGGGTGCGTGTGCCGCTGCCCGAAAATCCGGCACTCGATGGCCCCAATTTATTGGTATCGCTTGCCATGGGCGCCTTTGGATTTACCGAAGGTTGCACCTATTTGTCGCCCGCGCCGCTTTATCATGCCGCGCCGCTACGCTGGTGATGGTGGTGCACAAATTGGGCGGTACCGTCATTGTGATGGAAAAATTTGATCCCGAAATGGCGTTGGCGCTGATCGAAAAATACCATGTGGATGTCAGCCAATGGGTGCCGACGCATTTTGTAAGAATGCTAAAACTGCCCGAAGAGGTGCGGGCGAAATATGATGTTTCGTCGCTCAAATCCGCTGTCCATGCCGCTGCGCCCTGTCCGGTGCCGATTAAGGAGGCAATGATCAAATGGTGGGGGCCGGTGCTAAAGGAATATTATGCCGGCACCGAAGGCAATGGATTCACCTATATCAGCAGCGAGGATTGGCTGACACATAAGGGTTCAGTCGGCCGGGCGCTGCTCGGCAAGACCCGGATATGCGACGATGCGGGCGATGAAGTCCCGCCGCGCACCGAAGGCGCAGTGTTTTTTGAAGGCGGCAATGCTTTCAGCTATCATAACGACCCCGAAAAAACCGCAAAGGCGGCGAACAAACATGGCTGGACCTCACTCGGCGATGTTGGCTGGGTGGATGAAGAAGGGTTTCTGTACCTGACCGACCGGAAAAGCTTCATGATTATTTCAGGCGGGGTGAATATCTATCCGCAGGAGATTGAAAACCTGCTGGTCACCCATCCAAAAGTCGCCGATGCCGCAGTTATCGGTGCGCCTGATGAGGAAATGGGTGAACGGGTGGTCGCCGTGGTTCAGCCGCTTGATAACATTGGGGCGGAGGATGATCTGCGCGACGAGCTATATGCCTTTATGCGCCAATCGCTATCGGGGGTGAAAGTGCCGCGGCAGATTGATTTTCGTGCAGAGCTGCCGCGTCATCCCACGGGCAAATTATATAAACGCCACCTGCGCGACGAATATTGGGCAAAACAATAGACGGGCGTATAAAGGAAAGGACAACTATCCTGAATATGCAAGCGTGATTTGTCTGAGGATTGAGAACATAGCCCCTTAAAATAACCGCGACAAAACCTATATCAGCAGCAAGGGCGAATATACGAAGATTCCAAGGAGAGAAGAGATGGCGGCGCAATATAAAAATTTGATCAATGGTGAAATGACCAGCAACGCGGCTTGGATGGATGTCGTCAATCCGGCAAATGAACAGGTGATTGGCCAAGTGCCGGCCTGCGGAGAGGCGGAATTAAATGCGGCCGTTTCTGCCGCCCGTGCGGCTTTCAAAACATGGTCGAAAACCCCGATTGAGGATCGCCGCGCAGTGGTTCAGAAAATCAGCGCGATCATCAAGGAAAATAGCGACGAGCTGATGCGCTTGCTCACCAGCGAGCAGGGCAAGCCCCATGCGCAGGCAACAGGCGAGGTGATTGGCGCGTCGATGATGGCGGGCGCACAATCGACGCTGACACTGGAAGATGAGATTAACGAAGATAGCGATACCCGGTTGTCGCGCACTCGCCGCGTCCCGGTCGGTGTGGTTGCGGGTATTGTGCCATGGAATTTCCCGGTGATGATGGCGGTGCAGAAAATCGTGCCTGCTTTATTGTCGGGTTGCACCATCGTGTTGAAACCTTCACCCTTTACCCCGCTTACCACATTGCGGCTGGCCGAACTGATCAAGGATGTCGCGCCAGCGGGCGTTATCAATATCATCACCGGAGAGGACAGCCTTGGCCCGCTCATGACCGCGCATCCCGATATTGACAAAGTGACCTTCACCGGATCGACCGCAACGGGCAAGAAAATCATGGAAGGTGCCTCGAAAGACCTAAAGCGTATCACGCTGGAACTGGGCGGCAATGACGCTTCGATTGTCCTGCCCGATGCCAATGTTGAAAAAGTCGCCGAACAGCTTTTCTGGTCCAGCTTCACCAATGCCGGGCAAATCTGCGTCGCGGCAAAGCGCATTTATATTCATGAAGATATTTATGATGAACTGTCCGCCGCCATTGCCGCCTATGCTCGCCATGTGAAGGTTGGTGATGGCAGCGAGCAAGGCACCGCTGTAGGCCCGATACAGAATAAGAAACAATTTGACCGTGTATGCGAGCTGATCCAGGACGCCAAGGATAATGGCTATAAATTTTTGGTCGGCGGTGATGTCGATCCCACAGGCAGCGGCTATTATGTTCCGATCACCATCCTGGATAACCCGCCCGAAGATGCGCGGATTGTGGCCGAGGAGCAATTTGGCCCTGTTATGCCATTGATGAAATTTTCCACCGAGGAAGAGGTCATTGCCCGCGCCAATGCGTCCGAATATGGGCTGGCAGGTGCGGTATGGACGGCCAATCCCGATAAGGGCGTGGAAATTGCCGAGCAGTTGGAAACCGGCACCGTGTGGGTGAATGAATTCCTGCACCTTTCGCCCTTCGCTCCCTTTGGCGGGCATAAACAATCGGGCTTTGGCGCAGAATATGGCAAGGAAGGCTTGCTTGAATTCACCTATCCGCAGGTCATTACAGTGAAAAAGGATAATGTCCCGGCTTGATGCCATGGCCCTGAACGGGACGAGCCATCCGGGCCAGAGCCATCTTCGCTGCGCTTGTCGCTGGCGGATAGTTGTTTAGAATATCGGGCACATGATGGGGTCGGAAAGACCTGATAAACTAGCAGTTGACGTTTACGTCAGCCGGGTTTAATCAAACGATTAAATTATCCGAATCCATTATGAAGGGAGCCTGTAAAAATGGCCGATGCTTATATTGTAGATGCTGTGCGTACCGCGGGCGGTCGCCGCGGCGGGCGGTTTGCCGCTATTCACCCGGTTGATCTTGGTGCCGCGACATTGGACGCGATTGCAGCGCGCAACGATTTTGATCCTTCTGCGATCGAAGATGTGATCACCGGCTGCGTCATGCAGGGCGGAGAGCAAACCATGGATGTCGGCCGCAATGCCGTTTTGGCCTCCAAATTGCCTGACAGCATTCCCGCTGTCACCATCGACCGGCAATGCGGTTCATCGCAACAGGCGATGCAATTTGCCGCACAGGGTGTGATGAGCGGCACGCAGGATATTGTCGTCGCGCACGGTATTGAAAGCATGACCCGTGTGCCCATGGGTTCAACAGCGATGCTTTATATGAAAGAGGGGCTTGGCAATTATAAAAGCCCGCGTCTGGAGGCGGCCTATCCGAAGGTGATGTTCAGCCAGTTTGTGGGCGCGGAAATGATTGTCAAAAAATATGGCTTCACCCGCGATGATCTGGACAGCTATGCACTGGAATCGCACAAAAGGGCGGCGGCAGCGGCAGCGGCAGGCGCTTTTGACAATGAAATCATCCCGATCGAAATCGAAACCGCCGATGGCAAGGAATGGCATAAGGTGGACGAAGGCATCCGTTTTGATGCCACCATGGAAAGCATTAGCAGCGTCAAATTGCTGCAAGAAGGCGGTGCGATTTCCGCCGCCAATGCCAGCCAGATTTGCGATGGCTCCTCGGCGGTTCTAATTGTATCGGAGAAGGCTTTGAAGGATCACGGTCTGACGCCAAGGGCGCGGATCGTGAATTTGACGGTAACCGCTGGTGATCCGGTGATTATGCTGGAAGAACCACTTTTTGCAACCGACCGCGCCTTGCGGCGTGCGGGCATGACTATCGGTGATATTGACCTTTATGAGGTGAATGAAGCCTTTGCGCCGGTGCCGCTTGCCTGGATGAAGCATACAGGTGGCGTGCATGACCGGTTGAATGTCCATGGCGGCGCGATTGCTCTTGGTCATCCGCTGGGTGCATCGGGCACTAAATTGATGGCAACATTGCTCAATGCGCTGGAAACACGCGGCGGTAAATATGGCTTGCAAACCATGTGCGAGGGCGGTGGTCAGGCCAATGTCACCATCATAGAGCGCGTATAACTTTCTATAGGACAAGAAGAAAATGGAATTAAACAACACTATTGCAGCGGTTGTCACCGGCGGCGCATCAGGCCTTGGTGCTGCTACCGCACGGGCCTTGGCCGCCAAGGGCGTGAAAGTCGCGCTGTTCGATATGAACGCCGAAAAAGGCGAGGCGCTCGCCGCCGAAATTGGCGGAATATTCTGCAAGGTTAATGTCACCAGCGATGAAGAGGTTGATGCCGGTTTTGAAAAGGCACGGGCCGCACACGGACAGGAGCGTATTCTTGTCAACTGCGCCGGTATCGGCAATGCAATCAAAACCGCCAGCCGTGCAAAAGAAGATGGCAGCATCAGGCATTTTCCCGTCAGTGCTTTTGACTTTGTGGTTCAGGTCAATCTGATCGGCACATTTCGGTGTATCGCCAAATCGGCGGCGGGAATGCTGACGCTCGATCCCATGGATGAAAACGGCGCACGCGGGGCAATTGTTAATACCGCATCCGTTGCAGCAGAAGACGGACAAATGGGTCAGGCCGCCTATTCCGCATCCAAAGCCGGTGTGGTCGGTATGACCCTGCCCATCGCCCGTGATTTGAGCCGGGAGGGGATCCGCGTTAACACGATCCTGCCGGGCATTTTCGATACGCCGCTGCTCGCCGCTGCGCCGCAAAATGTACGCGACGCTTTGGGCGCGTCGGTGCCCTTTCCGCAGCGACTGGGTCAGCCCGATGAATATGCGAAACTGGCGCTGTGTATGATTGAAACCGATTATTTCAACGGTGAAGACGTGCGCTTGGATGGGGCGATCCGTATGGCCCCGCGCTAAAAGGCCATATAAGGATGAAGGAGTAAGATGATGGGTGATTTTACGCAAATCCGCTATGCAGTGGCGGATAATATCGCGACGATCACCCTTATCGCCCCGAAAAAATGAACGCCTTCACCCCTGTGATGATGGCGGAGCTCATCGCCGCATTTGATGCGGCAGACGGTAATGATGATGTCCGCGCGGTCATCGTCACTGGCGAGGGCGACCGCGCCTTTTGCGCCGGGGCCGATTTGACCCCCAAAGGCGGCGGACAGGTTTTTGCCGATAATGAAGAGGTGGAAAACCTGTCCGATGAGCGCGTTCGCGATGGCGGCGGACAAGTTACTTTACGGATATTCGAATGCAAAAAACCGGTGATCGGCGCGATTAACGGCGCGGCTGTCGGTATTGGTGCGACCATGCAATTGCCCATGGATTTTCGTCTTGCAAGCAAGACCGCCCGTTTCGGCTTCGTCTTTGCACGGCGCGGTATCGTTCCCGAAGCGGCATCCAGTTGGTTTCTGCCGCGGCTCGTCGGGATACCGCAGGCATTGGAATGGTGCATGACGGGCCGGGTGTTCGGGTCGCAGGAGGCGCTGTCTGGCGGACTGGTGCGCAGCGTGCATGAACCAGAAGAATTAATGCCCGCCGCAATCGCGCTGGCCCGCGAAATTGCCGATAACACTGCGCCGGTTTCGATTGCGCTGACCCGCGCGATGTTGTGGCGCCTGTCCGCCGCCGATCATCCGATGGAGGCGCATAAGATTGACAGCCGGGCGATATATCGCCGCTCGCGGTCGGGCGATGCGCAAGAAGGTATCGCCAGCTTTCTGGAAAAAAGAGCGCCCAACTATCCCGATACAGTGGCATCGGACCTGCCCGATTTTTATCCTTGGTGGGATGCCGTCAGCTATGGATAAATCCGTCAAAGAGGTTTAGCAGCAATGTTTGACAAATCCGCATGGGAGGGCGGTGATGGAATCACATAAACAGAATAATATAGAGCATGGCAATGAAAGTGGCGGTGCACGTGCCCAATTGCTCGAATCGGCATCCCAAATTATGCGCGACGGCGATGTGGTGGATTTGTCGCTATCCGAACTTTCGCTGCGTTCGGGGCTGAACAGCGCATTGGTCAAATATTATTTCGGGAATAAAGATGGCTTGCTGCAAGCTCTGCTCGAACGGGATATGGGTAATGTGGTTGCGGCGTTGCAGGCTCTGGTCGCAAAGGACATGGATCCGGAACAAAAATTGCGGCTGCATATCGGCGCGGTGATTGATACCTATTATGCTTTTCCCTATCTGAACCGCTTGCTGATGCGGATGATCCGTGACAGCGCCCCAGCCGATGCCAAACGGATTGCAGAACTATATCTGAAACCGATTTCCGATGCTTATACTGCACTGGTTGCCGAAGGGGTGAGCGCGGGCAAATTCCGTGATCTGGATCCACAGCTTTTCTATTTCACCGTCACTGGTTCTGCCGACCGATTTTTCAATGCACGGCAAGTGCTGAAACATTGTTATGATCAGGACGATCTGAGCGAAAAGATACGTGACCGGTACCGCGAACATACGGTCGATATCATTATGCGCGGGCTTCTGGTTTAGGAATCTAGTCCTTAAATCCCAAAGCCGCCCTTATCTCTTCCCCGTCGGCATCGGGGCGGGGCGGATTGGCATAGGTGGTAACCGGGGTTCCTGTATACAGCACCGGGTGACGCATCGACCTATATCTGCCCATATGTTCGCCCTCGCGCAGTTCGAAAAAGCCAACCTGTTGCAAATGCGGATCGGCAATCACATCATCCATACGTTGGTAGCGCATGGCAGGAATATTATGATCATCGAGTATCGCCACCCATTCATCGGTTGTCTTGGTAGCGGCAACTTCCTCGATGATAGCGTATAGATCGCCGACATTATTCGCCCGTTCCTGATAAGTTGAAAAACGCGGATCATCGAACACGCCGGGCCGCCCGCCCAATTCAAAAAATTGACGCCATTGATTATCATTATAGGGCACAATGGCGATATAGCCATCGGCGGTCGGATAGGGACGGCGGCGCGGGTTGATCGAACGGGTATAGGCAAGCTTGCCATTGCCGGGGAGGAACGTTTCGCCAAACAGATTTTCCACCATGTGAAACCAGGTAAAGACTTCGAACATCGGCATTTGGACAAATTGCCCGCCCTGTCCATTGTGCCGGGCAATGATTGCTGCCATTACCGCCTGCGCCGCAAACAGCCCGCTGACCTTATCCGCGACCAAGGATGGGGCATAGCTAGGCCGTCCGCCATCGCGCATTTCAGAAAGCGAGGCAAAGCCCGACGCCGCCTGAATCAGATCGTCATAGGCCTGACGCTCACCATATTCGCCGTCCGCCCCAAATCCGGCACAATGTACATAGATGATGTCGGGGTTGATCGCCTTGACCGCTTCATAGCCAAAGCCGAGCCTTTCCATTCCGGCCATGCGGACATTATGGATGAACACATCGGCATCCTCCAGCAAAGCCGACAATATCGCCTTGCCATTGTCGGTTTTGACATTCAGGTTCATCGCCTTTTTATTGCGGTTAAGGGCGGCAAATATCGGACCCAGATCCTTGGTTGGGCTATCGCCTGCATAGCGCATCAAATCACCCGGCGTATTGCCTTCGCTATTTTCAATCTTAATCACTTCTGCACCGAGATCAGCAAGTTGCAACGTGGCAAATGGGCCGAGCACGACGGTCGCCATATCGACGACTTTAATGCCTTTGAGCGGACCGGTTGGTTCGACATCCCATTTCAGCTTTGGCCATTTCGCCATAATCCACTCCTTTTGCCTTTTTAATGCTTGCAAGCCTCCGCAGGCTATTTAATCAGATGATTAAACTGATGGGAAAAGGATGCAATGACTGATTTTGACGAAAATGCCCCGGTGATCATTGCGGTGGGCGAAGGCAAGCAGAACATCAGTGGGGCGGGAATGGCCTTCGCCCAAGGATTTGGCGGGTGCCGCGATCCAAACAGCGCTGACCGATAGCGGACAGTCGGCGCAGCTATCGGCGGCGATCGATTGTATCGCCGCAATCCGCACCTTCGAAGACAGCGGTCTTTCAATGGGTACAGGCACCCCCGATAATGTGCCCCAAAGCTATGCACAGGCAGGCGGGGTGGAGCCGGACCATTTCCTATATGCTGATATTGGCGGCCAAAGTCCTCAAGCGATGGTGAATGAAATGGCGGGCGCGGTGCGGCGCGGCGAATATCGCGCGGTGCTGATCGCAGGGGCAGAGGCCAATGGCACCGCCAAACGCGCCCGCAAACAGAGCGTGAAGCTGGATTGGACGCAGAAATCGGACAGGGACTATGACAATCGGATAAGCAGCTTTGCGATATTAAGCCGGGCTGAAATCCGCAATGGCATCATCTCCATGCCGCTGGCCTATAGCCTGATTGAGACCGCACGGCGTGCGCGGCTGGGACTCGGCGTCACAGGTTATGAGGCCGAAATGGCGGCGCTATGGGCGGCCTTTTCCGAACGCTCGTTGGAACGCATTCATGCCCAATTTGCCCGAAAATGGGACGCAGGGGCGTTACAATCGGGCGGTGACGGCAATTACCGGCTAACGCAAATTTACCGCCGCTGGATGGTGGCACAGGACGCGGTCGATGTGGCAGCGGCGTTGATCCTGACCCGCGCGGTCTTGCCCGCCAATTGGGGATAACAGATGATAAAATGATATGGCTGGCGGGCGCCGCCGAAGCGTCCGATTTACCGGTTAGCGAACGGGCCAATATGGCGAGCAGCGACGCGCTGAGCTTTGCGATTGCCGCTGCGCTGGATCAGGCGAAGGTGACAGCGGCTGATTTAGGCCCAGTTGATATTTACAGCTGTTTTCCCTGCGCCGTATTCGCCGCCATGGACGCTATGGACAGTCCCGAACGGACGCTGGGCGATTATACGCTGACCGGCGGGCTAAGCTTTTTTGGCGGGCCGGGCAATGGCTATGCGCTACACAGCCTGACGGCGATGGCGCAGGCGCTGCGCCGGGATGGAAGCAGGCCCGCACTGGTTACCGCCAATGGCGGGGTGATGTCGAAACAAGCGGTGGGTGTCTATAGTGCGCAAGCCCCGGCAAAACCTTGGCAGGGGGAGGTGGCCGGCGGTTATCGGCCGCAAAGCAGGGAGATTGACCATGCGCCCTCTGGCCGAGGCCGAATCATTAGCTTTTGCCAACCCATGGTGCAGGATATTCCCGGCGCGGCGACGCTATTGCTGGACATGGCGGACGGCAGGCGCGCTTTAGCGGTGATGGAGGCGGCGGCGGACCACGATCTTTGCGGCCAATATGTTCAGGTCATGGCGGGAGAAAAACGGCATAAAGCGGCGCTGGAATGATAAAGGATTTTGGGGTATAAGGATGCGGGGACGGATATAGAGGAGTGTTGTTATGACCATGGCTTATACAAAGCGTTTGCCCTTTATTGTGCCTGTGTTGGCGCTGGCTCTTGCGGCCTGTTCAGGCGGCGATGTGGCATCGACACCCGCGCCCTTAACCGCAAAGCAAAGCGAACGGTTGGACAAGGAAATAGGCAATAGAATTGCCGGAAAACCGGTAAACTGCCTGAGCAGCAGCCCGCAAAGCAATTCGATCCGGATCAGTGATAACATCATTTTATACAAAACGGGCAGCACCGTTTATAAAAGCCAGCTTGACTATAGCTGCCGCGGTCTTGCCAATGATGATGATGTCATGGTGGTGGAAACCTTTGGCGGCTATTATTGCAAAGGGGATATATTCCAACTGGTGGACCGTTTTGGCGGCATACCCGGGCCGATTTGCCGCTTCGGTGCTTTTGTACCCTATCGCAAAGCCGATGGCGGTAGCTGAATTTTCCCTGAAGCGGGCGTCTGCGACCGAAAAGCGTCGCTTCGCTGCGGGAGAGAAGCGTTAACGCTGTTTCCAAAGCGGTGAACGTTTACCGCCCGACAGGGATCAGGCCGAACAGCTTGCGCTTGCCGCCTTCATCTTTCACCTTGCCGCCGCTACCCGATTTCATCACATTGCGTTTGAACAATATCACCCCGATCCGCAGCAGCAATATGGTGAAGAATATCTGGCCTATCACTGCCACGCCATGATGCCACAATGTCGGCACTTGTGCCGACCGCGCGATCATAGCAAAGGGCGAGCTGAAGGGGAATATCGCGGCTATTTTTTCGATCGGCTTGTCGAGCTGCGTCACGGTATAGGCGGCAAAGAAAAAGATAATCAGCTGCACCATAGTGACCGGCATGGACAATGTCTGCACCTCGCGCACTGTGGCGGCCATCGCGCCAATCCCAAGGAACAAGGCGCCGAGCATCAAATAGGTCATGGTGAAATAGATTATGCCTAGTATCAGGAATATAGGCCAGCCGACGGCGGGCGCAGGGATTGCCCCTGCGGGGATCTCCGCCACCACAAGCGAGAATATGCCAAGCCCGGTGCCGATCCAGATGGTCAAGCCAATGAGCGACATAATCAACATGGCGAATAATTTGCCGATAAACACCGATTCAATCGGGATAGAGGCGGCCAAAATCTCAATGATCTTGTTCGATTTTTCCTCGACCAGATTGCTTAACACCATACCAGTTAGCAATACGGTGAGGAAATACATGATCACCTGCGCCAGTTGCCCTGTCACTTGCTGCCCTTTTTTGGCGCCGCTTGCGCTTTTGACGACAATTTCGATCTGCGGCTTTGGCATTTGCGTCGATTGGCCATTCACAGCATAGCTGATCAGGTTGGCAATTTCGTCATCATTGCGGTCTGCCTCTGTTTTCGTGGCAGTGATGACAGGTTTTTCCAGCGTGCCGGAAACCACCGCGACCAGATTATTTTTCTTATCCGTCAGATATTCTCGCGGGCTTTTCGCGCCAGCGGAATCGGGGGCGCCAATAGCCTTTAACTCGGGATACCAACCATCGCCCAGCTGTTCGCTTAGTTCATTGCGAACACTAACCAGCTTGGCTGCTTCATCGGCTTGCATCAGCACGCCGACCATCGGTTTATCGGCATCTTTTGCTATTTGCCCGCCGAGGCTTCCCGCCGCCACTGCGACAATCACAGGGAAAAGCGGCCCCAATAGGAACAGAATGAACGCCTTGGAAAATATGATCGCCGTCAAATCACGGCGGCCAATGACGATAGCGGCCCGGATAATCTCTTTCATTATAGTTCCTCCGCCAGCGGTTGATCCATTTCGGCCGCCACCTGTTCACCTGCTATTGCGACAAAGGCATCATGCAGGCCGGGCCGTTCGATCGAAAGCGAGCGCACACCGGCCTTACCCTCGACCAAAGCGGTCAATAAAGGCTCGACGCCGGTTTCGGGCAGGGTAAAATGCCACCAATTGCCCTGCGCCCTGCAATCACCGGGTAAAGCGCTACGCCAAGGCCCGTCAAGGTTTTCGGTTTCCAGATGCACTTGCGGGCGCAGCCGGTCGCGGGCCGCAGACACCAGCCCGTTAAAGCTGATCTTGCCCTTTGCAATGATTGCGATGCTTTCACACAGCCGTTCGGCATGGGCGATGACATGGGTGGAAAATATCACCGTCACGCCCCTGTCTGCCTGTGCCCGGATCATCCGTTCCAGCTTCGCCTGGTTAAGCGCATCAAGCCCCGAAAAAGGTTCATCCAGCACGATCAGCTTCGGGTCATGCACAATGGTACCGATGAGCTGCACGGTTTGTGCCATGCCTTTGGACAGCTGCTTAATCTGGCGGTCTGCAGCATAGCCAAGCCCTGCTTCCTCCATCAGCACGCGGCCTTTTTCGCGCGCCTCTTTCAATGCCATTCCGCGAAGGGCACCCATGAAAGCGATGGTATCCACCGCCCGCATCGATTGGTATAATCCGCGTTCTTCGGGCAAATAGCCGACAATGCGTGACTGGCTGATCGGTTTTGCCGAGCCAAGCAAGGTCCGGCTGCCGGCATCGGGGTCGATAATGCCCAATAATGTGCGCAGCATCGTCGTCTTGCCCGCACCATTGGGGCCTAATATACCGAATATACTGCCTTCGGGAATATTCAGGTCCACGCCGTCTACCGCGCGGAACCCGTCAAATTCTTTCACAAGGCCGCGCGCCTCGATTGCATTTGCCATATATTTTGCCCCAAAGAGATTATCGTCATTACATAGAGTCGGTGCGTGAATAGAGACAAGATAAAATTGGTTAATGCCTTAAAAGAACGTGCGACCGAGGAGGGTTTTGCCGCCTGCGCTATCGCACCTGCTGCTTTGTCCGAACAAACGGCGAAGCGGTTTCGCGGCTGGCTGGATGACGGGCGGCATGGCGATATGATCTGGATGGAAAACCGCGCCGATGAACGTAGCGACCCCCAAAAGCTTTGGGGCGAGGTGCGCAGCATAATCATATTGGGGATGAGCTATGCGCCGGGGGAGGATCCAATGGCACTGGCGGACAGGCCCGATCATGCCCGCATATCGGTCTATGCCCGCGGGCGGGACTATCATGACCGTGTGAAAGGTGCGCTGAAAAGGCTGGCGGGCTGGCTGGTTCGGCAAAATGGCGCCGATGTGAAGGTGTTTGTCGATACCGCGCCAGTAATGGAAAAGGTGCTGGCTGCGGCGGCGGGCCTAGGCTGGCAGGGTAAGCATAGCAATATTGTCAGCCGCGAACATGGCAGCTGGCTGTTCCTGGGTGCGATCTACACCAGCGCCGATTTGCCCGTTGATACCCCGATAGGCGATCGCTGCGGATCATGCCGTGCCTGTCAGGATATATGCCCGACACAGGCGTTTCCCGCACCCTATCAGCTGGATGCAAGGCGGTGCATCTCTTATCTCACCATCGAGCATAAAGGGCCGGTGCCCCATGATCTAAGGGAAGGGATTGGCAATCATATCTATGGCTGCGATGATTGTTTGGCGGTGTGTCCGTGGAATAAATTTGCGCAAAAAGCCGCCACGCATAAAGCCTTTCATCCCCGCGCCGAACTTAGTGCGCCGGAAATCGCCGATCTTTTGACGCTGGATGATACCGCCTTTCGTGCCCTGTTTTCCGGATCTCCGATCAAACGCACAGGGCGTGACCGGTTTATCCGCAATGTCCTGATAGCGTCGGGTAATGCTGGAAAGTCAGATTTGGCGCTGCCGGTCATAGCGCTTTTGGATGACCCGTCCCCGCTGGTGCGCGGCGCGGCCATATGGGCGCTGGCGCAGATAGAAAGGACGGCGTTTGCCTGCGAAAAATCGCAAAGGCTGGCAAAAGAAAGCGACGCCGATGTTATCGCCGAATGGAATTATTATTAACGTTTCTGCAATGCGTTGACGCAGGAGGCACGGTCCACCTCCGCACCGTCGCTGCGCCGGGCATCAACATGGGTGACAATTTCGCCGCCATCTTTGCCGTCAGGATATAAATAGGCATCCAAAACACAGGCATTGCCCGAAAATTGCAGTTTGCGGCCATATATTTCCTGTACATTCAGCCGGGGTTCGCCGAACAATCGGATGAGCGCGGCGCTGTCCTTGCCCATCACTGCTTCCAATCCCTTGACCGATACGGTGGGCCGCGGCGCGGATGTGACGGGCACATCCTTTATAGCTGTGCTGGCGCTGGCCACGGGGGCTTTGCTGCCGCCGCATCCGGCGAGCAGGGCAAACGGAAGGAGGGTGAGGAGTATTTTTGCATTTTTAATTCCAATATGCCCTTCAAACGGGCCGCTTCAAATGTGCAAGATGCACCGCCATTGCGGTTGCTACAACCGGAACAAACAGATTGACAAGAGGCAACAGCATCGCCGCCGTTCCCACTGCACCCAATAAAGTGCGCGATACCGGGTCAAAAGCGATTTGTCCTTTGCCATGCCGGGCCTCCAGCATATCCTGCAAATCACGGCCCAACAGCAATGCGTTAACGAATAAAAAAGCGATGCCCGTGCCAATCCCGCTAATCAAAAGCAGGATATAAAGCGGGGATGCGAGCAAATTATAGCCGATCAATCGCCCGGCAGAACGCAGCGCCATTTTGCCGCTTTCCACCGCGCCTGGCCGTTTTGCCGAAAGCGCATGGGCGGGATAATGCCGTGCCTCGACAGCATCCACAATATCATCGGAAAAAAACCACAGCACCGCAATGGCAATGGCCCGCCATAGCAACCAGCCGAAAATCAGGGTGATCGCCGCCGCGCCCAAAGCAGCAAAACCATATCCATCCCAATGCCACCGGCCCAATAAATGGCGGAGCGCGAACCAGAACAGTATCCCGAACAGCATGAAAATGGCGATGCCAATGGCCAGCGTCTTGGCCATTAACGCGATGATTCTGCCATCGCTCACGCTTTGCAGCGACAGGGTGAAAGCCCGGAATATCATGTCCTGCTTTTATCCTATGCCCGCCGGGCGTCAATCGGGATAAAGACTTGCCGCAAGGCCGCTAAATCTTTACGGCGCGGCAAAGATTTTCAAAACAGGACATAAAATGACACAGCCCCGTTACGATATTCTCGCCATTGGCAATGCCATTGTCGATGTGATTTGCGAAACCACCGATGAATTTATCGAGCTGGAACAATTGACCAAGGGCGGGATGCAGCTGATCGATGCGGACCGGGCGACATCGCTTTATGATGCCATGGGGCCAGCGCGGGAGATTAGCGGCGGTTCGGCGCCAATACGCTGGCGGGCCTGTCCATGCTGGGACGGCAATGCGCTTTTATCGGGCAGGTTGCCGATGACCAGCTGGGTCAGGTTTTTGCCCATGATATCCGGGCAACCGGAATTGATTTTGATGTTCCGCCACTGGGGCAAGAGCCGCCGACGGCCCGTTGCCTGATCTTGGTGACCCCCGATGCACAGCGCACAATGAATACCTTTTTGGGCGCTTCGCAGTTTTTGGCTCCGCATTTGGTGGACAAGGCATTGATCGCATCGGCGGCGATCCTCTATCTGGAGGGTTATTTATGGGATCCCGAAGAACCCCGTGCCGCGATGCGCAGCGCGATTGAAAGCGCCAAGGCGGCGGGACGCAAGGTTGCATTCACTCTGTCCGATGCCTTTGTCATCGACCGGCACCGCGATGATTTTCTGGCGCTGATGGAGGACGGCCTGATCGACATATTATTTGCCAATGAGGTGGAGATACGCTCGTTGCAGCAAAATGATGATTTTGAAGCATCGGTCGCGCAAACCGCGACCAAAGTGCCCTTGCTGATCTGCACTAAAGGCGAAAATGGCGCGATTGCAATTGAAAATGGCAAACGTTTTGAAGTGGCGGCCCAGCCTGTCGAACGATTGGTTGATACAACAGGCGCAGGCGATTTGTTCGCTGCCGGTGTGCTGGCGGGGATTGCCGAGGGGCGACCGATGGACGATTGCCTGACCATGGGTGCGATTTGCGCGGCGGAGATCATATCCCATTATGGTGCCCGGCCAGAGGCCGATATTAAAACACTGGTCGCCGCAAAACTCGGTTAATCAGCCGGTTCTGTTTCGGGTTTTCCTTGTTTGCGGAACAGGACGCGGTCATCTTCACCAAAACCTCTGGTCCAGATGATAAAGGCATAGGCGGCCAATATGGCGGGGATGCCAAGGGTCAGTTCGGCCATTCGGGATATAGGTTGCCGCGACGCCGACAATGGTGGCGGCGGCAACCGCATAGACCAAGGCCCAGCGCCAGATGCTGATCG
>JAAURJ010000024.1 GCA_012032285.1 Sphingomonadales bacterium
ACGAATCGCAGCGAGCCATGGGTAGGGGCGAAGCATTCGGGAACTTGACGGATGTAGCCCAATTGCGTTCCCGAATGCTTCGCCCCTACGACGACGCTCACGACGTTATTACGCAGGAGGTCTATACTCAATGCTCTCGATAATCTCTTCATCTAATTCTGCCGAGAGCGTTTTGTCGGCCAAATTTGGGCGGCCAGCACGGCGCATTGCCAGTCGCGCTCGGTGCGTGGGGCAGATTTCATGGAGCAAATGCGTTTTACCCGGTCATGCGGTGCCCAATTCATCTTCGCCGCTCAGGCCATCAGCGCATACACCTCGCGCCAGCGGTTCAAATCTTCTTTTAGCAGCGGCACCACTTCGCCAGGCTTGGCGTAGTAGTGCATGGCTGCCATATATTCCTGAAACATGCGGTGCGGGAAGCGGTAGACCGGGCGCTCATCAATGAGGGCCACCACACAACCCCAGCGCCAAATAATTCAGCGCGGTGGATTTGCCAGAGCCGGGGTCGCCTAGCACTATGGCGCGTGGGTGGTCGTTTAGCGCGGCGATGAGTGACTGCATCGCAGGGAGGTTGCGCTCCTGCTCAATCACCTTCGCGTCGTTTGTGAAGCGCGCCATCGCCAGACTGTCCTCTCGTTCCATATTGGGCACCGAGAGCGGGGTGTAAATCTCGGCCAACTCCAACGGCTTCTCCTGGTCATCGGCTACGCTGGCGCCAAAGGCATCCAAATCCAGGGCGCGCAGCTTGGCGCGTATGTCGGCCACATGCGCATCAATCGCGCCATCCAGCAATACCTGTGCGCCGTGAATGGTCACACTCACATTGCGCCAATGCATGTCGCCGCCCACCGTGTTTACCAGGCTGTTGATGACGCTGCCGCCAATCGTCACGTTGACCTGGCGGGCAGCCTCGGCAATTTCCTCGCGGCTGGCCAAGCCGTTGTCGTTCAGTTCTTGGGCAAACTTATTTAGCGCGCTCGGTTGGTCTTTCAGGCTATGCAGGGTGGTTTTGATGAGGTCGAGATCGGCCAACACCTGACGTAGCCCGCCATCGGTCATGTTAGGCAACAGGTCTTTGGCCAGCGCGGTAAGATCGTCGGCGCTCATGCGTCTGGCTTGCGCACGCCATCCCTCAACCCGGCTCGAAAGCCAATTCACGCCTAAACCGCTCATCAAGGTTAGCAAGGCTTTTGTGTCCAGGCCGCTGCTGGTGGCAATGGCCCCTACCGTGCAAGCCATGGCGCTGGCCATGCCCAAATCCAGTGCGACGCCGCTCCAGCGGGGCAGTTCGCGGGCCACGGCTTCACGGGCTATAGCCAGGGCGGCCTTAAAGCGCGCGGTTTCGCGAATGGGTGTGTCGTTGTCCTTTTCGATTTTTGCCGCAAGTTTTGGGCTGAAGCGCACCAACAACTGGGCTGTTGCGGTGCGAGCCTTGCTGAGGAGCAGGCCAGTCAGGCATCGGGCTACAATCTTGCGCATGGGCAAGAAAAAGAGCGACAGCAACAGCGTAAATGTGCAGGTGGGCCACGCCGAAAACAGCCTGTTTAACACTGCCGTCACCCAAAACATCGGCGGCGTTCACCTCAATTTGGGCGAGGATGCCGAAGAGGACGAAGCGCCAGAATTACCACCACCCAACTCCCAATCCCTCGCCCTCTTCCGCGCCCTCTCCGCCCGGTTCACTCTCGAAGAGCTGGAGACCGCTTGCTGGGAACTCGGCATCGTCTTCGAAGACTTGCCCGCCAAAACGCTGAGCGGCAAGGCGCGCCAGTTGGTGCAAAAGGCCGAGGATCTGAGCCTGGCCGACAAACTCATCGCCCTGGTGAAACGTGAGCGCCCCGACGCGGCGCTTTAACTTACCTCCACCATGCCCGTTGCCCCGACGATCTGGATGCGCTAGCCGCCGCAATAAAAGCCAGCAACAAGTACGCTCATGTCAACGAGGACGTGATTCGTCGCATCGGCGCGAGCGAACTGGCAAGCGCCGCAACCTCAAGGACGCCATCAAAGAGACCAAGAACAAGCTGCACCAAGTTGGCGGCGCATATCAAGAGGCCATGCACTACGCGCGCTGGCTGGAACAGATCAAACAAGCGCCCCAGTCTCGCGAGGTCTTGCGCGAGATCATGCGCCACCATGCCAGCACGCGCGAACGCCTACCGATTCTCGACTCGTTTTACCCAACGATCTTCTCCGAACTGGGCGAGGTGCATTCCGTCCTCGATGTGGCCTGCGGCCTCAACCCCCTCGCCATCCCGTGGATGCCGCTGCCCAAAGATGCCACGTATCACGCCTTCGACATCTACGCCGACATGATGCAGTTCATCGGCGACTATATGCGCCTCACCCACATCCACGGCACTGCTGCCCCGTGCGATGTGTTATCAGCGATCAGCAATCAGCGATCAGCAATCAGCACACCCGTTGATGTCGCCTTCGTCTTAAAAACGATTCCATGTTTAGAGCAAGTCGATAAAGCGATTGGGCCAAAGCTGCTGGATATACTCGACGCACGATTCATCGTCGTCTCGTTTCCCATCCAAAGCCTGGGTGGCAAACGAAGCGGCAGAGGCCGAGGCATGTTGGAACACTACGCAAACCACTTCGCCGATCTCATCTCCGGCAAACCCTGGCGCACCAAACGGCTGGAGTTTGAGAGCGAGCTGGTGTTTATCATCAGGAAGTAATTGACCGTTGGCTATTGGCAATTGGCTATTAAGGTCTTGTCAAATAGCCAATAGCCAATAGCCAATAGCCAATGGCAAATAGCCAATAACCCAAATGATCGCAGTCATCGATTACGGCGCAGGCAACCTACGAAACGTGTGCAAGTCGCTGGCGTTTGTCGGCGGCGATATTCTGCTGACCGACAAGCCCGCCGAGATTGAGCGCGCCGACAAAGTGGTGCTGCCCGGCGTCGGTGCCTTTGCCGATTGTTGGCAAAGCCTGCAAAAGCGCGACCTGGTGGAGCAACTGCTGGATTTTGCCCACAGCGGTCGTCCCTTCCTCGGCATCTGTGTGGGCATGCAACTGCTGTTCGATGCAGGCGAGGAGATGGGCGACTGGCCGGGGTTGGGGCTGATTCCGGGGCGCGTAGTGAAGTTTGCGTTTGAAAGTTTGAAGGTTAAAACTACCCAACCTTCCAACCTTCCAACCTTCCAACCTTCCAACCTCAAAATCCCCCACATCGGCTGGAACCAGGTGCAAGGCTGCCAGCTTTGTCATCCTGTACTCAACCAGGTCACGCCCAATGGCTACGCCTACTTCGTCCACTCCTATCACGCCCAACTCTCGGACTCTCGCTACATCGTCACCACCACAAACTATGGCTACGACTTCCCCAGCGTCGTCGCCAAAGACAACGTGTGGGGCATCCAGTTTCACCCCGAAAAGAGCCAGGATGTTGGTTTGCAAATGTTGAAAAATTTTGTGGAAATCTGATTTGGATGAAATGTTCACCCTCTACCCCGCCATAGACCTCCGCAACGGCAGCGTGGTGCGCCTGAAACAAGGCGACCCCAACCAACAGACGACGTATTCCAACGATCCGGTGGGCATGGCCAAGCGTTGGCAAAGCGATGGCGCGGCTTGGGTGCATGTGGTCAATTTGGATGGCGCGAAACGGTGATCCGGCTGAACGCGCTGGACAGCCCATGGGGGCCGGAGGATCTTGCCGCAGCGGTGGCGGCTGGCCCCGATGCGGTGCTACTTCCCAAAATCACCAGCGCCGCCGATATTGCCGCCATCGACCAGAGCATGACCAAATTAGGCGCAGAAAGCGGGCCGCAGCTATGGGTGATGATCGAGATGCCGCTGGCGATCATGAACATCGCCGAAATTGCCGCCGCATCACAGCATAGCCGGCTGGCCGCGCTTGTCATAGGCACCAATGACCTGGGAAAGGAAATGCGCGTGCGCATAGGCTCCGATAGAGCCGCTTTCCAAACCGCCCTGCAAATGACCGTGATGGCCGCCCGCGCCTATGGCCTGACGGCGATTGACGGAGTTTTTAATGGCTTGGGCGATATGGCTGGGCTGGAATCCGAATGTATTCACGGCCGAATGCTGGGCTATGACGGCAAAACCGCGATCCACCCGGTGCAGCTTGCCTATTGCAACCGGATATTCTCTCCAGAAGAGCATGAGGTGGCACAGGCCCGGGCAATCATCGCCGCCTTTGCCGACCCGGCGAATGCCGACAAGGCAGTGATTAAAGTGGATGGGCGCATGACCGAACGGCTCCACTGGGAACAGGCGATAAGAACCGCCAGCATCGCCGACAGCATTGCGCAAATCGAAAGCCGGTAAGGCAACGGTTTACTGGCTAGCGTTAAGCGCAGCCCAAGTTTGACCGCCGACAATGCCGTCTGCATATAGTTTTTTGGACTGCTGGAATGCGACCACCGCCCGCTTGGTGCCGGGACCAAAATCGCCATCATCCTTTATTCCCAAAAGCTGCTGCAGCTCCTTTACCGCCTCACCCTTATCGCCCATGCGGATCACCGGCATTGGGTTATGGACATGGGGACCACCAGCATTATGCAGGGCAAAGGCGGCTGCCATTTTGGTATCATATTTATTGGCACGATAAGCTGGCCCGTTATAGCCGCGGGCGAATCCAGACCAGTCGAGTCGGCGCAGTTCATCATCCAGATGATTGCCCTTAACAAAGCCGACAAAGGCGTCGAGATGCCGGTCCTCCGATTCCACCATCGCTTTCACAAAATCTTCGACATCATCAAATCCGCAGACTTTATGATTATCGCCCATAATCTGGAATGCGCCCCAGCTGGCCGAACGCAGCGCCGCATTGCGGTTCAGGCCGATTGCCCGTTCCAACCGGCCATATTGTTCGGAATATCTGCCATAACCGCCCCAGCTGCTGTTACAGATATCGGGATGGCTGTTTTTATATTGGCCATTGGTCAATCGGTAAAAATAATGGCGTTCGAACAATATTTTCGGACGGTTATCGCTTTGAAACCCGCCCTTGCTTTCGACATCAATGACGGCACGAACCGCCGCCACCTGACAGCCGAGCTTTTGCGCAGCCGATTCTATGGCCCGGTCCGTAAACGGCGTCGCATTTCCAATAAATTCTGAAGTCATAACCGCCTCCTGTTACCCATGTCATCTGTTCTGACGACCCGTATCAAGCGACCATTATGTTATCGGGACCGGCTATTTTGGCCTTTGTCCAAGTGAAACTGCGGCACGATTCGTGCCTGCATCGTTATTTCATAGCATAGTTTGTAAAATATCTGCACCGCTTTATCATGCGGTGACAAGCATACCATGTTCTTTGATAAACGCCCCTGCCGCCCCATATAGGCCCGGCTGTTCGTGCATTAACTGTTTCACCGCGATGGTTTCCATCAGGCTTTCAAACCGCCCCTTTGCCCGGAACCGTTCGCGAAAGCCCGATGATGGCAAACGATGCGCAATCCGGCTGCCAAGGCGCCTGCAATCACCACCGAACGCGCACCATGGGCGAGCGTGACATCGCCTGCGAAGGAACCAAGGCATAGGCAGAAACGGTCAAAAGCGGCGGCGGCAATGCTGTCTTCGCCCGACAAGGCCAATTGCCATAAGGCTTTATCATCCAGCTGCTTTGCCTGCTGCCCTTCCATTTCGGCAAACACCTTATAGATGACCTGAAGCCCCGGTCCCGCGACGATCCGTTCCACCGAAACGCGGCGATGATGTTCGCGCAATTTTTGCAACAAGCGATCTTCGATAATATCATGCGGGGCAAAATCGACATGGCCGCCTTCGGTTTCGGTCACATGATAACCCGATGCCATTTTGAGCACATGGGCAACGCCAAGGCCAGTGCCCGGCCCCAATATGGTTACCAGCCCCTGATCCGGAATGTCCGTTTGTGGCCCGCATATATGTTGGAACTGATCGCTGCCGAGCAACGCGACCGCATGGCCGACGGCGCCAAAATCATTGATCAGGGTGAACCGGTCAAGACCCAGTTTTCCGGAATCATCGCCGGGCGGATCATCCAGCTATTATTGGTAAGATGCAGCACTTCCCCGCCGACATGGCCCGCCACTGCAATCGCCCCGCTGCGCGGTAATGGCCGTCCGATTTCTCGGCCATAGGCCTGCCAAGCGGTCTGCAAACTGGGATGGTCGCCGCTTTTCAAGGTCAATTGATCGTTAAGCGAGACGATATGACCATCATCAATGGTCGCAATGGCAAAACGCGCATGGGTGCCGCCAATGTCGGAAACAACAATTTCTTCTGTCATAATATAAAAATGCTTCCGTCCATCAAAACCAATTGCTTAACTGTAGCACAGTAAACAAAAATTATGCATTTGATAAAGGGTGCTATTTTCTCCCTACCCAATATATTCCCGCCCATATCCCCAAATGCAGGCGGAATCGTGATTGAATGACAGCGTTGTCAGTAAAAGGCAAGTGGTTGGTTGTTTTTTTTGTAATTTTTGCGTTATTTTGTTTCAATAATGACTTTGCATCTTTTGCCTAAAGCGCGGCAATATGGTCACGAATATAATCATCATGCGTGGGCATATGGTCGGCCGATGCATTGATCGTTTGCAGCATAGCCGACAATTTGCGCCTAATCTCCTCTACATCCATCATGTCAACCAGCGGATGATAGTGCTTTGGAAATATACCCTGTCCATTGAACACAGCCAACCAGTTGGAGGCTTTGAACAGCTCTTCTTCCTGATAGCTAATTTGCCCGCACGCCCGAAACAGCTCGATTTTCTCTGTCAAGCTGTCAGGATTTTTTCGGGCTTTGTTATACCGCCAAAATTCCGAATCCTCCCGCGCCGTGGCGTTATAATGAAGGATCAGGAAATCGCGGATATAGTCATATTCCCGCTCCGTGCGCCGATTATATTCCGCCGCCACGCGGTCATCAAAACCCTTGTTCGGGAAAAAAGCCATCAATCGTTGCAAGGCCGATTGGATCATATGAATCGAGGTCGATTCCAGCGGCTCCATAAAACCGGAGGACAGACCAATGGCGAGGCAATTTTTCACCCAGCTTTTCTTGCGGCGTCCGGTTGTAAATCGAAGCTGACGGGGATCGGCCAGCGCCTTGCCCTCCAAATTGCCGAGTAACGTTGCCGCCGCTTCATCGTCGCTGATATAATCGCTGCAATAAACATGGCCGTTGCCCATGCGGTTTTGCAACGGTATCCGCCATTGCCAGCCCGCATCATGCGCCGTCGCCCGTGTATAGGGCAAAGGCGGCCCGTTAACCTCACAGGGCACAGCCACGGCGCTGTTGCAGGGCAGCCAATGCGACCAATCCGCATAGCCCGCCTGCAATGTCTGTTCGATCAACAGGCCGTAAAATCCGGTGCAATCGATAAAGAAATCCGCCGCAAACTGCCTGCCATCGTCCAACGTCACCGATTGCAGGAATCCGTCGCTGCCGCGTTGCTGCACCTGTTGCACCTTGCCCTCGACGCGCTCCACACCCCGTTCTTCGCTATATTCACGCAAATATTGTGCAAATAAACCGGCATCAAAATGAAAGGCATAGGCGATGGAGCCAAGTGGCGAACGGGGAATATCCAGCGGACGGGTAAATTTGCCCGCACGGGCGGCAACCGCTTGAAAGGCATAATCTTCCAAGGGGCGTGTATCGCCTGCCTGCCGCATCTTCATCCAATAATGATGAAATGCTATGCCCTGCATATCAAAGCCATATTTGCCAAAGGGGTGCATATAGCGTTCGCCCATCGCGCCCCAATTCACAAATTCAATACCCAATTTGAAGGTCGCCTGGGTCCGCCGGACAAATTCATCCTCATCAATGCCCAGCATATTGATAAAGTTCAATATGGGCGGGATCGTCGCTTCGCCAACACCAACGGTGCCGATCTGTTCGGATTCGATCAACGTGACCTGAATATTCTTACCCATCAACCGGGCCAGCATGGACGCCGCCATCCATCCAGCAGTCCCGCCGCCGATGATCAGGATTTTTTCTATTGGACTATTCAACTCTGCTGCTCCTGCCCATTTTTTCAACCTAATGCAGAAAAGCCAAGGCGTAGACAATCCATTTCATGGTCATAGCATTCTTCCCAATGTGTTTCGTATAAAACCCAATATCGCGTTGGTTCTTTGTTGGCTTGGAGAACCCAACACCCCCTGCGCATGGGCTGGAATATGCTGCGCTGCATGGCTTGCACCTGGGCCAAAGATATAATGATCAAAATAGGTCCGCCACGCCTGTTTTTCAGGCAATGGCCGGTCTCGTAATGCGAGCATGGATAGCGCCAAAGCCTGCATTTGCAATGCAGCCTCATTAGAAGACCACCAATAATTGACCAATATATTAAAAGGTCCGGTTGCTTCAACATGGTGCCACCATAAGGGAGGTAGAAACAAGGCATCACCTGGTTCTAACTCTGCGACTAGAGCAGAATCCATTGCATCGCGGAATTTCGGAAATCGATCATAACCAGGCTTGGCAAAGTCAACCAGACTAACTGGCGGCCCTGCCATATTATATTCAAGCGGCCCTATATAAAGATTATTAATTTGTTCCGGCGGAAAAATGGTGAAGACCCTCTGACCTGCAACAGCACAAGCAATATTGTAATCAACATCGAAATGCGCCGCAACACATGACCGGTTTCCAATCCATAGCCGCGGTTCGACTGAACCCGGTAATAGCGGCATGGAATTGTCATTCGGGAAATTAGGCGCAACCTGCGAAGCGGGAACCGAGCCTGCATACATAGCCATGGCGTTATCCTGCCCTATGACTTCGATCATTTTGTCAAGCAGGGCTGCCATGGGAACATTGCGGCGTTCAAAGTTAAACCCCCGCATTTGTGCATCATAAAAATGACGGCCTTTTTGCTCATTAGGTGCGAAGATAGATTGTATAGGCCTGCCATTATCTAGTTTTTTCAGATAAGCTGTGGTGTTTTCAGGGGATATTTGCGCTGCTTTCGAAACCGGCCAATTCGCTACCAATTGTTTTAGGATAGCGGGTTGGCCGCCATTGAGGATGCTGCCTTCAAATGTAGCGCGGTCCATATCGTGATATACAGCGATGGATTTGTTCATAACGGTCAAACACACTCCCTAGCACTGTTATAATTGGCTGTGATGAAACAAAGGTCAATGGCGCAATCACCAACCGCATTCTATCATGCATGAAGCAAAAGAAATGGCGGCCGTTTTACGGGCCGCCATCTCAAAAAACTACAGGAGCTTCTGGATCAGAAGTTGAAACGCAGACCAAAGGTATAGCGTGTATCGTTCGAGAAGTAAGAACGCGGAGCGTCCGGGCCCCGAACGTTATTGATCGGCTGACCACTAGCATCATACTCACCTGAGAATTGCGCAGTCACCTGGCTTGTTTCTACAACTTCGTTGAGGATATTTGAAACCTGCAGACCAATTTTGAAATTCTTATTGATGGTATAGAAAAGCGAACCATCAAGGGTTCCCGATGCCTCGTTGAAAATCGGCGAGTTCGGACGAATAACGTCACGCCGAGTCAAGAGGAATCGGTCGCGCCAGCTGTATGCAAGCCGTCCGGAAATGCCATATTTTTCATACAAAAGTCCGGCGTTAAAGGCATGCTTAGATAGACCTTCAAAAGGATAGCTGAAGCCGACATAACGCACTTCAGGGTTGTCGTTCGGGTTGGCAAAGTTGCCGACAGCGACCTGTGAAGGGAAACCGGATCCATCAATATAGGTATAGTTCGCTTCTAAACCAAAACCGGCAAGTGGGCCAGGAAGGAAATCATAGAATTGCTGATAGCCAACCTCAAATCCTTTTACAGTCGCTTGACCAATATTAACAAAACTGCTCACCAATACATCTTCGGTAAGGCCGTTGATGGTCAACGGGCTGATCGTGGTACCTACACCTACCAGATTATCAAGCTTCTTGTAAAATGCGTTGAACGTTACCGAGCCCCCGGCGGAGTTGAAATAATATTCAACACCCAAGTCAAAGTTAGTGGAAAGCACCGGCCTTGCACTCGGATCTGCAGAGAAAGTCGAGAACAAAGGCTCCGTCCCGCCTGCACTTAGATCATTTTGGCCCAAAGTAATGCTGTATAATGTCCGGCCAAAATCAGGACGCGACATTGCTCGTGATACGGCAAAGCGTGTGATCAGGTTATCCGACCAATGCATATTGATATTAAAGCTTGGCAGCCAATAATCATAGTCATTGCGGATACGCGATTCTTGCGAACCGGCATTAAGAACATTTAGGATACGGGTCTGCTCAGCCGTCGTTACCCGACAAACAAGCGGTAAGCGCCCGTTCGTTGGTGGGTTGGCATTCACCTGTGCGCAGAATTGCGCGACGTTAGCGTTTGTTACCGGAACCTGATCAACCTGACCATTCAATGGTGTCGGGTCAAATTGAATTGGGTTTGCGCTAATCGAACCAACGGTGAAGAAATTGGTGTTTGCATAGCGCACACCAACGTTACCATTGATTGAAGTGCCGGCGCCAAAGGGTTCATCCCATCCAAAGTCGGCACGAATGTAACCCGCCCAAGTTTCTTCGCGGCTATAGTTGATATCGCCGGGGGTATAAAAATCACCATCATCGATAATACCATTGCCATTGGTGTCGACGCGGTTTGAACGTTCGTTCAGGAATTCTTTACCGCCGCAGCACCCTGCACGCTCCACGCTTTCCGCTAGACGGCGCAACTCGCCACTACGATAGATTTCGGCAAGGTTGATGCCACCGCCCGAATAGAGGCTATTGGAAGGCGAAGGTGCGCCACCGCGTTGGAAATTCGGGAAGCCAAAGCCTTCGATACCACCAATGCTATTAGTTTGAGAGAAAGGCGAAATGCCTTCACCAGTCCAGTTCTGGCTGAGGTAACCCCAAGTATATCCAGAATATAGACGGGTTTGATCACGGTCACTATAACGGCCACCAACTTTCAAATTGCGGAGAAAACCGCCGTCAAATTCGTAATCAAGGTCAGCACGGAATGCCAGCTCTTCGCCTTCACTGTCCTCAACATGGTCGAGTAGCGAACGATAGAATACTGCATCAGGATCCGACAGGACATCTGTATTTCCACTGGCATCCGAGAATGTGATGGTAGGGATGCTACCCGCTGTGCGATCAATAAACGGTACGATATTCTGGTCGATAGAACCATATACGGTTACGTCGGTATCCTGCGCGGTAGCTTTGGAATATTGACCATCGAAGGTAAGAGACAAACGCTCTGTGGGGTGCAGCTCTATGTTAAGTGAAAAATCGTCATTGGTATTGCGACGCTGCTGATCACGGCGGTTAATGTTGATTGGAATGCCGCCATTCGCATCAAGTGCGCCTGTAAGGAGCAAACCGTTACTGTCAAAAGTGAAAGGAAGCCCCAAACCCGGATTAGGCTGCGGGCCCTGGTCAAAAATATCGCCCTCAAAAGTGCGCTCACTCCAACCTTGATTGGCTTCGGCGCGAATATATTCAGCCGTGACCTTTGCCGATCCGTCAAGCGATTCCCACTGCAGAACACCATCAATTGTCTTACGGTCACGGTCAAAAGTCTGCTGACGCACAGATGCGCTACGCGGAACATAGCTGGTGGGATCACCCGCCGCTGTCAATTCGGGACGCGCCCGATAGTCCGACAGCGCCGAACCAAAGGCAGCCGATTCAAGCTCGCCGCGGCTGTAGCTGAGCTGCAGGCCGAAATCGCCGATGCCGGTTTCGAACACATTGCTCGCCAAGATAGAATAAGAAGGCGTGATTTCTTTGCGCACATTGCCATAGTTGGCCTCAATCGTGCCCGCAATAATCAACTTACGCGAATCAAGTGGCTTGCGGGTCCGCAAATTCACGAGACCCGAAATCGCACCTTCAATCTGATCAGACGTGGAGTTTTTGTAAACCAACACACTGCCGAGCAGTTCAGGCGCAATATCGTTAAAGCCCAGTGAACGGCCACTATTTACAGAGAAAGCGTCACGACCGTTAAATTCGGAGCGCGTGAAGGGAAGGCCGCGGATAACAACGTTCGCGCCCTCGATCGAAAAGTGATCAGGATCATCAACGCCTTGGAAACGGTTGATCGATACGCCGGGAATACGTTGCAGCGTTTCGTTAACCGATTTGTCGGGAAACGCGCCAATATCTTCTGCGGTGATTGCATCCACGAATGTATCGGCTTCGCGTTTGATGTTTTGCGCGGATTCGATACGGGCGCGGATACCGGTAACGATAATCTCATTTTCATCCGCATTTTCTTCTGCAGCAGATGTATCAGCCGTATCTTGCGCAAAGGCGGGCGTAGATACCATAAGGCCCAAAGCCAGCACAGATGCGCCGGACAAAAGCCGCTTCACGCCGCGCGATGCGGACGCAGGATATAATTCACTTGGTACACGGTTTAACATATTTTCCTCCCAAAAAGGCGTGACAGCCCCGTCACACCCAATAAAAAACGGCTGGTAAGCCCAGCTCAAACACGAACATCGCCTATTCCCCATTTATGACAAGCTTGTCAACGACTGTTTTGGAGGTTATTTCAAATTTCGTCAAAACGTGACATCTTTGTTACAGCTAGCCGCTGTCAACGGAAAGAATCGAAAAAAATCATCGCGCTGTTTCGCGTCGCAAAGGGGAAAAAACAATGAAGGAAATCGCATCGAATCGCAAGATAAGCCAAAAGCTTGTCTCAATGATAACAGCGGCGGCATTGCTTGCGCCGACGGCGCTGACCGCGCAAACGCCGCCGCCGGGCGGCAAGCCTTACACAAGCGTTCCTTCTGTTCCTATCAAACGCTGCGCCAATTTGGGCAATATGTTTGAACAACCAAAAGGCGCGGCCTGGGGCGGGCGGATGCCGGTGGAGAAGGATTTGGCCGAAATTGCCGCCATTGGTTTTGACACGGTGCGTTTTCCGGTGCGCTGGTCGGCTTATGCCGATAGCAAACCGCCCTATACAATCGACCCCGAAATGTTCAAAAAAGCGGATGAGGTGGTTGATTGGGCGACCAAGCATAAGCTGAATATCATCGTCGACCTGCATCATTATGATGAACTTTTCACTGATCCCGATGGCCATAAGGACCGCTTCATTGGACTTTGGCAGCAATTGGCCGAACATTATAAGGACCGCGGCGAAAATGTTTTCTTTGAAGTCATCAATGAACCGCATAACAAGCTGACCAATGATGTCGTCGAACCTATGCTCACCGCCATTCTTGCCGATATTCGCAAAACCAACCCGACGCGCAAAGTGATTATGGGCGGTGATTTTTGGAGCGGTATATCGTCGCTCGAAACATTTGATCCGCCCAAGGATCCCAATGTCATTGCGACATTCCATTTTTACGAACCGTTTAATTTCACGCACCAAGGGGCAAGCTGGGTTAACCCCTCCCCCCCTGCGCCCGCCAGCTTTGGTAGCGAGGAGGATTATGCCTGGCTTGATAAAATGGCCGATGCCACCATCAAATTCCAACAGCGCACAGGCGTGCCGTTGTTCCTAGGCGAATTTGGCGCGATTGACAGTGCGCCGTTAAAAGAACGGGCGCGCTATACCTATGCTGTACGCAAACAGGCAGAGGCGCTGAATATTGGTTGGTGCGTATGGGCTTATACCAATACCTTTCATGTCCGTCAGGGTGAGGAATGGATTCCTTCGATGGTTGCCGCATTGGGCTTGCAGCAAGCACCTGCGGCAAAATCAGAAGAAAGCCCTGCCAAGTCGGAGTGATAGTGCGTTATATCGGGACCGGTCGCCTTTACAGCCTATCAAGCTTAGGCCGCCGGCACCCCAGCCGAATCGCGTTCGATCAATGCGTGTTGCAGGAAAATGGTGGTTTCCCCTTGCTCGCTGCTAAAGCTTTGTGCGATATTTTCGGACAATAGCTGCACCGCATTGGCGGCAAGATCGGCAATAGGTTGGCGGATGGTGGTCAGATGCGGGCTGATAATGCCGGCAATCGGGGTGTCATCAAAACCCACAACCGATAATTGGCCGGGCACTGATATATTGCGGCGATAGGCGGCTGCAATAATCGCCGCCGCCATATCATCATTACTGGCAAAAATAGCGGTGGGCGGCTCGTCCATATTCAAAAGCGATTCAGCGCATTCAAGGCCGCTGGCATAGTCAAAATAGCCCTGCCGTATCAAGGCTGGATCAGGCTCTATCCCTTGACCGCGCAGCGCATCGCAATAGCCAGCATAACGTTTGACAGAAGCGCCATGGTCGGGGTGGCCGCGAATATAGCCAATACGGCTGTGCCCAAGCTTTAGCAGATAGTCGGTAATCTCTTTCGCGGCGGCCATATCATCCATATTTACCGAATATTTCGTACTGGCCGGGTCAACCGGAGCCACAAGGACATAGGTGCAGCCCTGTTCCTCAAGCAATTCGATCACTTCGGGGTCATCGCATAGCGGCGGCGTCACTATCAGGCCAACCGGAGATAAGGATTTCAGGATCCTGCGGACATCGCTGACACCATTTGGGCATTCATCCAGAACCAGTTGCATCGACAATTCATGACATTTGGCAAGCGCCCCGAAATGCACATTTTCCAAATAGCTTCGGCTAGGGTTATTGACCAATAGCGCAACAATCTGTGTCGTGCCCGCCCGCAATGTCCGCGCCGCTTGATTAAGCTTATAATCCAGCCGCGCCGCTGCATCGAGCACCGCAGTCTTGGTCTCTTCACGAACATAGCTTTCTTTGTTCAGCACGCGCGACACGGTTTTAAGTGATACGCCCGCCTCCCGCGCGACATCGACCATGGTCGATCGTCTATTCCCTCTTATTGCTGTTTGTTCCATGCCAATTCCTTCCCCCGAATTCATCCGCATATATGTATTGATTCTTATGCTGACTATTAAAATCTATATCGTCAAGACAAGCTTGTCATAAATGACGCTTAGTTCTATCGCAAATGGCCTTAGGAGGCGGAAGATGTCCATAAACGCGAATTTTGTAAACAATGTGGTCATTGTCGGCGGCGGCACAGCGGGATGGATGACGGCCGCCGCGCTCAGCCATAAATTCGGTAATACAGGAACGCAGATCACCCTTGTCGAATCCGCCGAAATCGGCACAGTTGGCGTGGGCGAAGCCACTTTGCCGCATATCCGTTTTTTTAACGCTGCTATGGGCATAGATGAAACCGACCTGATGGCGCGGACGCAGGCGACATTCAAATTGGGTATTGAGTTTTGCGGATGGGGCAAGGAGGGCGAAAGCTATATCCACCCCTTTGGCGATTATGGCGAACCGCATAATGGCATTGCATTCCACCATTTATGGACACAGCAAAGATTGGCAGGCAATGCCAAAAGGATATGTGAATATAGCCTGCCGGTAATGATGGCAGAGGCAAACCGATACGCGATGCCGGATGCCGATCCCAATGCCTTGCTATCCACCTTTGGCTATGCCTATCAATTTGATGCCAGCCTTTATGCCGCCCATTTGTCGCAATTATCGCAAAAGCGCGGCGTCAAACGGGTGGAGGGCAAAATCACCCATGCCAAGCGGAGCGCCGATACAGGCCGAATCAGCGCGGTAGTTTTAGAAAATGGTGCGCAGGTGGAGGGGGATTTATTCGTCGATTGCTCCGGCTTTCGCGGCCTGCTGATCGAACAGGAGTTGAAGACCGGATATGAGGATTGGTCCCACTATCTGCCGTGTAACCGCGCACTTGCCGTGCCGTGCGAACCATCCGGCCCCATTGGTCCCTATACCCGGGCGACCGCGCGAAAGGCGGGCTGGCAATGGCGCATTCCGTTGCAACACCGGATCGGCAATGGCCATGTCTATTGCAGCGATTATATCAGCGATGATGAAGCCGCCGCTATTTTGATAGACAATTTGGAGGGACCAGCGATCGCCGAGCCGCGTCCGCTTTTTTTCAAAACCGGACGGCGTAACAAATTATGGAACGGCAATGTGGTTTCTATCGGCCTGTCAGGCGGATTTTTGGAGCCGCTGGAATCAACAAGTATCCATTTGATCCAACAAGGAATAACCGCGCTGGTAGAATTATTCCCCACACAGGATAGCATGGAGGAGGATGCAGCCGAATATAATGCAATGATGCGGCTGGAATTTGACCGGGTGCGTGATTTTTTGGTGCTGCATTATGTCGCCAATCAGCGCGAGGGCGAAAAATTCTGGGACGATATGCGCCGCATGGAATGGCCGGCATCGCTCAAAGAAAAGGTCGCGGCTTTTGTTCATAGCGGGATAATCCCAAGCTATGATGTCGGTGCGTTTTTACCGCCGAGCTGGCTTGCGGTTTTTGTGGGGCAGAATATCGTGCCGCAAGCTTATGATCCGCGCCTGGATCACCTTGACAGCGCCGCGATTGCCAGCAGCATGGAAGAGCGGCGGCGCCAGATTGCAGATGCGGTTAACACCCTTCCTGTGCATATGGATTTCGTGCGCGGCCATTGCCCCGGAGCAATGGTTGCTGAAATGGTTGCCGAGAAGATCCCGTCGCTATGACCCGGAAATCCCCATCCCCTTATATTCAGATATTGGGCGGCGGCCTTGCCGGTTGGAGCGCCGCAGCGATATTGGCCGAGCAGTTTTCCGGAACAGCCGCTATCCATATTGATGGCGCACAGGAGGATACGCCCGCCGAGAGCGCCGCCTATGCGCATATGATCCTTGGCGGCGAATCGATATTGATGCAGCATATCGGCATGACCCCGGCTGATTTGATAACCCTTGGCAGGGGTGGTTTCTGGCTTGGCACCTGTTTTGAAAAATGGGGCGCAAAAGGCAGGAATGTCTATCACGCACCGGGTGAAGCCTTGCCGGTTAAGGACGGACTATCCGCGCATCAGATTTTGCGCCGCCTATCGGTGCAGGAGGGTAAGGATGGGCTGTTTACCGATCTGTGCTTACCGCTTGCTTTTCAGGCGCGCATGGCAGCAGCGGGCAAGTTCAGCCCGCCATCGGCCGACCGGCAATCACCACGATCGCTGCTGCGGCCTGGCGTTGCTTTGGACGGTTCCGCGCTGACCGCAGTGATGCGGGATAAGGCCATGGCGTCAGGTGTGCGGGTGGCGGCGGGCATGGAGGATGAACCCTTGCTCATTGTCGATTGCAGGCCGCAGGAAAAAGCAAAGGATATAGATTGCAGGCAGGCTCTTGGCTTTGACCGATATGTAACGCTGCGGCTTGAAGGGGCCATGCCGCATCCACCACATGATAGCATCCGTCCGCTGGATAATGGCTGGATGACGATATTGCCGCTGCAAGGCGGCGCTCTTATCACCCTTTATTATCATTCCAGCCATTGGACAGATGCGCAGGCAAAGCAGGCGGCCTATGATGCGCTGCCCGAAAGCGCGGCCGCCATTATTACAAGCGGCCCGATATATCCCGGCCGGATGGAGCGACCGTGGCAGGGTAATAGCGTGCATCTGGGCGTTGGCGCTGCGCAGCTTGGCTCCGCTATGGGAGCAGAGGTCACATTGCTTTCGCATCAATTGGAAACATTGATTACGCTTTTGCCCGGCGGCAAGGGCGATGATATGCCGAGCAAAAGCGCCGAATATAACCGCAGGGTCGCGGCCCATTTTGACCATATCCGCGATTTTCTGCACCTGCCTTTTGTCCGCAACGGCCTGACCGGTCCATATTGGGAACAAGCAAAAAAGCAGGCTATCGCGCCCGATCTGCACCGCCGCCTTGGTCAGTTTGAAAGGCGCGGATTACTGGTGATGATTGACGATGATCCGTTTGAAAAGCATAGCTGGCTGGAAATGATGACGGGGCTTGGTATCATCCCTGCGCTGTATGACCATGTCACCGACGGCGTTGATCTATCCGCAAAAATGCGCGACTTGGGGTCGATGGTGGTTGCTTTTGACCAGACGATAGCCGCTATGCCGACACATGAAGATTTTCTGGCCCAAATGGCCGCTAGGATGACAGGATGAACAACACAGCAAAAGCGGTAAAAAAAATTGTCATTGTCGGCGGGGGCACTGCGGGCTGGATGACAGCGGCGGCGCTCGGCCATGTCTTTCGCGGCAGCGATGTGCGCATTGACCTGATCGAATCGGAGGATATTGGCACAGTCGGCGTGGGCGAGGCCACCATCCCGGAAATATTGAAATTCAACGCCATGCTCGGCATTCATGAGGCCGATTTTCTGCGGGCAACAAAAGCTACGTTCAAACTGGGCATCGAATTTATCGGCTGGACAAAGGATGGCGAGCGTTATTTTCACCCCTTTGGCGTCTATGGCACCGATATGGAAGGGATCAGTTTTCACCATTTCTGGCTCAAGGCACGCGCACAAGGCCATGATATAGCGCTGTCCGATTTCTGTCTCGCTTGGCAAGCAGGGGTGAAGGGGCGCTTTGCCCATCCCGCAGGGCCGCCCAATGCGCCGCTCGGCACGCTCAGCTATGCCTATCATTTTGATGCCGTGCTTTATGCCCGCTTCCTCCGGCAATATGCCGAAGCCCATGGCGTGCACCGCCATCAGGGGAAGGTTACGGAGGTCAAGCAGAATGGCAATAACGGCAATATCCGGGCGGTGCGTATCGAAGACGGCCGCGAATTTGCCGGCGATCTGTTCGTTGATTGCACCGGTTTTTATGGCCTGTTGATCGAAAAGACATTGCAGGCAGGCTATGATGATTGGTCCCACTGGCTGCCCTGTAACAGCGCGGTCGCCGTCCCATCGGAGCGCGATCCCGCCGCTCCGGGACTGCGCCCTTATACCACGGCGACAACGCGTACAGCCGGCTGGCAATGGAATATCCCGCTGCAACACCGCACCGGCAATGGCTATGTCTATTGCAACGCCTATATCAGCGACGATGAAGCCGCCGGGACGCTGCTGTCCAACCTGGACGGAAAACCGCTGGCCGATGTGCGCCAATTGCGCTTCACCACTGGCAAACGCAAACAAGTGTGGAAAAACAACTGCATCGCCATCGGCCTGTCGAGCGGCTTTTTGGAACCCTTGGAATCGACCAGCATCCATTTGATCCAAAGCGCGATCACAAAGCTGATAAACCTGTTCCCGGCAAGCGCCGACGGCACCGTCAGCAGAGGGGTTTTCAACCGTCTGATCGATCAGGAATTTTCAACAATCCGCAATTTCCTCATCCTGCATTATAATGTGACTGAACGAACCGGGATGCCGTTTTGGGATCATGTCCGCACCATGGATGTACCCGATTTCCTAACCGATAAACGCGCCTTGTTTGAACATAGCGGGCGGATATACCGAGAAGAAAATGAGATTTTCACAGAACCAAGCTGGCTTGCGGTGTTTACTGGCCAAGGGGTTATGCCCCGCCAATATCACCCCATTGCTAATGTTTTGGGCGCCGAAGAGAATCTGGACCGTTTACAAGCGATCAAAAGCGCAATCATGCAAACCGCCAATGCCATGCCCGATCATGGCGAATATGTCGCAAGGATGATTGCCGCAAAATAGGATGGGCCGCGTTCAGATAATGTTGCAATGACAACCTTGTCAGTTTATGGACGATTGCAGTGGGGGAATCTGTTCGCACATTCGCAATAATATATAACGAGCAGATTACCAGTTTTTGAGGGAGGATTATATGGCAGCACCCATAGCAGGCGGCGGAAACGCATCCGGCAGTTATCAAAGCGCAAGCGGCAAAACGACATTGGTTTTATGCCTTGTATTTGCGGTATTTTTCCTGCTGGCAGGCGTTACAAATATCAATGACGCCTTGGTCAAAAAATTCCAGAATATGTTCCAGCTTTCCAATTTCGAAGCGGCGCTGGTGCAATTCGCCTTTTTCACCAGCTATGCGCTATTTTCGATTCCGGCGGGCATTTTGCTTCGTAAAATCGGTTTCATCCGGGGCTTTGTCACCGGCTTTTTAATCATCGCGGCCGCCGCTTTGCTGTTTATTCCGGCGGCAAGCAGCGGGCAATATATCAACTTTTTGGGCGCGTTGTTCCTGATCGGCGGCGGTATCACATTGCTTCAGGTGGCAATGAACCCGCTGGTGACCACCTTGGGACCGCCCGAAACATCGCATAGCCGGTTGACCTTTGCCCAAATGTTCAACTCGCTGGGCGCATATTTGATCGTCACCTTTGGCGCTTTTTATATTTTGGGCAAACCGTCGGATGTGGACGCCACCACCTTATCGCCCGATGCGCTGGCGGCTTTCCGCCTGCAAGAGGCAGAGGTTATCACCCATGTTTATACCGGCGTCGCGATATTCCTGATCGCCATGGCGGCTCTATTCTGGTTTTTCCGTAGCGCCCTTGACGATGCGCAGGCCGATGATGTCGAAGTCGAAGGCACATGGACATTGTTCATGAACGATACCCGCCTGCGTTTTGGCGCCTTGTGCATTTTCCTCTATGTCGGTGCAGAGGTCACTATCGGCAGCTTCATCGTCAAATATGTGGGTCTGGACCGTGTTTTGGGCGCATCCGATGAACAGGCAGTCTGGTATTTGTCCAGCTATTGGGGCGGCGCGTTGATCGGCCGTTTTGTGGGCGCGGGCCTGCTGCGTTTCTTCAATCCCGGTTATGTGCTGACCATCTTTGGCAGCATCGCCATAACACTCATCGCCATTTCCGCTTTTTCCGGCGGTTCTTTATCGGCGCTGACCTTGACCGCAGTGGGGCTGTTCAACTCGATCATGTTCCCAACTATTTTTAGCCTCGCCACCGAAGGGATGCGGGCGCAAAAAGCGGCACAGGGTTCGGGCATATTGGCAACCGCGATTGTCGGCGGGGCGATTATTCCGCTGATCTATGGCGCAGCGGCCGACGGCATTGGGTTGACGGCCGGGCTGATCGTTCCGGTCATCTGCTATGCGATTATTGCAGGCTATGGCGTCTATGCGCGGGGCCGCCGCCCGGTCGCCTGACACCGGGCCATGCTATCACAAAAGGGCGGTGCGGCGATAATATGCCGCGCCGCCCTTTTTCGTTCATGACAGCGACAGCCGCTATTGTTAAAGGGAACCGTTCGTCAATGACTGGAGTTAAGACATAGCATGAAAATCCATCTGATCCTTGCACGCTTTGTGCTGATCCTGACCGCTTTTTTGGGTGCACAGACTGCTATGGCGCAGGATGGAACAGCGGCTGCGCCTGCCGGCCCTGACCTTGAAAATACCCTTTATCTTGATCTGTCCACCGGCGGCCGCGTGACGATACAGCTCTATCCCAAAATCGCGCCCAATCATGTCGAACGGATCAAAACACTGGCGCGGCAGGGATTTTATGACGGTATTATCTTCCACCGTGTGATCGAAGGGTTCATGGCGCAAACAGGTGATCCCACCGGAACCGGACAAGGCGATAGCGACTTGCCCGATTTGAAGGCGGAATTTAACCCCATGCCGCATTTGCGCGGTACCGTGTCAATGGCCCGGACCACCGATCCCGATTCAGCCAACAGCCAGTTTTTCATCTGTTTCCAGCCGCGCTTTGCGCTCGATAACAAATATACCGCTTTTGGCCGCGTCACCGGCGGGATGGAATTTGTCGATGCAATTGCCCAGGGCGAACCCCCGGCACAGCCCGACCGGATCGTGCAGGCTTCTGTTGCGGCGGATAACAAGCCTTTGCCCAATTTTGCCTTCCCGCCCAAAGCTTTACAAGCGGACGAGCCGGTGATTTCGGTTACGGATTAACCCTTCGCATCATTTTCACTTTTACGGCATGGGCAAAGCCGCTAACGCGCAACCATGCGTGTTGGCCTGTTTGATTTTGACCTGCCTCCTGAAAATATCGCGCTGCGCCCTATAAGCCCGCGCCATGCGGCAAGGATGATGCGGATCGGAAGCGCAGGTCCCTTTGGCCACCATCAGGTGATCGGCCTGCCCGGCTTGCTGCGCCCCGGCGATTGTTTGATCTTTAACGATACGCGCGTTATTCCGGGGCAGCTGAGCGGGCGGCGCGGGGACGCGGTGATCGGCGCAACATTGCACAAGCGTTTGGACCTGCGGCGCTGGCAAGCCTTTATCCGCAACGCAAAAAGGGTGAAACCCGGCGACCGGATTGATTTTGGCGACGCCGTGTTTGCCTGCGCCGAGGAACGGCATGAAGATGGCAGCTTCACGCTGTCTTTCGAAGGGGAGGAACCGGTTGAGATTTTGCTCGAACGCGCAGGCACCATGCCCCTGCCTCCTTATATCGCCGGAAAGCGGCCAACAGATGAACAGGACCGCAGCGATTACCAAACTATGTTTGCGGCCAAGGATGGCGCCGTTGCTGCGCCCACGGCTGCGCTGCATTTCACGCCCGAGCTTACCGCCGCATTGGACGCGGCGGGGATTGAAAGGGCGACGCTGACCCTTCATGTCGGGGCGGGCACGTTCCTGCCGGTAAAGGCACAGGATACACAGGCCCATGTCATGCACAGCGAATGGGGTCAAATTGGCGCCGCCACCGCAGACAGGCTTAACCAGATACGCGCCCGCGGCGGCCGTCTGATCGCAGTGGGCACCACATCGCTGCGCCTGATCGAAAGCGCGGCGGACACGGGCGGCACCATTCGCGCCTTTGAAGGTGACACCGATATTTTCATCACCCCGGGTTACCGGTTTAAGGCAGTAGGCGGCCTGATGACCAATTTCCATTTACCCAAAAGCACGCTTTTCATGCTGGTCAGCGCGATGATGGGGCGCACGCGGATGCAGGCCGCCTATGCCGAAGCGATCGCGCAAGGTTACCGTTTCTACAGCTATGGCGATTCCAGCCTGCTGCTCCCGGATTAGCAAAAAGCCTAGGGCTTGGACGGGTTCGCTTCGGTTACGGATTTCACATCACCGTCACTATCAATCTCGCCGGCTTCTTCGGCTTCGATCCGGTCATGATTCTCGTGCAGCGGGGCAAAGCGTAGGATCAGAAACCCGGCGATTGCCGAAGCTATTGATCCCATTAAGATGCCTATTTTGGCCTCTTCACGCAGCAGCGCCGAGGCCGCATCCTTGCCCGGAAAGGCGAGCTCGCCAATAAACAGGCTCATCGTAAAACCAATGCCGCAAAACATCGCAACTGCATAGATTTGCAGCCAAGTCGCGCCGCGCAATTTGCTGGCAAAACCGGTTTTGACAGCCAGCCATACCGCACCGAATATCCCCAATTGCTTGCCAAGGAACAAACCAAGCGCAATACCCAGTGGCAATGGTGCAAATATTTCATTCAGGCCGATGCCGCTGATATTCACGCCCGCATTGGCAAAGCCGAAAATAGGGATAATCAAATAAGCGCTCCATGGGTGGATGGCGTGCTCCAAAATATGCAGCGGGCTATCCTTTGCATCGGGGGCGCCCGGCGTGACGATGATCGGGATCATCATCGCCGCCAGCACGCCGGCAATCGTGGCGTGGACACCCGATTGCAGCACGGCAAACCATAAAATAACGGCCAATAGCAAATAGACAGGAATATTTTTCACACCGGATTTATTGAGCAAATACATAACGCCCAATATGGCCGCCGCCCCCAATATCCATGCGGTTTTAAGCGATGGCGTATAGACAAGCGCGATAATCGCCACCGCGCCCATGTCATCAACGATGGCAACCGTAACCAGAAAAAGTTTGAGCGAGGTTGGCGCTCTTGTGCCCAGCAATGCGAGCACGCCAATGGCAAAGGCAATGTCGGTTGCCGCCGGAATAGCCCAGCCATTTTGCAATTCAGGCAAATCGCGGGTGACAAACAGGAACACAAGCGCGGGAAAAATCATCCCTGCAGCAGCGGCCACCACTGGCAAGCGGCGTTTTTCCCATGTCGACAGGCGGCCGTCGACAAATTCTCGCTTGATTTCGAGACCGACCAAAAAGAAGAATATTGCCATCAATCCGTCATTTATCCAAAGGTGGATAGTCATCGGACCCAGTTTTTCATTGAGCACGGGGCCGGATGGATTGTACAGAATATGCCGGTATGTTTCGCCAAAGCCGCTATTGGCGATAACCATGGCAAGGGCAGCGGCGAGCATCAAAATGACGCCGCCTGCGGCTTCACTTTTCAAAAAATCGCGCAGGGCAGAAGGTCGTTTCTTGGTCAGTGCAGATGAATTTTTCATATTTTACTCATGCCAAGCCGCTGATTTGAGATCAAGCTAAACCGTGTAACGAAATCATCTGCCGATTATCTTATGTTAAAATCTTGCGTAAAAGGTAATTCGGACGCTATAAAAATGCCAGGGGTGGAAAAATGATTGGTCGCAAACTGAATCAAAACCAAACGGCCAAGGGGGCCGGTTGCTAATGGCAGGCAAGAAACAGCCGAAACTGACCGACGGGCAAAAAGAGTGCCTCCGGCTGGTCGATCAATTGCTGACCTCCAAGGAAATAGCACGCCAGCTTGATATATCCCCCTTCACAGTCGATCAAAGATTGGACGCCGCCCGGCGCAAGCTGAACGCAGGGACGCGCAAGGAAGCGGCCAGAATCTTCGCCGCACTCGACAAAATGCCCCTATCCGAACGCTTGGTATACGAAGCGCCGCCGGTTGAACATCCCGCCTATCCGGTCAATTTGAACAGGTCAAACAAATTGGAAGGAGGCAATTCGGAACATATCAAAACCAATAACACCGAATGGGTTTTATTTCGGGGATTGGGCGAAGAAGGAAAATTATTGCGGCTCACACTTCCGGCATTAGGCGGTGATCGGCATCATTTTTCAAAATTGGAAATTGTATCGGCAATTATCAAAACCGCCCTGTTTTCGATTATATCCATCAGCGCTTTGACTATTATCATAGTCGGTTTGATGAAGGTTTTGGGGTGACCCGGATTGTTTGGCACGTTTGGCAATTCTTTAGGTGAAGGAGTTGTAGATGACTAAGCTGGATTATCACGATGCGCAAAATGTTTCCAACAACATTATTGCGACCCATGAAGCGTTGGATGAAGCGCTTTTGAAATTATCTGCTTTGACCGAATCCATGGTGTTTGCGAGCCGCAATGCCGGTATGCCTGCGGCGGATAGCCAAAAGGCATTGGAAGCTGTAACCGATGGTATTTCAGGCTTGATAGCCAGCCGCCGCGGATTTGTGTCCGCGCACAAGCATATGATTATTGTCCGCAACCAAAGCAATCAACAAGTCACCGACTTTGGCTGCTTGGGTAGCGGCGGCCCCCTTAAGGCCAAGTCACCACTTCGCGTGGCGGCCTGACCGGCACAGCATGCTTGGCCGGTACACTCCAGAACTTGCTGGCCAAGTATGCTGCTGCAAATAACATTCGCCTTAATGCTTTTTCTAAGCTGCTTTTATGCGGCGATTTTTGGGGGAAGGGCCGGTCGCTATTGCGCGATACTGTTTATCAGCGCGGCGATAGCCACAATGATGCCAGCCCGATATTTTGAATGGCACTCGACATCCATGGCGGTACTTTGGATCGACTTTCTATGCTTTTTTTGCCTTGCGGTTTTAGCAATGCGGATCAACCGTGGATGGCTGATTTGGTGCGCGGGGCTGCAGCTTGCGGCGTTGATAACCCATTTTGCCACGGTGGTCGCCCCGGATTTTTCTCCGGTCGTTTATCAGGCGCTTATCGAATTTTGGAGTATACCCATTTTACTGGTTATGGTCGCAGGCATCATGCTCGACCGAAGGGTTATGGCCCCCTAAATCTGTTGTTGTTCGATGGGTAATTTTTTCCTTTGGACAGAGTTTTTTCTGCACGAATTGCTGTTGTTCAGCGCGATCTGGTTCCTGATCGGGGCTATCGATGATTTTGCGGTCGATATCATTTGGGTTGTGCGCCGCATATACCGGCGCCTGCGCTATTATCACAGTGTCAAACCGATGCGGGCAAGTGACCTGCCTCCGCCTGAAAAAAGCGGAAAATTGGCGGTTTTTGTGGCGGCGTGGCAGGAAGCTGCCGTCATTGGCGCGATGCTGCGCCATTGTCAAAAGGCCTGGGCCGATAATGCCAATCACCATATTTATGTCGGCTGCTATCCCAATGATGATGCCACCATCGCATCGGTTATGGCTGCAGCGGCGCACAACAGCGCTGTCAAACTGGTCCTGTGCGACCACGCTGGGCCGACAACAAAAGCGGATTGTTTGAACCGTTTGTGGCGGGCCATGACAGAGGATGAATTAAAATATGGCTATAAGGTGAAAGCCATCATCCTGCACGATGCCGAAGACCAAGTGGATAAAGATGAATTGACGCTTTATGACCGGCTTATAGAAAAAGCGCAGGCGGTGCAATTGCCTGTCATTCCGATGCGTGTTTCAGGATCGCTTTGGATAAGCGGCCATTATTGCGATGAATTTGCCGAAGCGCATGGCAAATCGCTGGTCGTGCGCGAAGCCATTGGTGCGCCCTTACCGCTGGCCGGGGTTGGCTGCGCGATTGACCGCAATGTCTTGGGCCGGATCGCGCTGGCCGCGGATCGCCGCCCCTTTGATGAAGGCAGCTTGACCGAAGATTATGAACTGGGCCTAAAAATCGGACAGCAAAATGGTCGGACCATATTGGCGCGTATCGCCAATGATGCGGGCGCATTGATCGGAACGCGCGCGTGTTTCCCCGATACATTGGAAGCATCCGTCAGGCAAAAAAGCCGCTGGATAACCGGAATCTCACTATCGGGTTGGGACCGTATGGGATGGCGCAGGACATTCGGCGAAAATTGGATGATATTGCGTGACCGGCGGGCGATATTTGCCGCCATTGTGCTGGCCGCCGCCTATATAAGCATCATCTTAACCGGCGTGATGGCCGCCGCCGATCTTTTGGAACTCCATGCTTGGAAATCTTTACCGCGCCTTACCACGACATTGCTTGCGGTTAATGCCCTTTTCCTGATCTGGCGATTGATCGTCAGGGCATTTTTCGTGGGCCGGCTCTATGGGCCGTTAGAAGCAGTGCATTCGGTGCCGCGTATCTTCATTGCCAATATCATCTCTTTAATGGCGGCGCGCAGGGCAATCGGCAATTATGCCTTATACTGTATCAAAAATAGGCCGTTACAATGGGATAAAACGACGCATAATCATTTCCCAAAGGCGTCAAGCAATGGGTGAAGGCAAGGGGCAGCCTTTGCTGATATGGTCGGCAGTGCTGCTATCCTGGGTTGCGGTTCGGACGGGTGTTATTCTGGACGGATCCGCGCGGCCTATCGCCAACATAGTGACGATAACCCCGCAAAAAGCTCGCCCGGCCTTTGCAATGGAAAAAGAACGGGGCGCGAAAAACCATCTTGGTGCTTTTACCAAACAGCACCGCGTAGCGCAGTTGATTTTGCCGCAAGCCCGATACTTTACAAAAGGGAATAATGCCCCGGTCATTCGCGGCACGCCGCAAATAGCGTCCCTATTTCCCGCTACCGCATCATCTCCTATAACCGATATGGCCCCTGATAGCCTGCCGGTTCCATTAACATCGCGCACGGGCGGTCAGATTTTATCCGGACCGGAATCCTTCCAAAACCCAAGCGGCACAAAAGAACGGAAACTGCAAATTTATGCCTATAGTTTCTGGCGGCTGGATACAGAAAGGGCGCAGGACATATGGGCGGCAAGCGGCCAATATGGGGGCAGTCAAAGCGGATTGGTTGCCACTTATCAACTGGGCAAAACGTCGCAATGGTCGCTCTTTGGCAGAATGGCCGCGACGCCATCCCGAAAAGGCGACCGGGGCGACCGGGAGGCTGCAGCCGGTTTGCGCTGGCGGCCGGCCGCGAATATACCTGTAACCTTGTCCGCCGAATATCGGTTTCGCGGGCACTCTGCAGATGCAGTGTCTTTTTATGCCGCAGGGTCGGCGGAAAACAAAAAGCTGCCTGCTGGGCTGCGGCTCGGCGGCTATGGCCAGTTCGGTTATGTGCAGGCGTTTGACGGCGGAAAAGAGGATTCTGCTGCTTTTTTTGATGCATCGCTGCGAATGGACAGGCCGGTTTTCACAGGCCAAACATGGAATGCGGCGATCGGGGCGGGCGCATGGGCCGGTGGGCAGTATGGCAGGCAGCACGGTGGGCCGCGCGGGGAACAAAGGCTCGACATCGGCCCGTCGATACGGTTTGATGGCGAAATGACCGGTCTGCCGCTACACATCGATGCCGATTGGCGCTTTCGTGTCGGCGGCGATGCACGGCCCGGCAATGGTCCGACACTGACGCTGTCAACCGGTTTTTAACGGATAGCCACAGGAATATTGCGTATCGGGGCATAGGCACCTTTATTGCGCCGCAAAACCGCGTTAGAGCATTAATAGGTCAATGGATATCTACCTTCCTATCGCGAACCTTTCGGTCAACGCCTTTGTCATCATCTTTCTGGGTGTGGGCGTGGGTATGCTGTCGGGAATGTTTGGCGTGGGCGGCGGATTTTTGACAACGCCTTTGCTGATTTTTTATGGCATTCCGCCAACGGTGGCGGCGGCATCGGCATCGACGCAGGTCACAGGAGCCAGTGTGTCGGGTGTCTATGCCCATTTGAAGCGCGATGGTGTTGATTTCCAAATGGGCGCGATTTTGATTGTCGGCGGGGTATTTGGAACACTGGTCGGGGCCGGATTATTCGCTCTGCTCGAAAAACTGGGGCAGATTGATACGGTGATCAACATCCTTTATCTGCTCATGCTGGGTGGTATTGGAACCATGATGGCGCGCGAAAGCTGGGCTGCGGTCAGCGCCAGCCGTGGCGGCAAACCGGTGCCGCCGCGCAAAAGGCGCCACCATCCGCTTGTCGCCAATCTGCCCATGCGATGGCGTTTCTATAAATCGGGGCTTTATATCTCACCTCTGGCGCCGTTATTATTGGGTTTTCTCACCGGTATTTTGACCATGTTATTGGGGGTAGGCGGCGGCTTTATTATGATCCCGGCGATGCTATACCTGCTGGGCATGGGGGTTCAGGTGGTGGTAGGAACATCGCTGTTCCAGATATTGTTTGTGACCATGTCATCCACGATGATGCATAGCATGACCACCAAAGCGGTCGATATTGTCCTGTCGGTCCTCCTGCTGCTGGGCAGTGTGGTCGGCGCCCAAATTGGCGCCCGTTTCGCGCAGAAGATGCAACCGGAATATTTGCGGCTGGCGCTGTCCGCGATCGTACTTCTGGTCGCGCTGCGTATGGCGCTGGGTCTGGGTTGGCAGCCCGATGAAATTTATACGGTATATCCGTTATGATCCGCTTGGCACTTCTAACTCTTCTGCTTTTCATGCCCGCCATGGCCACCGCGGTGGAACCAAAACTGGTGCCCGATGTGTCGCAGCGGCAAATCAAGATTCAAACCGGCTTTACAGGGGCGCGGCTATTGCTGTTCGGTGCGATCATCTATCCGCGCGGCGTAGCGCCGCAGGGCAAGGTGGATGTCGCCATTGTGCTGCGCGGCCCGGCACAGGCCATTACCTTACGCGAAAAACAGCAAATTGCGGGCATTTGGGTCAATGCCGACAGCAGTGATTTCCGTTCGGTTCCGGCTTATTATGCCGTCGCCTCTTCCCGCCCGCTGAGCCAGATTGTCGATAATAAAACAGCGGCGATTTACGAGCTTGGCCTTGAACGGATGCAATTATCACCTAGCGGGGAGATTGTCGGCGCAGAACAGCGCCGCTTTGTCAAAGGGTTGGTCGATCTTAATGAAAGACAAGGATTATACCGGCAAGAGGACCGGGCGGTCGAAATCACCGATAATGTCCTTTACCGCGCTTATCTTGATATTCCCTCCAGCGTGCCGGTTGGCACCTATACCGCCGAAACGCTGCTGATCCGCGATGGCCGGGTGATCGTCGCCGATGACCATGTGGAAATTGAAATACAGAAAACCGGTTTTGAACAATTTGTCACCGTCATGGCCGATAAATATTCGCTGCTTTACGGATTGCTCGCGGTCATTATTTCACTGGGCCTTGGCTGGCTCGCCGGTGTCATTTTCCGCAGGATATAAGCCATTCCAAACGCAATGCTGCAAAGCGCACCGATGGTAAATATTTCTTTACCTTGTGCCCCTATGCCGGGGTTTCAGTTTTTATAAACAGGGTAATAGGAATGGATATCAGGGACGGTCGCAATTTTTCAGGCGCAATGCCATATGGCACAGACGCAGATGGCAATGCGAGGGCGATACCCCAGCCTTCTTCATCCTGTCCGCCCAGAAGCGATGCTGCAACGCCCCCAGCATCTGTGCCGCCCGCACCAGCGCCAGCGTCAGAACCCAAAACCGCATCGGCAAATACAGACGCGCCGGTTGTTCCTGCGCAAACTGTGTCACTCGCGCCTGCCGCCGACGGCCGGCCCGGCCGCCGAACCCCAACAGCAACGCCAGCCGCAAGGCGATGGCAGCAACAATAACAGCCTGTATCATATCGGATTTGTGACCGATATTGCAGGTTCCGGCTCGCAGGTCAGCCTGGATGGCGGCATTTTGAACGCCATGATGGATTTGGATGACCCCAGCCTGGCTATGGCCGGACAGGTGGGAAGCCAGATCAAAATCCGTATCGGCAACACTTGGCTGCTCGCCAGCATCCGAACGCAGAAACTGCACCCGACCGAAAATGGTGTGATCGTCGCTGCGGTGGACTTTCTGGGCGAAGGCGATGAGGAAAGGTTGACCGGTAAAATCTATAATTTCCGCCGCGGTGTCACCCGCTATCCAGTCCCCGGCGCAGAAGTCTATGCCGTATCCACCGCCGATATGAATCAGGTTTATGCCACCGACAGCAGGGCCAATATCGGGATTGGCACCGTTTTTCCCACGCGCGACATTCGCGCCTCACTTTATATTGATGCCATGCTGGGTAAGCATTTTGCGCTATTGGGTTCAACCGGCACCGGTAAATCGACCAGCGCGGCGCTCATCCTCCACCGGATTTGCGATCTGGCCCCCGAAGGTCATATTGTCATGGTCGATCCACATGGCGAATATAGCGCCGCCTTCAAAAACAATGGTGCGCTCTATGACGTTAACAACCTTGCCATGCCTTATTGGATCATGAATTTTAAGGAGCATTGCGAGGTTTTCGTGACATCTAAGGGCGATGACCGGCAAATGGACAGCGACATTCTCGCCAAATGCCTGCTTAAGGCGCGATCGAAAAACCGCGCGGCGGAAAGTGTCGGCAAATTGACCGTGGATGCACCCATTCCTTATCTTTTGTCCGACCTGACCAGCATTATTCAGGATGAAATGGGCAAGCTGGACAAGGCCAGCACTTCGGCCCCCTATATGCGGCTGAAAGGCAAGATTGACGAAATGAAGGCCGATCCGCGCTATAATTTCATGTTTTCCGGGATGCTGGTCGGCGACACAATGGCCGATTTTATCGGCAAGATTTTCCGTTTGCCGAGCAATGGCAAACCGATTTCGATCATCGACGTATCCTCTATGCCATCGGATATAACCTCTACCGTGGTTGCGGTGTTGTCGCGGCTGGTTTTTGACTATGCTATCTGGTCGCGCAATGAACCACAACGCCCGATCCTGTTCGTGTGTGAAGAGGCCCACCGCTATATCCCGTCAGACAAGATACAAGGCGACAGCGCCGTGCGCACGATCCTGGAACGGATTGCCAAGGAAGGCCGTAAATATGGCGTTTCGCTGGGCCTGATCACACAGCGGCCATCGGATTTGGCCGAAGGCGTGTTGTCGCAATGCGGCACGATATTGTCGATGCGGTTGAATAATGACCGCGACCAAGCCTTTGTCCGTGCGGCGATGCCAGAGGGTGCCCGCGGCTTTTTGGATGCGATCCCGGCACTGCGCAACCGCGAGATTATCATTTGCGGCGAAGGCGTATCCATCCCGATCCGGGTTGCGCTCGATACGCTGGAGGAAGAAAAACGTCCGGCGTCCGAAGATCCGCTCTTCTCCCAATTGTGGCAAGAAACCGGCGGCGAAGATGAAATTTTGGAACGTGTCGTGCGGCGCTGGCGTTCGCAAGGGCGGTAATCATCGAGGCCGACGGTTCGCAAACCAGCTTTCGCCCGGACCAAAGCTTTGTTAGATATGGGCTATGCACATCATAACCGACGATCTTTCGGGCATAGAAATCCGCGCCCTTCTTGAAACGCACTTCGCCGGGATGTTGGCCAATTCGCCCAAAGATAAATGCCATTTCCTTGACTTTGACGGGTTAAAAGCGCCCGGCGTGACATTCTGGTCAATATGGACAGGCGGCAGCGCGGATGCGCAGCTTATGGGATGCGGCGCGATGAAGCAGCATGATTCGGCGCTGGGGGAGATTAAGTCCATGCGCACCCATGCGGATCATTTGCGCAAAGGGGCAGGAGCGGCAATGCTGCGGCATATAATTGCGGCGGCAAAAGAGCGCAGGCTATCGCGGCTCAGCTTGGAAACCGGGTCCGGTGCGGCCTTTGATGCGGCGCAAGCGCTTTATCGGTCGCATGGCTTTGAATATTGTCGGCCTTTTGCTGATTATAAGGAAGATCCGTTCAGCCGTTTCATGACCAAAGAGTTGTAATCGCCCCCTTGCAGGCGGCGGTGACGCCGCGTAAACGAGCGCGAATCTGAAATTATTAGGAGCCTGCCGTCCATGCCCAAACTCATCCTTATCCGCCATGGTCAATCACAATGGAATTTGGAAAACCGCTTCACCGGTTGGTGGGATGTGGATGTCACCGAAAAGGGCGCGGCCGAAGCCAAAGCGGCGGGCGCGTTGATGAAGGCAAAGGGCATCCGTCCGGCCATCGGTTTTACCAGCGTGCAGGCCCGTGCGATTAAAACGATGAATATCGCGCTGGAGGAAATGGGGATGCTGTGGCTTCCGGTGACCAAAAACTGGCAGCTCAATGAACGCCATTATGGCGGGCTTACCGGCCTTGATAAGCAGGAAACCCGCGACAAGCATGGCGATGAGCAAGTGCATATCTGGCGCCGCAGTTTTGACGTGCCGCCGCCGCCGATGGAGCAAGGGTCGCCTTTTGATATGACCGGTGACCCGCGCTATGATGGCATAGCCGTGCCGAGCACCGAAAGCCTGAAAGACACGATCGAACGCGTTCTGCCCTATTGGGAAAGCGCAATTGTGCCTGAGTTAAAGGCTGGCAAAGACGTGCTGATCTCCGCCCATGGCAACAGCTTGCGGGCGCTGGTCAAACATTTATCGGGGATTTCGGATGAGGAAATAACCGGTCTGGAAATTCCCACCGGACAGCCGATTGTTTATGATATGGATGCCGCGCTGATACCGGGCGAACGTTATTATCTGGCCGATAGTTGATTCGAAAATCTAACCGCGCTTTTCCTTTTTCGCTTCATACATAGACCGGTCAGCGCGGGCGAGATGTTCGGCCGCAGCGACCCCGCCTTCGATCATCGTAAAGCCAACCGATATGGCGGGTTTTAATGTCTCTCCATTATAATCAAACCATTGTTTAGCAATGGATTTACTGATCTTTTCGGCCTTTTCGGGCAGCGCACTGGCCTTGATATTTTCAAACAATATGCCAAATTCATCACCGCCCATCCGCGCCACCACATCAGATCGGCGAACATTATGTTGCAGCGCCTTGGCAATGGTGATCAGCATCTTGTCCCCGGCATCATGCCCATAACGGTCATTAATCGCCTTCAATTGGTCAACATCGATAAACATCAACGCATAATCGCCGCCATAACGGTGCGCCCGCCAGATCCATTGATCCAATATGTCGGTGAAGTGCCGCCGGTTATACAGCGGCGTTAATATATCACGCCGGACAAGCCGCTCCAATTCGCCAATGCGTGAGCGCAATTGCCGGTTTTCATCCATCAGGGCTGCAATCTGCTCATTGCTGCCATCGCAATGGCCAGTGCCCGTCTTGCCAATTTTGTTCATTCATATCCCCCTTTGCGACCCGGGGTTTTTATGCCAAGCGTCAAAGCCCAAAAGCGGCTGAATTGCAATATTATTTTAACCATATTCTGATTAACTCTACAATCTGCAGCGTGTTTGAATCGGCAATTGCACCGCAGCAATCGGCTCGCTACAAGGCCTTTTCGGGGAAGGTGGCAAAATAGCTGCCAATAGAAATTAAGTAGGAATTTCGGGTGAGCGAAGCAGGAATTTTGGTCAGCATCATCATGGGCAGCCGGTCCGACTGGGAAACCATGCAAGCGGCCGCAGCAATCCTTAGCGATCTGGGCGTGCCACATGAATGCAAGGTGGTTTCGGCGCACCGGACACCGGACCGGCTCTATGGTTTTGCCAAAGGCGCGGTGGATCGCGGGTTGAAATGCATTATTGCAGGCGCAGGCGGCGCGGCGCATTTGCCCGGCATGGTGGCCGCCATGACCCGGATCCCGGTTTTGGGCGTGCCGGTTCAATCCAAAGCGCTGGACGGTATGGACAGCCTGTTATCCATCGCGCAAATGCCCGCCGGTATCCCGGTTGGCACATTGGCAATTGGCAAGGCGGGCGCGGCCAATGCCGCTTTGCTCGCCGCCGCGATGCTGGCAACGCAGGATGATGCGCTGGCCGCCCGGCTTGATGCATGGAGAGGCGCGCAGACGGCCTCGGTTGCGGAGACACCCGAATGACACCGTTACCGCCTGGATCGACCATAGGCATATTGGGCGGCGGACAATTAGGCCGGATGATGGCTGTCGCTGCGGCGCAGCTTGGCTATCGCTGCCATATTTATGCGCCGGAACAGGAAAGCGTTGCGGCGGAGGTGTCGGCCGCTTTTACCTGCGCGGGTTATGATGATCTGACGGCATTGGAGGCTTTTGCCAAAAGCTGCGACATTATCACCTATGAATTTGAAAATGTCCCTGCGCCGCCATTGAAAAAAATTATTGGCAAAGCCGCTCTGCGCCCCGGTGTCGCGCCGCTTGAAATTTCGCAGGACCGGGCGGCTGAGAAGAAATTTGCCGAAACCCATGGCGGCAAAGCAGCGGCTTTTGCCCTGGTTAAAAATTTCAACCAACTGGCCGCTGCGATTGAACAAGTGGGAACCCCTGCCATCGCTAAAACCGTGCGCATGGGTTATGATGGCAAGGGTCAGGCCCGCATCCGCCGTGCCAGCAATTTGGAGCATATCTGGCATGATTTGGGGCGGCAACCGCTTGTGGTGGAGGCTTTGGTCGAATTTGATGCCGAATTTTCGGTGATATTGGTGCGCGGTGCCGATGGCGAAATCCGTTATTGGGACAGCGCCCGCAACAACCATGAAGGCGGCATATTAACCCAATCGACCGTGCCCGCCGGGCCTTTGGTGGAAAGCCAGATTGCCAAAGCGCGGATATTGGCATCAAAAATCGCCGAGGCGTTGGATTATGTCGGGGTGATGACCTGCGAATTTTTTGCATCAAAGGCCGGGCCGGTTTTCAACGAGATGGCCCCGCGCGTTCACAATAGCGGCCATTGGACGATAGAAGGCGCGGTAACCAGCCAATTTGAAAACCATATCCGCGCGATTTGCGGTCTTCCGCTTGGCGACACCTCGGTCACCGCCGAACGGGTAGAAATGCACAATTTAATTGGCACCGGCACGCCCGAAATGGCAAAACTATTGTCCGATTCCGCCGCCCATGTGCACATTTATGGCAAAGGACAGGCAAAGCCGGGGCGCAAAATGGGCCATGTTACCCGCTTGTATCGTTAAGCGGTTATCGCTAACCCGAAGATATGAACCATCCTGAAATAATCCTCGTCGTTGCCAGAGCCGATAATGGCGTGATCGGCAAGGATGCCGATATGCCATGGCATATCCCCGCCGACCTGCGCCATTTCAAACAGATTACCAAAGGCCGCCCGATGATTATGGGCCGTAAAACATTTGAAAGCCTGCCTGGTATTTTGGAAGGGCGGCGGCATATTGTGCTGACCCGTGACCGCGAATGGGAGGTCGATGATGATGGCGAAGAGGATGATGTCGAAATCGCCTACAGCCCTGAAGAAGCGCTAAAGAAAGCGCGGTCCGGCCATGTCTGCATCATTGGCGGCGCACAAATTTACGCGCTTTTCACAGGCCGGGCCGACCGGGTCGAAATGACCGAAATCCATATGGAACCAGAAGGCGACACCATCGTTCCGGCCTTTGATCCGGCAATATGGACCGAAACCGCCCGCACCGATCACCCGGCATCGGGCGATACCCCCAGCTATAGCTTTGTGACGTTGAAACGGATCGCTGCGGTATGATCCGCAAGATCATTTATGCTTTTCTGTTCCTGATAATTGCGGCCATTGCCGGCCTTGTGCTTTTCGGCCCCGGCTATACCGAACGCAGCATGAATATCATCGAGGCAAAGCCCCTGCCTAAAATCAGTGCGCAGGCGGCGGCGCTTCACAAGACATTGATCATCGCCGATTTGCATAGCGACAGTTTGATGTGGAACCGCGACATTAACCGGCGCGGCAACCGCGGACAAATGGATATTCCGCGCCTGGCCGATGGCAATGTCGCCTTACAGATTTTCAGTTCAGTCACCAAAACCCCGCGCGGACAAAATTACGACCATAATAGCGATGCAACCGACAATATCACGCCGCTGGTCATCGCACAGTTACAGCCGCTGCGCACTTGGGGCTCGCTGCTCGAAAGGTCGCTATATCATGCGCAGAAACTAAAGCGGGTCAGCGCCGGATCAAAGGGCAAGTTAAAGTTCATTACCAGTCCAGCGCAGATATCGGCACTGCTCTCCTCGCGCCGCGCCAAGGATGCACCCATTGGCGCGATGATGTCGGTCGAAGGACTGCATAATTTGGAGGGCCGGCGCGAAAACCTTCAAAAACTTTATGATGGCGGCGTGCGTATGGCGGGCCTTACCCATTTTTTCGACAATGAACTGGCAGGATCAATGCACGGGATTAAAAAAGCTGGTCTGACCCCGTTTGGCAAACAGATTGTCCGCGATATGGAGGCCAAGGGCATGATCGTCGACATTGCCCATTGCAGCCATCAATGCGTCGCAGATGTGCTGTCCATGGCGCAGCGCCCCGTGGTGTCGAGCCATGGCGGGGTGCAGGCGACCTGCGGCGAAAACCGCAATCTGACCGATGCCGAAATTAAAGGCGTGGCCGCAACCGGCGGCGTGATCGGCGTAGGATATTGGGCCGGGGCGGTGTGCGATACTTCACCTGCCGCCATTGCAAAAGCGATCGCGCATATCCGCGATCTCGTTGGTATAGACTATGCCGCGCTGGGCAGCGATTATGACGGTGCGGTCACCGTTCGCTTTGACACCTCCAAACTGGTACAGGTTACACAGGCGCTGATCGATGCGGGCTTTAGCGAGGCGGAGATTCGCGCGGTCATGGGGCTGAACGCGCTACGCGTGCTATCTGCCGGGATTGTGCCAAAGGCAGGTCCGGCTGCATGACAATCATCCGTATCCATCATGGGGACGCCATGCCCGCTGCCTTGCGCGGGTCGGTGGCTGCGCTTGGCAATTTTGACGGTTTCCATTTGGGGCATCAGGCCGTTGCTGGCGCCGCGATTACCAAGGCAAAGGCGGAAGGACGGCCCGCGATCATCGCCACATTTGATCCCCATCCGGTGCGCCATTTCGCGCCGGAAACGCCGCCATTCCGCCTGACCACATTGGATCAGCGGCAACGCCTTTTCGCTGCGGCGGGCGCGGATGCGATGCTGGTTTTCGATTTTGGTGCAGATCTGGCCGCGACCAGCGCAGAGGATTTTATCGCCAGCCTGCTATCGGGGCATCTCGGTATCAAAACCGTCGTGACCGGCGAAGATTTCACCTTTGGGGCAAAGCGCGGCGGCAATGTGGATGTGCTGCGCGAAGTGGGCGCTGTCCATGGCCTGGATAATATCGCCATTGGCCCGGTGCAGGCCGGCCGGGAGATTATCAGCTCCAGCCGGGTTCGTGAGGCTCTGCAATCGGGTGATCCTGCTGGCGCCGCTGCGCTGCTCACCCGGCCCTTTGCGATTGAGGGCAAGGTGCAGCATGGCGACAAAAACGGCCGCTTGCTGGGCTATCCCACAGCCAATATTGATATGGGCCATTATTTGCGCCCCCGTTATGGCATTTATGCTGTCAAAGTGCGCTTGCCGGATGGCCGGGTGCTCAGCGGCGCGGCCAATTTGGGCATCCGCCCCAGCTTTGATCCGCCCAAAGAATTGCTCGAAGCCTATATTTTCGATTTTAACGAAGATCTATACGACCAGACCATAGAGGTGGAATTTCACGCTTTTCTGCGCGGGGAAGAAAAATTTGACAATCTGGAAGCCTTAAAGGCGCAAATGGCCGATGATTGCAGAAAAGCGCGGGCTTTTTTGGAGGCCAAATGAAGATAAGCAAAGGGAAAAAATGGGGGCTGGCTATCGCCGCGATTGTCCTTATTGCTTTGACGCTCATCAACGCTAGCTGGCTTGCGCCTATGCCAAAGGGCAAGGCACAGCTTATGGCGCATCGCGGTGTTTATCATCAATATGACAAAAGGGCCGCCACCGGGCGCGACACCTGCACCGCGCAATATATTTTTCCGCCAAAGCATGAGATTTTTGAAAACACCCTTCCGTCCATTCGTGAAGCCTTTGCATCGGGCGCGGCGATGGTTGAGGTGGATGTCGCCCCCACCAAGGACGGCAAAATGGTGCTGTTCCACGACTGGACCGTCGATTGCCGCACCAATGGCAAGGGGGAGACGCGCGATTTGACGCTGGCGGAGCTAAAGGCGCTCGACATCGGCTATGGCTATACCGCGGATAAGGGCAAAAGCTATCCTTTGCGCGGCAAGGGCATAGGGCAGATTCCGACGGTCGAAGAGGCGCTGGCCGCTTTTCCAGATCAGCCTTTATTGTTCAATTTCAAATCCAAAGATGAAAGCGAAGCCGATCAGCTGCTGGCGATATTAAAGGCGTCGGGGCGCGATTATAAGCGGATCGGCGATGCTTTTTATGGCGGGCCAAATCCTGTGCGCCGGATAAGAAAGCTTGCGCCCGGTAACTGGACCTTCAATTTGAAGGGCGAGGCGAAGCAATGCACCATGGATTATGCGCTTTATGGCTGGACAGGCATTGTTCCTGAAAGCTGCCGCGGCAGTGTATTGGCGGTGCCGATCAATTATCAATGGGCCTTTTGGGGATGGCCGAACCGGACCATCGCCCGGATGGAAAGCGTTGGCGCCAAAGTCATTGTCTTTGGCCCGTTTGAAAAGGGTAAATCGAATGAAGGCATATCAAGCGTGGAAGAATTGAACCGGATACCGGCAAGTTTTAATGGGATTATCTGGACCGAGAATGTTCGAACCATCGGCCCTGCATTGCAGAAAAACAGGAAGGAAGCCCGGTAAAATGAATAAGCCGCTACGATATGGCTTGGGGCTGTTCATCGCCCTTTTGGCGCTGCTTTCGCTTTTCCACGCCAGCTGGATTGCACCCAAGCCTTTGGGACGGCCAAAGCTGGTTGCGTCTGGCCCGGTTGACCTGCCGCGTGATGCGGGCGGCTGCGCATTGGATGCAGCGGCGGGCTATGGTGCGGTGCGCGTGTCGCAGGACACCCAAATGCTGCAAAGTGCAGCGGGAAGCGGCGCAGACGGCATTGTCATTGACAGCGAAATGGCAGGCACCGTCCCCGTCCTGCCGCGTAATTTTGGTAAGGATTGCAAAGCGGTAATACCGCGTACCCCGATAGCCGAAGCCATGACGGCATTGTCCAAACCCGATCAGTTTATCCGTGTAAACCGCGCCGCCGATGCCGCCGCCATACAGGCCGCTGCGCCTGCGCCCCCCGGTGGTGCGGACGGACAAAAACGGATATTTTTCGCGGCCAAGGCCGAAGATATTAAAAGCTTTGACAAGGCCGCGTCCTTTTCGGTTGAACAGGCCAGAAAATGCGCCCGCGATTACCGGGTCAGCGGTATGGCTGGTATCGTTCCCGAAAGCTGCGCAGGCGGCACTATGTTGCTGACGCTGAATGATCTGGGCATGAAATTATGGGGCTGGCCCGACCGGTTTCTGGCGCGGATGGCGGATCATAATGTCCGGCTGATCATCGCGGCGCAGGAAAAGGACGGGGCGATCACCGGCCTGACCGAGCTGAACCAGTATAATGCCATTGCCAACAGCTATAATGGCTATATCTGGATCGACAATATTAGCGAGATGGGGCCTGCGCTGCGGCGGTGATGCCGCAAGTTCTTGCAGTAAACCGCCCGCTCTTCTAAGGCCGCTTGCGATATGACTGACGCACCTGATTATAAAGACACTGTCTTCCTGCCCAAAACTGGTTTTCCGATGAAGGCGGGCTTGCCGCAAAAGGAACCGGCCATCCTTGCCCAGTGGCAGGCGGACGGCCACTATGCCCGCCTGCGCGAGGCCCGTGCTGGCCGCGAAAAATTCATCCTGCATGATGGCCCGCCCTATGCAATGGCGATATGCATATCGGCCATGCGCTCAACCATATCCTGAAAGACATGGTGTGCCGCACGCAGTCGCTGCTCGGCAAAGATGCGCCTTATGTCCCCGGTTGGGATTGCCACGGGCTGCCCATCGAGTGGAAAGTTGAGGAGCAATACCGGAAGAAAAAACGGAACAAGGACGAAGTGCCGGTCGAGGAGTTTCGCGCCGAATGCCGCGCCTATGCGAAAGAATGGGTGAATGTGCAGCGCGAACAGTTAAAGCGGCTGGGCATTAATGGCGATTGGGACAACCCCTATCTGACCATGGATTTCGATGCCGAAGCGACGATTGTGACCGAGCTTTTGAAGTTTGCAGAATCCGGCCAACTCTATCGCGGGGCAAAGCCGGTAATGTGGTCGCCGGTAGAAAAAACCGCGCTGGCCGAGGCCGAGGTGGAATATGAAGACATCACCTCAACACAGATTGACGTGGCGTTTGAGATTGTCGAAAGCCCCATCCCCGAACTGGTCGGTGCCCATGCGGTAATCTGGACGACGACTCCCTGGACGATCCCGGTGAACCAGGCGATCGCTTATGGGCCGGATGTGGAGTATGTGCTTCTGACGCTTTCGGTCTTTGGCGGTGCTTTTGATTCCGAAAAAATGTCTCAGGAAGAAGCTGAAGAGTTCTATAAACATAGTGCATATTTGGCAGAGAAAAAGGTTCTTATAGCGGAGCCGCTCGTCAAAGAGTTTGGCAATCGGCTAGTTGGCCGAATGATCCGGGTTGTGGATGTTGCTTGGCAAGGCAAAGGCTCCGACCTCGCCGGAACCATCGCCCGCCACCCGATCTACAACTATCTTCGTCATTCCCGCGAAGGCGGGAATCCAGCATCTGCGCCCTCATCAGAACTGGACGGTCCGGTGATGGATCCCCGCCTTCGCGGTGGTGACGGAATGAGTGATGCGGAATGGGAGCGTGCGTTGGAATTTTACGCTCGCCCCCGCCCCTTCCTGCCCGGCGATTTTGTCACGACCGACAGCGGCACCGGCCTTGTCCATATGGCGCCCGATCATGGCGAGGATGATTTTGACCTGTGCAAGGCGCACGGCATCGAACCGGTATTCGCGGTCGAAGGTGACGGTAAATATCGCGCCGACTGGGCATGGCTCGGCGGGCAGGGGTCGGTCATCAACCCCAAATTCAATGCGCCCGATGGGCCGATCTGTTCGGACCTGCGCGATGCGGGCGGCCTGCTCGCCGCATCCGCCGATTACCAGCATAGCTATCCGCATAGCTGGCGGTCGAAAGCCAAAGTCATCTATCGCTGCACCCCGCAATGGTTTGTGCCCATGGACCGGGAACTGGCTGGATTGAAAAATACCGCTCGTCCTGAGCCTGTCGAAGGACAGGTTGAGCAGCCAAGACGTGCTTCGACAAGCTCAGCACGAGCGGACGAGGTGGAGATTGGCCATGCCCAAGGGATCGGACGGACCCTACGCGAAAAGGCAACACAGGCCATCGCCGAAACGCGCTGGGTTCCCGAAAAAGGCCGCAATCGTATTTCCAGCATGGTCGAGGGCCGTCCCGACTGGGTGCTCAGCCGCCAACGCGCATGGGGCGTGCCGATCACGCTGTTTGTGGACCGAAAGACCGGGCAGTATCTTAATGACCCCGCCGTCAATGCGCGGATCATCGCCGCTGTGCGTGAAGGCGGCGTTGATGCGTGGGAAGCCGGCCGCGCCGCCGAATTTCTGGGCAGCGATTATGACGCCGCCGATTATGAGCGCGTTACCGATATTTTGGATGTGTGGTTCGATTCGGGCTGCACCCATGCCTTTGTTCTGGAAAGCGGCAAATGGCCCGATCTGACGCGGCCAGCCGGTCATGACGGCCCATGGGCGGACCTTTATTTGGAAGGCAGCGATCAACATCGCGGCTGGTTCCAATCCTCTTTGCTCGAAAGCTGCGGGACGCGCGGCCATGCGCCCTATAAAGCGGTGCTGACCCACGGCTTTACCATGGATGCAAAGGGCATGAAAATGTCCAAATCGCTGGGCAATACGATCAACCCGATCAAGCTGATGGAACAAAATGGCGCGGATATCCTGCGGCTGTGGGCGCTATCGGTTGATTTTACCGAGGATCACCGGATCGGCGATGAAATCCTGAAAGGGGTGGGTGATCAATATCGCAAGCTGCGCAATACATTCCGTTATATGCTGGGCGCATTGGAAGGTTTTGATGAAAGTGAGCGGGTGGCCGTTGCCGATATGCCGGAGCTGGAGCGTTATGGGCTGCACCTGCTCGCCTGCATGGACGCAAAGCTGAGGCAGGCGGTTACTGACTTTGATTTCAACAGCTATGTGCGCCTGCTTTGCGAATTTGCCAATGAGGATCTGTCTGCCTTTTTCTTCGATATTCGCAAGGACTGTCTCTATTGCGATGTGAACCCGGCGACAGGGGCGCAGACCGAAAAACGCCGCGCCTATCGCAGCGCACTTGATATCATGTTCCATGCGATGGTCCGCTATGCCGCGCCGGTGCTGGTGTTTACCGCAGAAGAAGTGTGGAAAACGCGGTTTCCGGATGCCGGCAGCGTGCATTTGCTGGAATGGCCGCAGGTCGATGCCGGGTGGCAAGACGGCGCACTGCATTCACGCTGGAATGAAATGCGTGACCTTCGTGAAAAGGTGAATGAAGCGATCGAGCCGCTGCGCCGGGAGAAAATCATCCGTTCCAGCCTGGAGGCCGAACTGACGGTGCCTGAAGTGAATGCCCGCATCGACCTTGCCGAGCTTTTCATTTCCGCCGCCGTTCAAAGCGGTGACGCCATAACGGTCCGCAAAACCAGCCACCATAAATGCGGCCGGTGTTGGCGGCATTTGCCCGAAGTAACCGATGACGGTGCCCTGTGCGGGCGGTGCGAGGATGTTCTGCATGGCTAATATCTCTGTTCACCGCCGCTTCGCGCCCCCGCGTGCCCTATCCCTGTTTCTGCTCAGGCAGGAGGATTACCAATGACGACAACCCGTAAATTCCACATTCAGGGTATTATGCTCGCCAGCCTGATTTTATTGCCGACCAATTTGTCAAATATCTGATGATTGGGCCGCTGGCGCTGGAAAGCCGGTCGGTTATCCATATCATTTC
>JAAURJ010000062.1 GCA_012032285.1 Sphingomonadales bacterium
TGGCGTAGATAAGATACCGTTCGGACAGCGCCGCATCAAAGGGGGGCATCGACCACAGCGTCAAAGGGGTCTTCGGGAATTTCGGTGTCGTTGATATCGGACATAACAATGGCGATAGCCGCATGGATAGGCCGCGCCAAGGCCCATTACAGCCAAAATTCAAAGCTTTTGTGGAAAAAAACGGATCGCTGCGCTTATATAGAAACTGTCATATGGGCTTGTTTTATTTTTACCTCCCATTAGGCTATTCATTCCATTCAACAATGAAGGTGTAATAATGTCGACCCGCTTAATCCTTTTTGCAGCGCCGCTGCGCTATCCCTATCCGCCTGCAGCAGCGCCGATGAAATACCGCGTAAGGGTATGTATAAGCCTGAGATTGAACTGACCAAGCTGGAAATTGCCGGTATCACCCCGGAACAAAAAGCGCAGGCGGAGCAGCAGATGAAAGCTTCCTTCGGCGCAGCAGCAGGCGGCCAGCAATGCGTTCAGGGTGGCAAGGAAAAGGATTGGAAAGAGGCGGCAGGCGGTCTGACCAAAAGCTTTGGCGGAAGCTGTGAAACGGTGAAGGACAATGGCACCGATACCACTGCCGATTTGGAAGTGGCCTGTAAAGGCACACAATTGGGTGATATTGTGGTCAAAATGAAAGGCGGAGCAAAGCCTGAAAGCTTTAATATGGACGTGGATCTTGATTTTGAAAGCCCGCAAATGGGCAAAGGCTCCATGGGTTTTAAGGTCGGCGCGAAACGTACTGGCGATTGCTGATCCATAACCAAATAGCAAATAGGGGGGGAGGCGGTAAGCCTCGCCCCCCCTTTTTTTAGGTAGGATCAGGTTTTGCCAACGCGCAAGCGGATATGACCTTTGGATTTTTTAAATCCTTCCGCTCCAATGACCAAATATGCCGAATTGGCATTGAAATAGCCATAATCATCCATAACCTCTTTCAAGACCTTAAAATCAATCGTTCCACGGCCTGGATTGGTTTGGCTGGCACGGACATATTTGTTGCTGGTCCGAACTGCCCATACTTGCTTAAATGCAGGTTTGGTATTACCCGACTGGCAATAGCTTGGTTGATTGTTAATCTGTCCCGACTGGTAAATCTGATAATCGCCATTATTGGTTTTAACCACCAAATCCTTATTATTTTTACGCACTTTAGTAAGTGTGTATTCACCCGCATTTGTTGGTGGCGTCCATCCGCCAAATGCGGCTTCGACTACATAATACTCAACGTTCAAATTACCTGCGGGAACGCCGCATGACCAGCCATAAGCGCCAAATGTCCCTTTTCCGCCCGATGTAGTCCAATCAAAAAGATCATAATAAAGGGTATTCGGTGTCGACACATTTTGCCAGCCACCACCGCCAACATAGTCGGCGCTGTCCATATCTTTCAGATCCCAGTCCATAGAGACATCTTTGCGGGCAATGTCATTTACGGTGACGCTTTGTGAATTCCAATCCCGTGCATAAACAGTCCAAAAGACCCTGTTGCCATTTTTGTCAACTTCATCCCCTTGGTTTACTGCATTGCTAGCGGATGAAAAGCTGTGCGATGCGGCATATGCCGCGGATGCGGTGCCAACTAGGACGGCTGCGATAACCAATTTCTTCGATGTTTTCATTTTCTTTCCTCTCCTTACTCTCTCAAAAAATGCTGAATCAAGGCGAACGACACCATTCCGCGCCAAACCAAGCGCAGAAGCACCGTCACGTCATGACGATAATCTGACCACAGCTATTATAATGTCAGACTATTTTAACCTGAGTCTCTCTTTTACATGAGAGATTGGGGTCAAAATTACAGAACCAGATAAACCGGTTTAATTATCACAAATCCAAATTCTCATATCTACTCCGGTTCCTTTTCCAAAGAAGCACGGTGATTTACAATGCGCGGGGTAATGAAGATATAAAGCTCCGTTTTTCCCTTCAGCGTTTTTCATAGCTGAATAATTTTCCCAAAACCGGAATGTCGCCCAAAATAGGTATTTTCGAATTGGACTTAAGCACGCTTTCCTGAGTCAGCCCGCCGATCACAAAGGATTCCCCGTCGCGCACGGATGCCGATGTTTCCGCCTCCCGCTGGCTGATTGTCGGATAGCCCTGCGAATAGCCCGAAACACTCGACACCACGGCGTAGATTTTCGATGTCACATAGCCGTCGGGGCTAACTCTTGGAGCAATTTGAAGCGTTACACCGACATTCACATATTGCACTTGCTCCGACACGCCATTGACACCTGACAGGGTAATGTTGGTGATGATCGGCAGGGCATCGCCGGTAATAATCTTTGCGCTTGACCCACTTTGCGCGGCGATACGCGGTTTTGACAATATCCGGCCATTGCCTTTTTCAATCTGAGCATAAAGGGCAACTTGCAGGGCGGCACTTTTCAAGAAGGTTTCAGGCGGCAGTCCAAAGGGCACAAATTGACCAAGCTGTCCGGTTGCCACCCCAATCTGACCATTACCATTGTTGAAATTCAGCCCCAAATTTCGCGCACCAGTTTCGGTCAGCTCGACAAATTGGGTTTCCAATATCACGCTGTCTACCGGAATATCGATCAGCGCGATTTGCCGTTTCACCCGGGCAATCCGTTCCGGTGAACCGCGCACCCATACTGCATTAAGCCGCCTGTCAATCGCCAGATTACGGTCCACTGACTCGCCCAGCGGCTGGTCATAATCTTCAGGCGGATTGTTGTTATTATTGTTGCCATTATCGCGTCCGGGCGACCCAAATCCTGGCTCCCTACGAATGAATACATTATTGGGACGCACCGAAAGCCCTTCGGTTAGAAGGCCAACAACTTCACTGACATCGGCATATTTCAACAGGACCAGCTCGGCCCCCTGATCTTCGAAAGCAGTGTCGCTAACGGGATATCCGCTATACCCTTGATAATCAGCTTCACCGCTGGTGACCGGCATTGATCCTGCACTATCCGAAGTTTGCGCTTCGAAATTACCGAAGCTGGAGCTTACCCTTTTTGGCACACGGCGCAACGTTACCAGCAACTGCCCTTCTCCAACAGCCTGAGTGCTGATTTTTGATGGATCCTTTGCTCCGAATGTTAAGGTCAAATCGGTATCATTAACCGAAATATCGACATTGCCGACAAGCCCCAGATATTTCAACTGAGTACTGGATGGCCCGCGCTTCGCATTTTCAAAGCGGACCGTCCATGATGTTTTCCGTTCTCCCGTTCATTGGGCAAAGTCAAAACACTGGAAGCAGGCAGGCGTGGGTAGAATTCAACCGCAAATATACTTTCCGCAGGCGACTGCGACACTAACCGCAGCTGACTCAATGTCATTTGTGGGTCAGGAATTTCGGTAACACCCTGGCCATTTTGCGCAAGCGCTGCTCCTTGATGGAACATTGTCGCAGTACACAATATGATGACGACCCAAAAGGCCCGGATGCTTTTCACGTAAATCTCTCCTCACTCCTTGAATGGTAATTATCTAACTTTTATCAGGGCGCAATAAGAAAGTCGCAAAAGTGCAAAATGAGAGGTGATTTTGTTACTATATTTCAACGATAAGAAGCCTCTGAAAACGTTGTCATAAAACCGTTTTTTGCTGCAGTTTTTTGCGCAAAAAATTATGGTAGCGCAACCAATCTGAGCATTTTTGATTACAGAAAATCCATTTTCACCCCTGCTTTGCTGTTTAGTCCGGCTTCTGCTAACGGCATGGTGATTCGCAAATTCATCATCAATTTAGAAAGCCTCTCCGATGGTCCCACGCTATGCCCGCCCCGAAATGACCGCTATTTGGGAACCGGAAAATAAATTCCGCATTTGGTTCGAAATAGAGGCTCATGCGACACAGAAACTGGCCGACCTTGGTGTGGTTCCGCAAAGCGCGGCCAAGGCGCTGTGGGATTGGTGGGCGACCAATCCTGCTATTGATGTCCCTGCCATTGATGCAATTGAGGCGGTGACCAAGCATGATGTTATCGCCTTTCTGACCTGGGTGGCAGAAAATGTGGGCGATGAAGCCCGCTTCATGCATCAGGGGATGACCAGCTCCGACGTGCTCGACACTTGCCTTGCGGTGCAATTGACACAGGCAACGGACCTGCTGATCGCAGATATGGGCCGGCTGCTTGCGGCGATCAAAACCCGCGCCCTTGAGCATAAATTTACCCCCACTATCGGGCGCAGCCACGGTATCCATGCCGAACCGGTCACCTTTGGCATGAAGCTTGCGCAAGCCTATGCCGAATTTGCGCGGGGCCGCGAACGCCTTGTCGCCGCCCGCACCGAAATCGCCACCTGCGCCATATCGGGCGCAGTTGGCACCTTCGCTAATATTGACCCGGCGGTGGAGGTTTATGTTGCCGAGAAGCTGGGCCTTGCCGTTGAACCCGTTTCAACGCAGGTCATCCCGCGCGACCGCCATGCCATGTATTTCGCTGTTCTAGGCGTCATTGCCTCGTCCATAGAGCGGCTCGCGGTGGAGGTTCGGCATTTGCAGCGCACCGAAGTTTTGGAGGCTGAGGAATATTTCAGCCCCGGCCAAAAAGGTTCAAGCGCTATGCCGCACAAGCGTAATCCCATTCTGACCGAAAACCTCACAGGACTTGCCCGTATGGTGCGCAGCGCGGTGACCCCGGCGATGGAAAATGTCGCCTTGTGGCATGAACGCGATATCAGCCACTCATCGGTTGAACGCTATATTGGCCCCGATGCGACGATCACACTCGATTTTGCCCTGGGGCGCCTGACCGGTGTAGTGGACAAGTTGTTGGTTTATCCTGAACGGATGCAGAAAAATCTCGACCGTATGGGCGGGTTGGTCCATTCGCAGCGCGTCTTGCTCGCGCTGACACAGGCAGGGATAAGCCGAGAGGACAGCTACGCCATTGTGCAACGCAATGCGATGAAAGTATGGGAATCTGATGGTCGGCTCAGCCTGATGGACTTGTTGATAGCCGACGGCGATGTCACCGCAAAGCTAAGCCCTGCAGAGATTGAAGAGCGCTTCAACCTCGACTATCATTTCAAAAATATCGATACCATCTTTGCCCGTGTTTTTGGGGAGTGAACAAGGCCTCTAGCCTAGGCCCCTGATTTCCCATAAGATAGCAGCGACTCCCATCCCCCAATGAAGGAGAACCCAAAATGCAATTTTTGAAAACACTCCTTTGGGTGATAGTGATTATTGCATTGGTGGTGTTCACCATAAACAACTGGGTGCCGGTATCGGTGAAACTGTGGGGCGGGATGCTGCTCGATACCAAATTGCCGATGTTAGTGATTATCAGTTTCGTGGCAGGTTTTGTGCCCTTATTCATCATTTACCGCACGATCATCTGGCGACTGCGGCGCAAGATAGTGACATTGGAAAGCGGCTATAACGGCCGGCAACCGCTGCGTATGGATGATCCATCCATGCCGCCCCCTGCCCCGCCAGAAAGGAGCGCCACATGAGCAACCCCGTTTTTGTCGCCATTGACACGCCAGATCTGGGCCATGCAGTAAACCTCTCAAAATCGGTTAAAAATCATGTCGGTGGGGTGAAGCTGGGTCTCGAATTTTTTTGCGCAAATGGCCATCACGGTGTGCATGAAGTGGCGAAGCTGGGCCTGCCGATATTTTTGGACCTGAAACTGCATGATATCCCCAATACAGTGGCAAAAGCGGTACAGGCGCTCAATGGCCTTGCCCCCTCCATATTGACCATCCATGCTGCGGGCGGCCGTGCAATGATGGAGGATGCAAAAGCGGCGGCAGGGGCGCATACAAAAGTGGTCGCAGTTACCGTTTTGACCAGTCTGGACGACCATGACCTAAGCAGAGTCGGCATTGCTGATGATCCCCATACGCAAGTGGAACGGCTGGCGGATTTGGCGCGTGAAGCCGGTCTTGATGGCATTGTCTGTTCCGGCCAAGAGGTGAAAGCCGCGCATAAAGCATGGAGAAAAGGGTTTTTTGTGGTCCCCGGCCTACGCCCCGCCGGCAGCAAGGTCGGCGATCAAAAACGCATCGTTACCCCGCGCCAAGCCCGCGATGATGGCGCCAGCATCCTTGTCATCGGTCGCCCCATCACCGGCGCTGAAGTGCCCGATGATGCTGCACGGGCTATTGCCGGAACATTGTGATCTTATCACTAAATCGTTGCAACAATTCACTTGTAGAAGATTATATTGTATATCTAGTTTTGAATAGTCAGACATTTTTGGGAGAGAGAGGATGACAAATAGCAAGAAGGCCATTGCCGAGTTTATTGGAACATTCTGGCTTGTTTTTGGCGGCTGTGGCAGTGCGGTTTTTGCGGCTGCTTTTCCAGATGTTGGTATAGGCCTATTAGGCGTTTCACTGGCTTTCGGTTTGACAGTGGTCACAATGGCTTATGCTATTGGGCATATTTCCGGTTGCCATCTCAATCCGGCTGTCACATTCGGACTTTGGGCGGGCGGGCGTTTCGATGCAAAAAATATTCCTCTTTACGTGGTCGCCCAAACATTGGGCGCCATTGCGGCGGCCTATCTTCTCTATGCAATCGCCAGCGGCAATGCGGATTATTCAATTGCCAATAATGGCCTTGCGGCCAACGGCTATGGCGATGGTTCGCCGGGCAAATACTCACTGATTTCGGGATTGCTTATTGAGGTGCTGCTCACAGCATTTTTCCTCTGGATCATAATGGGTTCCACCGATGGACGCGCGCCAGCGGGATTTGCTCCGCTTGCAATCGGTCTGGCCCTTGTGCTTATCCACCTCATCTCTATTCCGCTGACCAACACCTCGGTTAACCCAGCACGGAGCACCGGACCTGCGCTTGTTGTTGGTGGGTTGGCATTAAGCCAACTTTGGCTTTTCTGGGTTGCACCAATTCTTGGCGGTGTCATAGGTGGCGCTCTTTATACTTGGGTGAGCGCTGATGACGGAAACAAGCCGAATATTGAAGGCACTGAGTAAGCCCGCTATAAAAATCTGTGGCGTTTCCGATAACGCCACTATCGACGCAGCCGTTGATTGCGGCGCGGCATATATTGGTTTTGTGAATTTTGAAAAATCACCGCGCCATGTAACGTTGAACCAAGCCGCCGAGCTACGCGAATATGCCGCGGGGCGCATAAAAACCGTTTTGCTCACCGTCAACAAAAGCTTGGATGAGACAAGCCGTGCGCTGAACATTGTACAGCCCGATATCATCCAGCTACACGGCTCTGAAACACCCGAATGGCTGCGCCTTGTGCGTCAAAATACTATGGTGGAATTATGGAAGGCACTGGGCGTCAAGGATACCGGGACATTGGAAGAATCACGGCAGTTTTCGGGCGTGGCAGATAAATTGCTATTTGACGCTCCGGCCCAAAACCTACCCGGCGGTAGCGGAAACTGCTTTGATTGGAGCCTTGTTGGCGCATTTAACCACACCATCGCCTGGGGGCTGGCGGGGGGTTTGACGCCTGAAAATGTCGGGGAGGCTATAGACGCAACCGGCGCACCATTGGTTGATGTTTCATCGGGCGTCGAAAGCGCACCGGGTTTGAAGGATGTTGCCAAGATTGCTGCCTTCTGCCAAGCGGTGCGGGATTATGACACAAGAACAACCGAATCCGAACAGCTTCCCTAACCAGCCCCCCGCACAAGCGAATAGCTGGCGCAACCAACCCGACTCGCGCGGCCATTTCGGCCAATTTGGTGGGCGTTATGTGGCTGAAACGCTTATGCCGCTTATCCTTGATCTGGAGCGTGAATATCGTGCGGCTCAGGCGGATCCCGCCTTTGATGCGGAGTTTCAGGATCTGCTGACTCATTATGTCGGTCGTCCCAGCCCGCTCTATTTTGCAGAAGGCCTGACCGAAGAAGTCCGCAAGGATGCGCCAAAGGGAAAAGGCGCACAAATCTGGTTCAAACGTGATGAGCTGAACCATACAGGCGCGCATAAAATCAACAATTGTATCGGTCAGATATTGCTCGCCCGGCGCATGGGGAAAACCCGGATTATTGCGGAAACCGGCGCGGGTCAGCATGGCGTAGCGACTGCCACTGTCTGCGCCCGTTTTGGTATGCCCTGCACCATTTTCATGGGTGCGAAGGATGTCGAGCGGCAGAAGCCCAATGTGTTCCGCATGAAGCTGCTCGGTGCAGAAATTGTCCCTGTGAACAGCGGTTCGGGCACATTGAAAGATTCGATGAATGAAGCGCTGCGTTATTGGGTCGCCAATGTGCATGACACATTTTACATCATAGGCACAGCCGCAGGCCCGCATCCTTATCCCGAACTGGTCCGCGATTTTCAAAGCGTGATCGGCCGCGAAGCTCGTGAACAGATGCAGGAGCGCACCGGCCGCCTGCCCGACCTGCTTGTCGCCGCCATTGGCGGGGGCAGCAACGCGATTGGTCTATTCCATCCCTTTTTGGATGACACCAGCGTCGCCATGCTCGGCATCGAAGCGGCGGGCCACGGTCTGGACAAAGAGCATGCAGCCAGCCTTGCAGGAGGGAAACCGGGTATATTGCACGGTAACAAGACCTATCTGTTGCAGGATGAAGACGGGCAAATTGACGAAGCCCACTCGATCAGCGCAGGGCTTGATTATCCCGGCATCGGCCCGGAACATAGCTGGTTGAAAGAAAGCGGGCGGGTGCGTTATGACAGCGTAACCGACCGTGAGGCATTGGACGCATTCCAATTGCTTTGCCGCACAGAGGGGATTATCCCCGCGCTCGAACCCAGCCACGCGATTGCAGCTGTGGCGCGGGAAGCGGTGAAGATGGACCGTGAACAGATCATCCTAGCCAATCTGTGCGGGCGCGGCGACAAGGATATTTTTACCGTGGCCGACGCGCTGGGAGTGTCGATGTGATTTGGATTTCTACTCCATGCCGGAATGACCTCACCATTTGGGGCGCCGTATGACCCGTCTTCAATCCACTTTCGCAAAGCCGCACCCTGCCCTTGTGGCTTTTGTTACTGCGGGTGACCCCGATGTCCTTTCTACGCCTGCAATCCTTGATGCTCTTGTCGAAGGGGGGGCGGATATTATCGAACTTGGGATGCCTTTTACCGATCCTATGGCCGATGGCCCCGCGATACAGGCGGCTAATATACGTAGCTTGTCTGGCGGAACAAAAACCGCCGATGTTTTGAAAATAGCGGCTGATTTCAGGGTCCGTCATCCCGCTATTCCCCTTATCCTTATGGGCTATGCCAATCCGATGACGATCCGCGGGGCAGACTGGTTTGCAGACGCCTGCGTATCGGCTGGCGTAGACGGCGTTATCTGTGTTGATATTCCGGTTGAGGAGGATGACAGCTTGGGTGATGCGCTGCGGGCAAAGGATGTCGCCGTCATCCGCCTCGCCACCCCAACCACGGACGCCGCCCGACTGCCCGCCATTTGAATAACGCATCGGGCTTTCTCTATTATGTCAGCGTTGCCGGCATAACCGGGCTTCAGCAAGCCGCGCAGGCGAGTATTGACGAAGCCGTTGCGCGGTTAAAGGCCGGTACCGACTTGCCCGTTGCCGTCGGCTTTGGCGTTCGCACGCCAGAGCAAGCAGGCGTGATTGCCAAAGTCGCTGACGGCGTTGTCGTGGGCAGCGCCATAGTCGAATTGATCGCGCAGCATGGCGGCAATGCCGCTGGCCCTGTGCGCGAATATGTGGCATCTTTGTCTTCTGCGATTAAAGCATCGAGGAATTAAAAAATGAACTGGGTCACCCGCGTCCGCAATGCATTGCCTTTTGTCGCCAAACGCGAAACCACAGATACGCTTTGGCATAAATGCAAAGGCTGTGAAGCGATGATTTTCCTGAAGGAATTTGAGGAAAATCAATCCGTCTGCCCCAAATGCGACCATCATGGACGCATTGGCCCCGCAGAGCGTTTCGCGGCAATTTTCGATGATGACAGTTATAAAGTGTTGCCTCCGCCGCGCGTCGGCGAGGATCCCCTGAAGTTCAAAGACACAAAAAATACACCGACCGGATAAAAGCCGCCCGCACCGCAACCGGTGAAAATGACGCGATGGTTAGCGCACGGGGCACAATTGACGGCCAAAGCATCGTGATCAGCGTTCAGGATTTTGCTTTTATGGGTGGGTCGATGGGCATGGCCGTGGGCGAAAGCTTTATCGAAGCGGTGCAGGAGGCGATCACCGCCAAATGCCCTTATATCATCTTCACCGCCGCGGGCGCGCGCGGATGCAAGAAGGGATATTGTCCCTGATGCAAATGCCGCGCAGCACGGTGGCGATACAGATGCTGCATGATGCGGGCCTGCCCTATATTGTCGTGCTGACCGACCCGACCACCGGCGGCGTGACCGCGAGCTACGCGATGCTGGGCGATATTCAGATTTCCGAACCCGGCGCCCTGATCGGCTTTGCCGGACAACGGGTTATACAAGATACGATCCGCGAAAAATTACCCGAAGGGTTCCAACGCGCGGAATATCTGCTCGCCCATGGGATGATCGACATGGTCACGCACCGGCATGATATGCGCGATTGCCTGTCAAAACTGACCCGCTATTTGATGGCGGGAAAGAAGGCGGCTGCGTGATAAAGCCCCTCCACTGAATGGGAGGGGTAAATGCCTGACCACGCCCAATCATCGGACCCCGCTGTGCAAGCGCAACTGGACCGGTTGGAGCGACTTTCCCCAGGACGGGACACGCTGGGGCTGGAACGGATCAGCGCGTTGTTGAAGGCGCTTGGCAATCCGCAAGATAGCATTCCGCCGGTTTTCCATGTCGCCGGAACCAATGGAAAAGGTTCCACCTGTGCTTATCTTCGCGGTGCAATCGAGGCGGCGGGGATGACAGCCCATGTTTACACAAGCCCCCATCTTAGCCGGTTTAACGAACGTATTCGCCTTTCAGGAAGATTAATCAGCGACCATGAACTCGCCATATTGCTTGCCGAAATATTGGATGTGGCGGAGGCGAAGGGCATAGCGGCCAGCTTTTTTGAAATCACCACTGCGGCGGCGTTGACTGCCTTTTCCCGAAACCGAGCTGATGCCTGTATCGTAGAGGTTGGTTTAGGCGGGCGGCTTGATGCGACGAACATCATCACCGCCCCCGCCGCCTGCGGCATAGCGGCGCTGGGGATCGACCATGAAGGGTTTTTGCTAAACCAAGAGGCCGGTGTTCCCGATCTGCCGCCGATCGCGCGTATAGGCTGGGAAAAAGCAGGGATTGCCAAAAACAATGTTCCCCTTTTAACGCAGCAATATCCGGCCGAGGTCAACAAAGCAGTCGCGCAGCAAGCAGCAGAGGCGGGCGCGATATTGTTGCGCGCAAAACGGATTGGGATGCGGCCATATATGATGTTCATCTGGTTTACCGCGATAAAGAGGGCAGCTTGAAACTTCCCCTGCCCCGAATGGCGGGCGTGCATCAGGCCGATAACGCCGCACTCGCCATCGCCATGCTGCGCCATCAAAAGGCGGTGGAGATGCCGGACGCCGCGTTGGCCGCGGCGATGGAATGGACATTCTGGCCTGCGCGGATGCAGCGGCTGGCCTCCGGACCATTGACGCTGCAACTGCCGCCGGTGGCAGGGGTCTGGCTTGATGGCGGACATAACCGGCAATGCGGGGAGGCTATAGCGGCACATTTTGTTGATGCGCCGCCGCGCAGCATCCACTTGATCACCGCAATGCTCGCCAATAAGGATGCAGGCGCGATTATTGAACCTTTGCTGCCCAAAATCGCCAGCATCACCGCGGTTCCTGTGCCCGGACATGACCACCATCCCCCGTCTGCCTTTGAAACCGCCGCAAAAGGCCTGCCTGTGGCATCCGCCATCGACGTTATCGCTGCCATTGCTTCGCTGTCTCCCAAACGGACGGACAGCGTCTTGATCGCAGGCACGCTTTATGTTGCGGGCGAGGTGTTAAAATTGAACGGGCAGGAACCAGATTAGGGTCAGGACCTATTAAATACCCATTCGAGGTTTGAGGCCATTTTGTTCAGTGCAAGGCGGCAAGCGCTGGGCTTAGTGGTTCTAAGTCCAAGCTTGCCAACGCAGCAATGGATAAAATGGGTCAAATCCTGCGGACATTAAAATGGCTTCGATCTCGAAACAAAATGCCCTTGCAGGCAGAATAGCT
>JAAURJ010000063.1 GCA_012032285.1 Sphingomonadales bacterium
GTGCGCAGGCAGCAGCAGGTGCCGCAGCAGCGTCAGCAGCTGGTGCACAAGCAGCAGCGGCATCAGCAGCAGGTGCGCAAGCAGCAGCGGCATCAGCAGCAGGTGCTTCAGTTGCAGCTTCATCTGCAGGAGCAGCTTCTTCGTTGCTACCGCAAGCGCTGGTTGCCATTGCAAGACCGCCTGCAACTGCAAGCATCGAAGCAAATTTCATTTTCTTCACAGGTTTTCCTCTCAAAATATCAAACCACATGGGGTATTCAAATTCATCGCACCCCCATAACGCGATGATGATTAAACCGACAAAAACTCGTCAGTTATCTCACGACTAAATTATCCTTGCCCATTTCGCAATGATTATCGAAACAAAGTTTTTGAATCCCGCAAAATAACGTCATTCCGCTTAGACAAGCCATTGATAATTTTACATTTGTGCCATGAACCAAAGATAATCACAATAACCTGCTTTTGCCCTGAAACACGGTCCAAAGCTTGGTTTATCAATGCCAAATGCGCATCGTTAATCGATTGCCAGCCGCCAGCGCCGATATCCTTTTCAAAAAAATGCACATAGGGTTGCTGCGCTTTTTCAACATTTCTATCATATTCTTTGCTGTGGATGAATAATGGGTCATCACCTCGGCCTGCGACCATTTTAGCATAAGCATTTTGTGCCGCCTGATACGCTGCCCATTGATCCTTTCGGGTAGGATCATTTGCAATTTTTTTTAAGACCTTACTGCGGTTATCCGCTATTTCCTGATTCCATGCGGCGACCGGCACCAATTCTATTTCTAGTTCCTTGGATAGCGGAAATACCACATCGGTATATTCGGGAAATGCCCGCACCCTATTCTCACTGACATACCCATTTTGCTGAAATTCCTGCCACGCAGCCGGAAACCGGTCCGGTGGGATTTCGGCCAATATCAAGTCAGGATTCGCGCGGCGAATCGCCTTTTCCAATATCTTCAGGCTATATTGCTTGCTTGTCCGGTGCTCGCCATGGATTGCTCCAATCACATAGATTTGCGTTTCCTGGCTAAATTTGTCCTGCACCTGTTTTGTACCGCAAGCAGGCAGCACGGCCATTATCACAGGTATAAGAAACAAACGCAGGATGCTCACCGCTGCCGCCTATTTCCCGCCAAGCGAAGTGAAGACGGTTTCAACAAAACTATCCGGCTTTATAAAACCATCTTCAGCGACCCCATATCCGGCGGCAGGTTTCATAGCTTTAATCGTCTCCAGCGACTTGCCATCCGCCATAGCCATCTCAACCTTTGCAATGATTTCAGCAAGCATGGTGCGATAGGCAAGCAAATCCGATTTGGTCGCCAAAGGTCCGTGCCCTGGAATAATCTTTGTATCGTCATTGGCGAGCGCAAGCGCCTTGTCCGCCGCCGCCACAACGCCGCGTACATCACCGCCGCTTGATAAATCGACAAAGGGAAATGTCACTTTGTTAAAGAATGTATCGCCCATATGGATGACGTTGGATTTCGTCCAATAGATGATCGTATCGCCATCGGTATGGGCCGGTGCAAGGCCAATGGCCCGCACCTCCTCTCCGTTTAAGTGCAATTTCAACCCCTCGGCATAGGTGACAACGGGAAGCGCGGCTTTCGGGCTGGGTGGAGTGATCTGATCGCCCCGCCTTTGCTCGCTGGCCATACGGATGCGGACATTATCATGTGCCATGATCAACGCGCCTGCATTGCCCAGATTTTCATTGCCCCCTGTATGGTCACCATGCCAGTGTGTGTTGATTAGGAACTTAACCGGCGATGCACCAAGCCCCGCAACCGCAGCCTGTATCTTTGGGGTTAGCGGGGCGAATTGATCATCAATCAATATGGTGCCATCCTCGCCGTGCGAAACACCGATATTGCCCCCTGCTCCGAACAAAACCGACACCGAAGGGCCAAGCTGTTCCGCCTTTATCTCAACCTTGGCAAAGCGGTCACCATCCTGCGCATTGGCAGCGCCAATGCTGATCATCGCCATCGCTGATAACAGAGCCATTTTTGATATGCTGCGCTTATTCATTTCCTGTCCTTTCGGGTAAAATCCTGCTATGGATGGTATGTGAAGGGGGTTTGCCTATGCAGTCCAGTCATTTCTTCGTTGCTGTAACCATGTTTGTTACGGTTTGCGCCTGCGCACAGCAACCGGCGGCGCAAAAAACCGGCCAACCGGATACGGCAATGGAAAAACCCGCTGCTAAACCCACCCTTCCCAAAGATGTGGCGCAGTTCGCCGAACAACGCGATGCGTGCGATCATTTCCGCGGAGAAGAAGCTTATGACGCCGAACGCGCAACTTTTCTAACCGGCCAAATAGAAAAAAACTGCACTGGCACGGATAAAATGCTACAAGCGCTGCGGCAAAGATATAAAGATAATGCTGCCATTATTGATAAATTGAAACAATATGAGGATGTTATTGAATAAGCGGTCGCCCCAAAAAATAATCGTTGTAACGACATGACAATGAAGGGGAGAAGCTATGCCAGAAATTTCAAAATCCGTAGGCAAGAACGGACAGAATAATATTGGCGATACAAAAATCGTCCAGAAACTGCTCAATAATTTCATTCATGCCTTGGGCCTGCCTGCATTGATAGAGGATGGCGATTGCGGGGCAAAAACCATAACGGCCATAACCAAATTCCAAAGCCAGATGATGGGCTTTCCTAACCCCGATGGCCGCGTTGATCCGGGCGGCAGGACGCTCGCGGCGCTGACCGCTGCGCCGAATAATCAGCAATCGGTTAACAGAACCGATAATCTCAGCGGTGCCGATTGGTGGCACGCCAACCAAAACAATTATAAAAATAGCGATGAAATTGCCGACCTGATCCCCGAATTTAGGGACAAGGTACAAAAATTCGTCAATGCCATGCGCAGCGGCGGAGCCGATGTGCGGATTTCATCAACCCGGCGCAATCCCATCCGCGCCTATTTGATGCATTACAGCTTTCGCGTAGCAAAGGGCGAGATAGCGGCCTCTGCGGTGCCAGCACAAGCGGGCTGTTCGATCATTTGGGACCATGGCAATGCGGCTGATTCGCGCCGGGGGGCGCAGGAGATGAAGGACTTGTTTAACATCGCTTACCGCCCGTCGTTAACCTCGCGCCATATTGCGGGCAAGGCGATTGATATGACAATATACTGGTCTGGTACGATCAGCGTGCAAGACGCAGCGGGCCGATCCTATAATCTGGGCGAACCGCGCAGCGGGTTTATTAATGACCGCTTACATAAAATCGGGGCCAGCTATGGTGTGATCAAATTGCTAAGCGATCCGCCGCATTGGTCCACAGACGGACGATAAACCTTCCAAACCAGCAGGGGGCATAATAATGGGCATTGCTGCATGGCTATTCGGGCTATGGGAAAAAGGGTTTCAGCAGATTTGCGAACAGCCCTATCCCAATCCGCCCACAGACAGAAAACCGCCTATAAGAAAAAACCCGGCCACCGGCGAACATTATATGGATCTGCGCGTGCTGACCTATAATGTCGCCGGTCTGCCTTGGCCTTTTTTAAAAGCCCGTGCGGGACCGCTTGCCCAAATTGGGCATGATCTCGCCGAAATGCGCCGCAATGGGACGGCGCCTGATATTGTGCTGATTCAAGAAGGCTTTCGTTCCAGCACCGAAAATTTGATCATCAACAGCGGCTATCCCTATTGGGCTGCAGGGCCATTAACAGACAGCAAAGCAGACGAAAGCCGTTCTTTTGTGCCCGAACAGTTTAAGCGCGAGCGCAAATTTACCAAAGGCGAAACCTTTGGTAAAATCATGGGATCGGGGCTTTTTATCTTAAGCGAATGGCCTATCATTGCCAAGCATATGGAGCCTTTTTTCGACGGGGCCTGCGCCGGGTTCGACAGCGGCGCGAATAAAGGCGTGATGTGGGCGGATATTGATATAAACGGACTTCCCGACTGTGTGCAGGTCTTTAACACCCATTTAAATTCGCGCGGCGCGTCCGGGGTCACGTCACAACGTTCGTTACAGGCGCATCAATTGCAATTCCGCCAAGCCGCAGAGTTCTCACAAAAACATTGGCGCAGAGACGCTCCTTTCATCTTTGGCGGAGATTTTAATATAAAGGATTCGCCGCCCCGCATTGAGCATATACGCGGTTATGATTTTGGCGGCGAACATGATCCGCGCACAGCAGGGGAGCTGATCTATTTTTACTGTCCCAACGCCGATTGCTGCTCCTTCAAAAACAACACTGTCCCGCCCGATCAGCCTCTACAGCATCAGGATTGGCAGGGATGGTGCCATGGAGACAGAGTGAGAGTGAAGGCGCTGCTTCTTGAAAATATCTTCACACCCGTTGACGCACGCGGATTTGCCGTGCGTGGGCGGCAATGCTTATCCGATCATGACGGTGTGCTGGTTCATTACCGGCTCAGCTGGATACCGGATTGATGAAAACACATTGTCTAAATCAATCGGTAAGCTCGTCCCAAATACCTTTAACTTTGTCAAAAAAGCCGCGCGATTGAGGACATTCCTCACCGGTTTCGGTTTCGCGGAATTCGCAAAGCAATTCCTTTTGCCGTGCGGTCAGCTTGGTTGGCGTTTCAACGTCGATCTGAATCACCATATCGCCGCGTCCGCGCCCCTGTAGCACCGGCATACCGGCACCGCGCTGGCGCAATTGTTTGCCCGATTGAATGCCCGCGGGAATGGCAATGATATGCTTTTCGCCGTCCAGCCCAGGAATTTCAATCTCCCCGCCCAAGGCCGCCCTGGTAAAGCTAATCGGAGCGCGGCAGAACAGCGTTGTTCCATCGCGTTCGAACATCGCATGGCGGGAAACATGGATGAAGATATAAAGATCGCCTGCCGCCGCACCACGCGGCCCGGCTTCGCCTTTACCGGCGACACGAATGCGCGTGCCTTCATCCACGCCGGGGGGTACATCAATGCTGATGGTTTTGCGCTCATCGACCCGGCCCTCTCCGCGGCATTTGCGGCAGGGATCTTCAATCACCTCTCCCCTGCCATGGCAGGTCGGACAAGTGCGTTCGACCACGAAAAATCCCTGCTGCGCACGCACCTTACCATGGCCCGCGCACATGGAACAGCTACGCGAACCGGAACCCGATGTCGCTCCCGAACCGCTACAATCGCCGCATTGTACGGCAACATCAATTGCAATTTCCGCGCTCTTACCATGAAATGCTTCATCCAGCCCGATTTCCATATCATAGCGCAAATCGGCCCCGCGTGCCGGACCGCGGCCGCGACCACCACCCGTTCCGCCGCCGAAAAAGCTTTCGAAAATATCGGCAAAATCGCCAAAGCCCTGCGCTCCTGCTCCGCCGCCAAAGCCTCCTGCTCCGCCATTTTCATAGGCCTCTTTGCCAAAGCGGTCATAGGCCGCCCGCTTTTGCGGGTCTTTCAGGCAATCATAGGCTTGGTTGACCGCCTTAAACTTCGCTTCGGCGTGCGCATCGCCGGGATTGCGGTCAGGATGGCATTGCATGGCGATGCGGCGATAGGCGGATTTCAGCGTTTTATCATCCGCCGACCGTTCTACCTCAAGCAGTTCATAATAGTCTATGTCGACACTCATGACCGATTGTCCCCATTTTTATGGCCGTCACCCGATTTGAAAAGCGGGTGACGGCGAATAGTCACATTCAGTCTTTCTTGGCTTCGGCGTCTTCATCGACTTCCGAAAATTCCGCGTCCACAACATTGTCATCGGCGGGCGCAGCTTCCGCTTCACCCTCACCTGATGCAGCTTTGGCTTGCTCATCCTTGTAGATTGCTTCGCCCAGCTTCATCGCCACCTGCGCCAATGCCCCCGCTTTTTCGGTCATCGCATCGGCATCGCCGCCTTCGATTGCGGTTTTGGTTTCGGCTACTGCCGCCTCGATCTCGCCTTTCAAACCAGCGTCAATTTTATCGCCATGTTCTTCCAGCTGCTTCTCGGTTGTGTGGACCAGGCTTTCTGCATTATTCTTCGCCTCCGCCGATGCCCGGCGTTTTTTATCTTCATCGGCGAATTTTTCGGCATCCTGAACCATTTGGTCAATATCCGCATCGGAAAGCCCGCCCGACGCCTGAATCTTGATCTGTTGTTCTTTGCCAGTGCCCTTATCCTTTGCGGTCACACTGACCAAGCCATTGGCGTCAATGTCAAATGTCACCTCAATTTGCGGAACGCCGCGCGGAGCGGGCGGAATGCCAACAAGGTCGAAATTACCCAGCAATTTATTGTCCGCTGCCATTTCCCGTTCGCCTTGGAACACACGAATAGTCACCGCATTTTGGTTATCATCGGCGGTGGAGTAAACTTGGCTCTTCTTCGTCGGGATAGTGGTGTTGCGGTCAATCATGCGGGTAAACACACCGCCCAGCGTTTCAATACCAAGCGAAAGCGGCGTAACGTCGAGCAGCAATACATCCTTGACATCACCCTGAAGCACGCCTGCCTGAATGGCCGCGCCCATGGCAACAACCTCATCCGGGTTCACACCGGTATGCGGTTCTTTGCCAAAGAAGTTTTTCACCACTTCGCGCACTTTGGGCATACGGGTCATCCCGCCCACCATGACGACCTCGTCAATTTCAGAAGCCTTGATACCCGCATCGGCAATCGCCTTTTTACAGGGCTCTAAAGTGCGCTTAATCAAATCCTCAACCAGCTTTTCAAGATCGGCGCGGGTGATGGTTTTTACCAGATGTTTCGGGCCATTTTGATCGGCGGTGATAAAAGGCAGGTTGACCTCGGTTGACTGCGCCGAAGACAGCTCAATCTTTGCCTTTTCCGACGCTTCCTTCAAACGTTGCAACGCCAGCTTATCCTGAGTCAGGTCAATGCTTTCCGCCTTTTTGAAATCAGCCGCCAGAAACTGGACCAGCTTGCTGTCAAAATCCTCACCGCCTAGGAAAGTGTCGCCATTGGTCGATTTGACCTCAAAAACGCCGTCGCCCACTTCCAGGATGGAAATATCAAATGTACCGCCGCCAAGGTCATAAACCGCGATGGTTTTATTCTCATCCTTATCAAGGCCATATGCCAGCGCCGCCGCTGTCGGCTCGTTGATAATGCGCAGGACTTCTAGACCCGCAATCTGGCCCGCATCCTTCGTTGCTTGCCGCTGGGCATCATTGAAATAAGCGGGCACCGTGATCACGGCCTGTGTTACCGTTTCACCCAGATAACTTTCGGCGGTTTCCTTCATCTTTTGTAAAGTGAATGCGGAGATTTGCGATGGCGAATATTTTTCTCCGCCCGCTTCCACCCATGCGTCGCCATTTTTGCCCTTAACGATGCTATAAGGAACCAGCTCCATATCTTTTTTGGTCATCGGATCATCGAAGCGGCGGCCGATCAGGCGCTTTACCGCAAAAATCGTGCTTTCCGGATTGGTCACCGCCTGCCGCTTGGCGGGCTGCCCAATCAGGCGCTCACCATCTTTTGCAAAGCGACGATAGACGGCGTTGTACGGGCGCCTTCCGCATTTTCGATAACCTTGGGTTTGCCGCCGTCCATCACAGCGACGCAACTGTTGGTAGTTCCCAAATCAATGCCAATAACTTTAGCCATTTATATCTTACCCCGATATTTCACTATAAAATCAAACAACCCCTTTGCCGAAAGGCCCATCAGGCACCCTATCGTTCCCGGGACATGGGCCATAATCTGCCCATGTTTCAGACGCGATATAAGAGACAAATTGCTTGGCACAAGAGATTGAGCTTCCTAGATAGAATAAAATTTACAGATGCCCCTTTTTTAGACAGGAATTTGGTACCGCAATGAAACAGGCTCATAAGGCAATGAAATTAGCAGTGGCTGCGGCATTGGCCATGGCATTAAACGCTTGCGGCGACCCGCCCAAATTGCGCGTGGATCAGGCCGTTTTGGTGTTATCCCCTGTCGATAGCAATCCGTCCGCGCTTTATTTTACTGTGCATGGCGGGACAGAGGATGTAAAACTGTTACGCGTGGTGTCGCCGTCCATCATCCGGTCGGAAATACATGAAAGCGGCAAAGATCCCAAAACCGGCATGATGACAATGACCCCGCTGACCAGTATACCGGTTGCCGCGCGGTCAAAGGTCGAATTCAAAAAAGGCGGCAAACACGTCATGATATGGGGCGTAAACCTTCGCGCCCGGCGTTTGGGGGAAATGGAAACCGAATATATTTTCTCCAACGGTGACCGCATTTTGGTCAATGCGATTGTCGAGGAAGCAGACGGCACTATTCCTGATGAGCGCAAGAAAGTCACCTGACCCATGTTCGGGGCGCATCCATCGGGAAGGGCTTTAACGGCGCGTGAAACCGCGCTGGTCCGGTCGGTTTTTAATGATGCAATCGACCTTGAAAAAGTACGTATACACAGACGCAAATGGTGGTGGTTCCAACCGCGCCGGATCACCATGGCCCCAGACGGCCATTTGTGGTTCCATCCCGATGGCGATTTATTTTGCGACGATTTTTGTGATCAGCGCCTGTCATTGCAAGGGTTGTTCATCCATGAAATGACCCATGTGTGGCAACATCAAAAAGGCATATTCCTGCCGCTGAAACGGCATCCATTCTGCCGCTATGATTATAGCCTCAAACCGGGCTGGCGGCTGGAACAATATGGGCTTGAGCAACAGGCGGAAATCGTCAAGCATATTTTCCTTCTGCGCAGCGGCGTTGCGGTAACAGGTGCACCGCCATTGGCGCAATATGACGGGATATTGCCCTTTTAAGGCAAATCCGGCAGCAGCCCCAACCGCGCCCGCATCGTCCAGCGTAAAAGGATCAACAACGCCACAATAGCAAGCCCGGTGGCAAGCCCTGTCCAGATGCCAACCCCGCCCCATCCTGCCCGAAACGCGAGCCAAGCCCCAACGCCAATACCCACCACCCAATAGCCAAAAGCAGCGATGAACATCGGCATCCTTGTATCATGCAGCCCGCGCAGCATTCCTTGCCCCACAACCTGCGCCCCGTCGACAATCTGAAACAGTGCCGCCACCGCCAGAAATTGTACCGCCAATGCGGCCACCGCAGGATCGTCCGCCGCATCTTTTAAAAATATCGAAATTAACTGCTGCGGAAACAGCCATAATAGCGCCGCCATAAGAGCCATAAATCCAGTGCCCAAAACAAAACTTGTCCATCCCGCCCTATGGATCATAGCCGCATCCTTTCGGCCATGGCCAATACCGACACGGACCGTTGCCGCTTGCCCCAGACCCATTGGCACCATGAAGGACAAGGATGCGATTTGCAGCGCAATGGCATGGGCGGCCACCGCCTCAACACTGATCCAGCCCATCAGCATGACAGCGACAGAAAAAACCCCGCCTTCCAACCCAAATGATACCGCAATGGGCAATCCCAGCCGCCACATTTCGATGAAACGCGGCCAATCGCTGCGCCACCAACGGCCAAATAAGCGGTAACGGCGAAAATCCCTGTGCCAACATATGACCGTTATCATGCACAGAAACATGAAGAGGTTGGCAAGTATACTGCCAATCCCTGCCCCCACCACGCCCAGCTGCGGAAGGCCGAAGTTACCAAAGATCAGGCCATAGTTAAAAACCGCATTGGCGATAACGCCCGCCACCCCGATAATCAGCGACCATATTGGTTTTTCCAGCGCCGACAGGAAATTGCGCGCCGCAAGCACCCATAAAAAGGGCAATATCGACCACATATAGGCGCGGACATATAGCTGCGCCTGCGCGGCCAGCTCTTGTTTCTGTCCCAAAAGCAAAAGCAGGGCCCCGCTGTTCCACAATATCGCCCAAATCGGTATACAGATGATCACCGCCGACCATAAGGATTGCCGGAATGTCCGCCGTATATCGCGCACGCTATGCGGTTTGCGGCCAAGCTCGCTCGCCATCATTGGGGAGGATGCGGTGACCAGCCCCATGGAGAATATGGATAACAGCATGGCAAGGTTAAACCCCAGCGATGCCGCCGCAAGCTGTGCCGGTCCGAGCCAGCCGATCATCAAAACATCGGTTGCCCCGATCATCGCCATGGTCAAATTGGTGCAGATGAGCGGCCAGGCAAGCTTTATGGTCGCGCCCAGCTCATGGCTCCATGCTTTATTTTGCGGATAATGGGGCGCAGCTACATCCATAATGTGCGGGTAGCTGTTCCTTTAAGGCCCATCAATGACAATCTACCGGACCACCGCAGGCTTATACTTTTTCACTTGCCGCTCTGCCAATAGAGGCGCAATGGACCGTTTTTTGCTGAAAGGCGTAAGTTCCGATGGATGCCCCCATAAGAATTCAGGATAATCTGACGGCGAAGCTGGAGCGGCGGTTGCTGAATTGGCTTTGCGCCCGCCTGCCGCTTTGGATGACGCCAGATATATTGACCGGCATAGGTTTTGTAGGCGCGGTGATGGCCTCGCTGGGTTATATATTGAGCAATTTTGCGGCCGAATGGCTGTTCCTGTCCCTGATCGGATATAGCCTGAACTGGTTTGGCGACTCGCTTGATGGCAGCATCGCGCGTTACCGTAAAATTGAACGGCCCAATTATGGCTATTTTATCGACCATAGCCTTGATGCGCTGGCCAACAGCCTGCTGATCATTGGCATGGGTTTAAGCCCCTATATGCGAATGGATACGGCCTTTGCCGGACTGTGCGGCTATTTGTTGCTGTCTATTCATACATTTATTTCGGCCAAGATATTCGGTATTATGCGGCTCACTTATTTTGGCGGCGGACCCACAGAAGTCCGCCTGATCCTAATGGGTATGACGCTCGCCATGTATTTTTACGGCACGGGCACTCCGGTCAACTGGCCGATGGCGCAGCAGCAATTCTCCCCATTTGACCTATTCGCTGCCTGCCTTGGCACGGTATTGGCAGCTATATTTGTTTTTCATACCGTCAAACCGGACGCTATCTATTTGGAAAGGGCGAGTGATTTTTATATTGTCAGCCATTTATTAAGCAATTTATAATAGCTGATAAATATGAATATGCAGATAAAAATCCCTGTTCATCATGATTTTTCTGGGAACAGTCACTGGACAGATGATTTACCCTATCGCGCCATAGTTCCGATAAAAATGCACAGTCCTCAAGGTCCAATGCTGTTTCAGATTGCTGGTTCAACTGCGGCAGCCTGCGGCGCTGAAAAAGCATTACGCAGCGCGATGAAAATACATGGCGGTAACTGTTTCTATTGTCATAAGGAATTAAAAGGGCAAGAAGCAGACCTATGGACAATAGACCATATTGAACCCATTGCCTTGGGCGGTAATTCCCATCTGCCCAATCTTGTTATTGCCTGTAAACCATGCAACCGAAGCAAAGGCCATCAGCCAATTGACGCATTCAATCCGGCCGCTAGTGAAAAATGGCTCTCCGAATTAAAAATGCAAATAGAAATTCGGTTGAAGAAATTACGGAAACAGCCCTAGGTCGTGTTGACATTCAGGATTCCCATTGAGCTGATTATGTGATTCAAGCTGCTGGCTGGAATGGAGGTCAGCATGGATGGATCGACAGGAACTGAGTGACAGCGTTTGGGCGATGATTGCG
>JAAURJ010000064.1 GCA_012032285.1 Sphingomonadales bacterium
GGCGGCGTTCGCATGAGGGGGCATTCCATAGCCTTGGCCGGAAGCGGGTTTCAAACAAGTATGGTTTAGGCAGGTTTCATCATTCTGGAAACTGTTTGAAGAACTGAGCGATGTTTTGTGGCTTTGTCATAAGCCATTATATAGCAGAATATTCTACGTATGGAAAGGGGATAATCGCCTTTCTGAATGCATTGTAAACTTGATATTCAGAAAATGAATATTATTTGCGCATTGCTGCATAAGTGCAGTGCTAAAAAACAAAGGATATAATATGAAAAAACTGCTTATCACTGCTGTTGCAGTATGTGCAATGGCTGCCTCTCCCGCAATGGCCGGTGAAGGCCGCGTTGAAGCCCGCGGGGGCATTGCTTTTGCCGATGGCGGAGAAGAAGCTTTTGCAGGTCTCGGCGCAGGATATGATTTTGATTTGGGCGACGCAGCATTTGCTGGCGTCGATCTTGGCATGGACAAAGTTTTGGCCGACGGCACTGAAGTGCTGTGGAGCGTTGGCGCACGCGGCGGCGTAAAAGTAAGCGATAAAGGCAAGCTTTATGCTCTGGGCGGCGTCGGTTTTGCGTCCGGCGAGGAAGAAGCTTATGTTGGTGCCGGTTTCCAACAGAAACTGAACGACTATATCTACGGCAAGCTGGAATATCGCCGTATATTGCTGGACGGAACCGACATTAACTTTGTCGGCGTTGGCGTTGGCGCAGCATTCTGATCCCTACAGATAGCTATTAAGGAAAGGCGGCCCATGATGGCCGCCTTTTTTTTGTGCGCTTGCAAGGCCGCGGCTGCTCTGCCAAAACGGATGAATGAATAATTGGAGAGCATGAATGCGTTTAATCTATTTGGCCCTGATCCCCGCCCTTGCGCTTTGCGCGTGTAAAAAAGTCGATAGCGATATGGCGGCCTCTGCCTTGCCTGAAGTGACCGTTCCGGAAATGAGCGAAGCGACGATGAAGGAGGTTACGCAAACATTGTCCTCCGACGATTTTGAAGGCCGCGCACCGGGCACAGCGGGAGAGGAAAAAACCATCGCCTATCTGACCCAAAAATTCAAAGCGGCCGGGTTGGAACCGGGTAATGGCAATAGCTGGTTTCAGGATGTCCCCTTGGTTGAAATCAGCGCCAAGAACACATCGCCGCTGACAGTAACGGGTAAAGACGGCACAGTGATGAGCTTTGCCGAACGCACAGATTTCGTTGCGGTCACCTATCAGGAACAGGGGAAAATTGACCTTAAAGACAGCGATATGGTCTTTGTCGGCTATGGCATCAATGCCCCGGAAAAAGGGTGGAATGACTATGAAGGGTTGGATGTAAAGGGCAAAACCGTTGTCATTCTGGTCAATGATCCCGATTTTGGCACCGAAAGCCTAGACGGCGAATTTGGCGGCCGGGCAATGACTTATTATGGCCGCTGGACCTATAAATATGAAGAAGCCGCGCGGCAGGGCGCGGCAGCGGCGCTGATCATCCATGACGAGGCACCCGCCGCCTATGGCTGGAATGTTGTCGAATCAAGCTGGACCGGCCCGCAATTCTATGCCCAAACCGAAAATGGCGGCGCAGATCAAACCAAGGCCAATGGCTGGATCCAAAAAAGCACAGCGGAAAAAATATTCGCTGCCTCTGGCCAAGATTTGACCAAAGCCATGGCCGCCGCCAAACAGAAAGGGTTTAAGGCCATTGATTTGGGGGTGAAAGCTTCGCTCAGCTTTGACAATGACTTTGCCAAAAAGAACAGCAAAAATGTCATAGGCATATTGAAGGGTGCAAAACGGCCAGACGAATATGTGCTTTATACCGCGCATTGGGACCATTTGGGCCGCTGCACCGCTGCACCTGATGGCGATGATATTTGCAACGGCGCGGTGGATAATGCGACCGGAACCGCTGCGCTCGTCGCGTTAGCCGAAGCTTTTAAAACGCAAGGTGCGCCCGACCGTTCGATCATTTTTCTTGCGGTAACCGCAGAGGAAAGCGGGCTATTGGGATCGAAATATTATGCCGAAAATCCGGTCTATCCCCTATCGAAAACAGCAGGCGGCGTAAATATGGACGCTTTTTCCATGGCAGGACCGGCCAAAAACCTGACCGTTATTGGCAAAGGCAAATCGCAGTTGGACGCCTTTGTCGAAGCCGCGGCCAAGCAGGAGGGCCGCTCGCCCGATGCCGAACCCACGCCAGAAAAGGGTTTTTACTACCGCTCCGACCATTTCAGCTTTGCCAAGCTGGGCGTTCCTATGGTCTATTTTGAAGGCGGCGAGGATCTGGTCAATGGCGGCACAAAGGCCGGTTCCGCACTTGCCAAGGACTATACCGAAAACCGCTATCACGGGCCAAAAGATGAATATGATCCCAATTGGGACTGGTCCGGGGTCATGGCTGATCTGCGCCTTTATTACCGTGTTGGCCGGATGCTGGCGATGACGGACAGCTGGCCCAATTGGAATGAAGGTGATGAGTTCCGCGCCATAAGGGATAAGAGCCGGGCCGAAAAATAGCCTGCATATCTGGTAAAGGTTACCCGCCATGATTTTTCGGATGCCCGCCGAATGGGCTGCGCACAAAGAAGTGTGGATCGGCTTTCCCAGCCATGAAAATGCCTGGGGTCCGCCGCTTGCAGAGGCGCAGCGCCAAATGGCTGCCTTTGCCAATGCTGTGCATGATGATGGCGCGGGCGAAAGCGTTTTTTTGATCGCTGGAAACAGCGAGGCCGCTTTTTTCGCCAGCGAGATGACTGTGCCCGGCGTTCATGTCGAACAATTCCATATAGGTGATGTCTGGCTGCGCGATACAGCCTGTATCATTGTCTCCGATGGCACGCGGCAATGGGCTCGTAATTTTGGATTTAACGGATGGGGGGACCGGTATCATTATGATGGTGATCAAGGAATTGGCGAACATCTTGCCAAGCACGCGGGTTTGAAATCGCACCATGCGACTGGATATTGGAGGGCGGCTCAATTGATGTTGATGGACAAGGCCTTGCCGTAACCACAACCGATTGCCTGCTCAATCCCAACCGTAATCCGGGCCTAAACCGGGATGACATTGAAGCGCGGTTACAGAGGGATTTAGGGATCAATAAACTGCTATGGCTGGGCGATGGTCTTTTGAACGACCATACAGACGGCCATATCGACAATCTTGCCCGGTTTGTAGCGCCCGGCCATTTGGTGATACCCGCAGCCAGTGGCAGCGATGATCCCAATGCCGCCATTTATGAAGACGCCCGTCAGCGTGCCGAAAAATTTGGTTGCCAAGTAACCTTGATCCCTTCGGTGGGCCGCTTTGAACAGGATAGCGAGATTGTGCCCGCCAGCTATATGAATTTCTACATCGGCAATAGCGTTGTAGTGATGCCGATTTATGGCGGCGAATATGATGACGCGGCGCTGTCGGCGCTGGCTTCGTTATTTCCAACTAGGCGTGTCATCGGCCTGCCTGCCAATGCCATATTAACCGGCGGCGGCAGCTTTCATTGTGCCAGTCAGCAAGTGCCGTTGCTTTAATCCATGACCAGCCCCATATAGAGGCAATTAGATTAAGAGGAGACCCCCCATGAAACAGCATTTGAAAACCGCCCTCGCCGCTTCTGCCTTGGCCTTCATGCTTCCGGCTGTTGCTGTTGCCGATGATCATAAACAAGCGGATAACAATATCCCCGTATTGGACAATGCGCTGATCGAAATTCTAAACGCCGACATTCGTAAAGAAGATAAGACCCGCGACCCATATCGCCATCCGGGGCAGACGTTAAAATTTTTTCAGCTTGCTCCCGATTTGACCGTTGCCGAATATGCCCCGGGCGGCGGATGGTATACGCGCATACTCGCCCCCTATGTGCAGGATCAGGGGCGCTATATAGCGATAGGCGGTGATACTGGCACGCAAAGCTTTTCAGACCCAGCACGCGAAGCACGGGCCAAGGCATGGCAGCAGGAATTTCCAACCACCGCCGCCAAGGAAACGGGCGTCGATGCCAGCAAGATACTCGCTTTTGAAAGCGATGAAGTCCCCGCCGATATAATGGGAACTGTGGACCGCATCTTCATCTTCCGTTCGTTGCACGGTTTGACGAATGGCAACCGCGCCGATAGCGAAATTCGCAATCTGCGTTCGATTTTGTCCAATGATGGCATGATCGGCGTGGTGCAGCACCGCGCAGACGAAGGCGCGGGCTATGAATGGACCAACGGAACCAAAGGATATTTGCGGCAATCCGATGTGATTGCCTTATTCGCCATGCACGGCTTTGATTTGGTGGAAAGCTCGGAAATCAATGCCAATCCAAAAGATTTGAAAAATTACCCAGACGGCGTTTGGACCCTGCCGCCTGTTTTGGCCAAAAAGATACCGACAAAGCCAAATATGAAGCCATTGGCGAATCCGATCGGATGACATTATTGTTCAAAAAGCGCGGATAAATGTCCCGAACGGTAACTGTTGCCGCGCTGCAGCTGCCTTTGGGCGGCGCGGAGGCCGAAAATATCGAAGCCGTCAGCGATCTAGTATCGCAGGCGGCACAGGGTGGAGCGCAGATCATCCTGCCGCCCGAATTATTTTCTTCGCCCTATTTCTGCAAGAGCGAGAGCGAAGAACTGTTCGCACTCGCCCGCCCAACAGGCGAACATCCATCGGTTATCGCCATGGCAAAACTCGCCCGCCAATTGTGTGTCGCCATTCCAACGAGTTTTTTCGAACGCGACGGGCCGCATCATTACAACGCGCTCGCCATGATTGATGCATCGGGCGAGATTATCGGCGTTTACCGCAAAAGCCATATTCCCGACGGCCCCGGCTATGAAGAAAAATATTATTTCCGCCCGGGCAATAGTGGTTTTCGTGTCTGGGATGTGTTCGGCACACGGATCGGCGTCGGTATATGCTGGGACCAATGGTATCCCGAATGCGCCCGCGCCATGGCCTTAATGGGCGCAGAATTGCTATTCTATCCCACCGCCATCGGAACTGAACCCGAAGAACCCGATCTCGACACGCGCCATATGTGGCGCCGCGCGATGACCGGCCATGCGGTCAGCAATGCGATGCCGGTCATCGCCGCCAACCGCATAGGAAGCGAGAGCGAACATGGCGGCCCGGCGCAGATTTTTTATGGTACCAGCTTTATCGCCAATGAAAAAGGCGATATTGTCTGTGATCTCGACGACAAGGAAACGGGAATATTAAGCGCAACATTTGATCTGGACATCGCGGCAAAGCACCGTGCCAGCATGGGCTTTTTCCGGGACCGAAGGCCCGATCTTTATCGCCGCCTAAGCGAAGATATTTAGGGGCAGTCTTCACCTAACATCCTTAACATCGCCTCTCCAAATAGCGTTAATAATATGCTAATCCTTGTCTCGCTTTGGGGCGGGCCGGGATCGCTTCTGGCCTTTGGCATAAGAGTTTGCCATGCAACACTCAGCCTTAATGGAAAGGATGTGGCCATGAAAAAATCGATTATTTTCAATTCCGTTGCCCGTGCCATCCTGCTTGCTTCGGCTCTGGCCCTGCCCGCGTCAACAGGAGCGGTTCCGCGTGTCCATACCATAGCAGAACTGGATGCGCCGCTTTATTATGGGGACTATTTCTGGGATGAAAGCGGGGCGCCGCGCGCGCGCGCCGAAATCGTTGTCGATTTGAAAGAAGAACAGATTTACGTCTATCGTGGCGGCGTTGAAATTGGCCGGGCGGTTATCACCCGTGGCTGGGAAAATTATGAAACGCCAACCGGCACCTTTCCAATATTGGAAAAAGACGCCGATCATTACAGCAGCACCTATGACAATGCGCCTATGCCCTATAATCTGCGCCTGACATGGAAAGGCGTTGCTATTCACGGCGCGGAAGTGGACGACGAATCCGCAACCCATGGCTGTATTGGCGTGCCTTTGGAATTTGCCCGCACTTTGTTCAAAAATGTGCGTGTCGGTGACAAGGTGGTGATCACCCGCGGGTGGATGCCAGACGCCTATCGCGGCAAATAAAGCTTTTCTGCCGCCGATATTATGGGATAGGGCATCGCCATGCCAGTAGCGCCAGAATATCTCTACCTGCTTGCCTTGGGTTCCAACCGGCGGCACCCGCTTATTGGCGGGCCGGAGCGCGTTATTGCCCATGCTTTTGACGCGTTGGAGATGAGTGATATCAGCCTTTTTGACCGATCATCAATCCTCCGCAGCCTTCCGCTCGGCCCTTCGCTGCGCCGCTATGCCAATGCGGCGGCGATAATTGTAACGACCCTATCCCCGCCGCAGCTTTTGTACCGGATCAAGTCGTTGGAACATCATTTTGGCAGACGGGACAGTGGCCAGAAATGGCGGGCCAGAGTGCTTGATATTGATATAATTTTATGGTCGGGCGGAATTTGGAGCAGTGACCATCCGGCGCTAATCATACCGCATCCAGAAATGCAATCACGCCGCTTTGTTTTGCAACCATCCGCTGAAATAGCGGCAAATTGGCGCGATCCTATTGGCGGATTACAAATAAAACATCATTTTCAGCGTATAAATCGCGCAAAGCGGGTTGACCGGCGGGCCGCAGCCAATTAGGGGAAGCGCTCTCAAACGCATTCGATGCAGAATGAATGCGCTAGGGCCCTTAGCTCAGTCGGTAGAGCAACTGACTTTTAATCAGTAGGTCGCTGGTTCGAATCCAGCAGGGCTCACCACTATTATCATTGTGTATCCGATATTGTGCAAACTCTCTCATGTTAGAATGTGCGCGATATAGCGGCTGTAATACTTTCCTTCTTCTGCAATTTTTTTCTATTACCACTCAGGTCAATAATGCGCGGATCGGCAAATACCGATAAGCGCCTATTTTGATCTTCGGTAAGCAGCAAATCGGAAAATCCGTTTCCATGGTGCATAAAATCTGTTCGATTTTACGGCCAATCAATTGATCAGTGGGCGATCAGCCCGCTTTTTTATAGGCCGCCTTTGCCGCCTTTAACCCGGTCGCAACTTCGCTGTTGCCGGGGATCAGCGCATCGGCTTTTTCAAACAATTCCAACGCCGCCTTGGGCCGCCGACCGGATTTTAACAGCACCTGTCCATAAATCAGGGTGACCAGCGGATTGGCGGGGTCGATTTTATAGGCTGCACCGGCATTAAACACCGCCTCATCGTGGCGATTCAGCCCGGAATAGACGCGGGCAATATTAACGTTCAAAATGCTGTCATTATAGCCCACACGGGCCCGCAATTGCAGCAACAGTGGCAATGCGTCGGCCCAACGTGCATCGTCGATGAACAGATACGCCGTCAGCCGCTGCGCCGACAAATTATTGGGATTGAAATACATGAACGCGGCAAGCGCCTCATTCGCCTCCTTCGCCTTGCCGATACGGCGATAGCTGTCGACCAGCCGCAACATGACATTTTCGCTGAATTCAATCTGACGCGCCCGGTCATAATTGACCGATGCCGCGCGATAATCGCCTGCGGCTGCGGCGACATCACCGACCAGAATGTGCGAATCAGCAACACCGGGATTACGCGCTTGCAACCCCTTGGCCTGTGCCATTGCTTGCCCCACATTACCCTGTAACAGCAGCGCGCGGATATAGGGAATGACATAGCGGGCATCGCCGGGGTTGCGCTGCGCCCCGTCGGCGGCGGCTGTGACGGACATTTGCTGCGGCAACGGCTTGGTTCCCCGAATGACAGGCAGCGACGAGGCGGATAGTCCCTCAGCGGCTTTTTGCCGGTCACCCTCCAGTTCAAAGGCCCGCGCCGCGATCAACGCATCATAGCTATCAGGAGCGCCGCTGGACAGCAGCGGCTGGATAATATCAAGCGCATCCAGATTGCTTCCCGCACGCAGCTTCGCCCGCGCAAGCAGACGCCGGACCTGCATATTGCCCGGCTGCATCGCCGACAGCCGGTCCAATATATCGGCGGACTTGTTAAAATTGCCCAGTTCATATTCCGCCACCGCCGATACCAGCATCGCGCCCGGTGTCTCGTTAATCGCCGATCCAGCCACGCTTAATATACGCTGTGCCAGCCCATAATCCCCCGCCCGGGCGGCGATGACCGCTTGCATATAATAAGCACGGCCATTTTTGCTGTTCAGCGCCAAAATCTTTCGCGCCTGCATCAACATATCGCGGTTACGGCCCAATTCGCCCAGCGTGACCGCATATTCCTCCAGCAAGGGTATATCATCCGCGTTAATCGACAGGCCTCGTTCAAACCAAGGCAGCGATGCGGTCAGGCCATATTGCGAACGCACCATTGACCGCGAAATTCAATGGCCCGTACATCTTGCCCGTCAAGCGCCACCGCTTTATCCGACGCGGCAATCGCGCCTTCATGGTCGGCATAGACAAAACGGAAGCGTGCGATTTCAGTCCATAGCCTGCTATCGTCCGGTGCATATTTCAGCGCTTGTTCAAAAGTATCGCGTGCCAGATCATAATCGCCGCGTTCCGAATAGAGCCGCCCCAACACGCGCAGCGCATAGCCGCGTTTGGCATCGGGTATCGCTTCGTCAGAAAGCAATATTTCTGCCCGTTCGCTATCCCCGGTCATCCACAGCGCCTGGCCGAGCAAATGTTGCAGATCAACCTGCTTCGCCCCTGCAACGACCGCGTGTTCAAGCGCGGTTTTCGCTGTTTGGCCGTCAAACAGCTCCAGCGCGACATTGGCCTGCGCAATTAAGCCAGGCGTCCAATTCGGGCTGGCCTTGACTGCATTCATCAACTCCACGCGCGCAGCCCGGTATTCTTTTGCCGCATAATGATCCTCGGCCCGCGCAAAAGCCGCCTCTGCCGCTGCCTGACCGCGCTCACGCAGCAAAATGGACCCTATGGCAAATAACAGCGCCAGCGACACCAGCCCGCCAAAGCCGATAAGTACAGGCCTGCGAAGCTCCGAAAATTTGCGGACAAATTTTTCGGACCGGCTTTCGCGTTTTACAATGGCCCTGTCTCTATATCTGAAGTTCATATTGTTTGAGCAGGTCGTATAAAGTCGGCCTGCTGATCCCCAATAATTTCGCGGCGTTTGATATATTGCCCTCGGTGCGCGAAATTGCCCGTTTGATTGCCCGCCGGTCCGCCTGTTCCCGCGCGGCTTTCAGGTTGAGCAGCAAATCTTCTTCCTCATCCGAAAATTCCAGATCTTCGGCAGTAACAAATTTACCTTCGGTCATGATGACCGCCCGTTTGATCCGGTTTTCCAACTCGCGGACATTGCCCGGCCAGTCCCATTGGTCAATCGCGGTCAGCGCCGAGCCGGCAAAGCCTTTTACGCCGGGGTTCATTTCCTGCGCAAATCGGTTCAGGAAATGCTTAGCCAGCAGCACCGCATCGCCCGTGCGTTCATTAAGCGGCGGGATATTGACAGTGATTTCGGCGAGACGGTAAAAAAGATCGTCGCGGAATGACTGCTCGGCGATCATCTTGTTCAAATTCCGATGCGTTGCGCACACCACGCGGACATCAACGGGAATCCCCTTGCGCCCGCCAATGCGTTCAATCACCCGTTCCTGCAAGAAGCGCAGCAATTTAACCTGAAGCGGCAGGGGAATGTCACCCACTTCATCCAGAAACAATGTGCCGCCATCGGCCAGTTCAATCTTACCCTCTGTGGTTTTAACTGCGCCGGTAAACGCGCCCTTTTCATGACCGAAAAGCTCCGATTCCAGCAAATTTTCTGGAATAGCGCCGCAGTTAATCGCCACAAAGGGCTTTTCCCGCCGGTCGCTGCAATCATGTAACCCGCGGGCAAGCAGTTCCTTGCCCGTTCCGCTTGCACCCAGCAGCATCACCGAAACACCCGTCGATGCCACCCGTTCGATGGTCCGCGCAATTTTTAACATTTCGGGCGCGCCAGTGATGATAGATCCCAACAGCATTTCGCCTTTGGCCGGCGCCATCATCGCCTTTTCATTCTGCAATTCCAATTCGCGGACATGAAAGGCGCGTTTGACGATCAGGTGCAATTCATCAATATCAACTGGCTTTTGGTAAAAATCCCATGCGCCTGCAGAAATCGCCCGCATCGCGCTTTCGCGTGCGCCATGCCCCGATGCAACAATGATTTTGGTATCAGGTTTCAGCTTCAACATTTCATCAAGCGCTTTGAACCCTTCGGTTACACCATCGGGATCGGGCGGCAGGCCAAGGTCCAATGTCACCACATCGGGTTCCTCCGACCGCAAAAGATTCATTGCCTCTTCCCGGTTCGACGCGCAGATGACATTGAAACTCTCATACGACCATTTCAGCTGTTTCTGTAGGCCAAGATCATCCTCGACGATCAGTAATTTCGGTTTTGCTTCTGCCATCATGCTGCCTCTTCCATATCATCATTTATGCCATCGCCATTAAGCGTGGCTGGCAATAGCAGGGTGAAATGCGATCCCTTGCCCAACCGGCTTTCCACCCGCAATTGCCCGCCCATTGAAATGGCAAGGGCGCGGGCTTCATAGGCACCAATGCCAAAGCCGCCATCCTTGCTCGATTCAAAGGGCTTGAATAACTGGTTTGCGATAAACGCCTCGCTCATACCCACGCCGCTGTCCGATATACCTATCGCAATATCGCTGCCCTGACGGCGGCAAGTGATTTTGACGGGCGCTCCGTCCTCGGTTGCCTCAATAGCGTTTTGGACCAAATGGCCGATAATCGTCTCCACCCGCGCGGGGTCGGCAACCGCCATCATGCCTTTGCTGACCTGCACATCAATAGGGTAGATCAGTCGCTTGTCATGCACCGCCTTCATAACCACCGCGCTGATGTCGACAGCCTCTGGCGCGGCGTGCTTGGCCTTATTATGTTGCGACAGGCGAGCGAGAAGGTCGTTCATCTTGTCCACCGATCCTTTCAGCGTATCGACCATATCGGCCTGAAACTCTGGATTATCGGCGTGCTTTTCGGCGTTGCGGGCCAATATACTAAGCTGGCTGACCAGATTTTTAATATCATGAATAACAAAGGCGAAACGGCGGTTAAATTGTTCAAATTGCTGCGCTTCGGCAAGCGCCTTATGGCTGGTCGCTTCGGCGAGATAGCTGGCCACTTGCCGCCCGACAACGCGCAGCATATCCAAATCTTCCCAGTCAAGATCGCGCCGGACACGGGGCCGCGCCAGCACCGCAAGCCCGGCAAGTTTGCCAAAATGGACAAGCGGCACCACAGCCCAGGCTTGCGCCTCATCATATAACCATTGCGGTATCGCCCGCGGGTCGCAGCGATCATCGCTTCCTGTGCGGACATCGTCCATCGACAAAATATGCCCGGTCGATTCAAAAAGGGCATGGTTTGCGATGTCACACAATTGGCGGGCACATCCGCTGTCGCCCAGTTCCAGCGGGCTTGCAGGGTGAGCCGGTCCTGTTCATCGGGGACCAGAAGCAACCCTGCCGGGCTATCGAAAATAATCGGCGAGCGATT
>JAAURJ010000025.1 GCA_012032285.1 Sphingomonadales bacterium
CTCTTCGGGCATTCCCGTTTCTACTTTTAATCGGATTACCCGGCCGCGGCGACGGCGTTTTGATCGCGCTGCGGAAATAACGGACAAGATCTTCTGCCTCTTCTTCCATTTCAATATCACTGTCACGGATGATGCGGAAAGCGGCGCTACCCAGCACTTGATAGCCGGGAAACAAGCGGTCGCTGAATTTTCGGATCAAGGTTTCAATCGCAATATAGCGCACCCGCATTCCCGCCAAGCGGATGAAACGGTTAAGCGAATTGGGGATCATGATCAATTCACGCACTTTTTCGCCGTCGGACAAACGGCGCAAATCGAAAATCAGGCTGAGACATAAATTGGGGATGAAGGGAAATGGGTGCGCCGGGTCCAGCGCCTGCGGGGTGAGCACCGGAAAAATCTGATCCTCAAAATCGGCGCCGGCAAGCTGCATATCATCTTCGGTCATCGAATTTTCATCAAGCACAAGAATATTCTGACCGGCCAATTCCTCTTTCAGCAATTGCCAAAGATTCTGCTGCGCTGCCATTAACTCATCGGCTTCAAGGTCGATTGCGGCCAATTGCTGCGTCGGGGTAAGCCCGTCAATTGAGGGTTCTACAATTCCTTGCACCTGCTGCCCGCGAAGACCAGCCACACGGACCATGAAAAATTCGTCGAGATTATTACCAGAAATTGACAAGAAACGGAGCCGTTCAAGCAATGGATGGTTCCGGTTCTGCGCCTCCTCCAGCACCCGCCAGTTGAATTTTAGCCAGCTTAGTTCGCGGTTGAAATAGCGCTGCCTGGATTCGGGCACATCAGAATTGCTCACAAGGCTGAGCGAAGCGCCGATTTGCCCTTGATCCGCCAACTCTCCTTTTTTCTTACGCGCCATGTCCGCCTTTCAAGCTGATAGTGATTCCTAGAATATCCAACCATAATCCATGCACGGCAAATGTTACAATTTTGCTAGAGACATGATTTCAATATGACAATTGTCATGTTCGATCAATGTTCTCTTTTCCTTGCGCTTGCCCGCGCCCCGCGCTAACCCATGCACATGATCGCAAAACTGACAGGGCGGATAGACGAAACCGGCACCGACCATCTGGTCATCGACGTGCAGGGCGTTGGCTATTTGGTGCAGGCATCGGCCCGGACATTGGCGGCATTGGGGGCGGCGGGCGATTTTGCCACTGTCTTCACCGAAATGCAGGTGAGCGAGACCGATATGCGCCTCATTGGCTTTGCATCGAAAGAAGAACGCGACTGGTTCCGCCTGCTGACCACGGTGCAGGGCGTGGGCGGAAAGGTCGCACTGGCAATCCTGTCCGCGCTGGAGGCGGACGAGCTGGCTCTGGCGATTGGCGGCGGCGATAGCGCAATGGTCGCGCGGGCCAATGGCGTGGGACCGAAACTTGCGAGCCGGATTGTTAACGAGCTGGCCGACAAAGTCGGTGCGCTGGCGGGGCTTGGTGGCGGTGCAAAGCTGGCGGCGGCGGCGGCAAGGGCCGCGGCGGCCATAGCGCCGATGCCGTGGCCGCCCTCACTGGCCTCGGTTTCAAACCTGCCGAAGCCAGCCGCGCAGTGGGTGAGGCGCTGGATGAAGTGGGCAAAGACGCGAGCCTCGATGCACTGGTAAGGGCGGCGCTCAAGAGGGCGGGGAAGTGAATGCAATCATGACGGAGCAAAATATAGCTATCCAAATGTTGATTTGCATAGCCTTTCAGAAAATGATCAAGCGAAAGAGTTGTATGCGCATTATGGTCTAGCAATGTATACTTCCAACGTCTTGGAACATAGCATTGTGAATGCGCTCGTGTTTATTAAACTCTTCCCAGAAAGAGATACTTGTTTTTCTCGCCAAGAGTGGGAAGACAAGTACGATTGCTTCTACGAAGCTGCATTCAAAAAAACTTTTGGCGGATTAGTCACTCAGCTGGTTAAAAGTGGCGGTGTTTCAGAGGAAATATCTTGCGATTTAAAACATGCTATAGAGATAATAAATACACTGGCTCATAAATTTTTTAGGGATAGAGATAAGGATTTTTTCTATATAAATGGACGTAAATTTATATTGGAATACAGTAAATCTGCTACACTTTTATTTCATAATATTGGCCAGCAGATTGATAACGAGACAGCTCATCTTGCTGAGAAATATGGTCTTTCTCAAAGTTATTTTGAGGAAATGCACAGAAATTATCTTTTAGCAGCCAAAGCGGGCACTTACTAAACCAATAATTTCCTATAATAACTATACAAATTCCTAGGATATGTTATAAACAGTCTATGTCACAGCTCAATGTCTCTCTTCCGCCTGCCCTGAAAGCATGGGTTGAATCCCGCGTTGCCGAGGGGCGTTTTTCTTCCGCCAGCGATTATGTTCGCCATCTGCTCCGCCGTGATCAGGATGAAGCGGCTGATGAAACCGAATGGCTAAGGAAGTTAATTGCGGAAAGCCGGGATAGCGAAATTATTGAAAAAGAACCCGAAGATATCCTTGAAGAAATAGTGGCGGAGCGTAACAAGCGGTATGGCTAAATTGCGTCTGACATCGGACGCGCGTGCCGACCTTGCGGACATAGATGACTGGAGCTTTCAAATATTTGGGCGGGATGTAGCGGATGAATATATATATGGATTGCAGCAGGCCTTTGCCCTGCTTCGCAAGCATCCACAGGCTGGCCAAGCGCGACCGGAAATTGCGAATGATATCCGCTGTCTTATTCATCGAAGCCACCGGATTTTCTATTCAATAGAGAATGATCTGGTGCTGATCCGCCGGGTAGTGCATAGCAAGCGCGAAGCCAAACGATTGCTGCAATGACCACTAACCCTCATCTAACCCCCGAACGCAAAGCGGAAGATCTGGACGCTGCGCTGCGCCCCAAGAGCCTGACCGAATTTATCGGGCAGCAGGCGGCGCGGGAGAATTTGCGGGTGTTTATCGAGGCGGCACGGTCGCGCGGCGAGGCGATGGACCATGTGCTGTTCTTTGGCCCGCCCGGCCTTGGAAAACCACATTGGCGCAGATTGTCGCCAAGGAAATGGGCGTGGGCTTTCGTTCTACCTCCGGCCCCGTGATCGCCAAATCGGGCGATCTCGCCGCGCTGCTCACCAATTTGGAGGAAGGCGATGTCCTGTTCATCGACGAAATTCACCGGCTCAATCCGGTAGTTGAAGAGGTGCTCTATCCCGCCATGGAGGACCGCGCACTCGACATCATGATCGGGGAAGGACCATCGGCGCGGTCGGTGCGGATTGACCTGCCTGCCTTCACGCTCGTTGGCGCGACCACGCGGCAGGGGCTGCTTACCACCCCCTTGCGCGACCGTTTCGGCATACCGGTGCGATTGAATTTCTATACGCATGAGGAACTGCAACTTGTGGTCGCTCGTGCCGCCCGCCTGCTTGGTCTTGATATTGCCCCCGATGGTGCAGCAGAGGTGGCCAAACGCTCGCGCGGAACGCCCCGCGTTGCTGGCCGCTTACTGCGCCGGGTGCGCGATTTTGCGAATGTAGCCGGCGATAGCATTGTCACTGCAAAGTCTGCTGATGCCGCGCTGAGCCGGTTGGAAATTGACAAGCTCGGCCTTGATGCGATGGACCGGCGTTACCTTATGATGATCGCCGATATTTATAAGGGCGGTCCGGTCGGCGTAGAAACGCTCGCCGCAGGATTATCCGAACCGCGTGACACGATCGAAGAGGTGATTGAACCCTATCTGATCCAGCTTGGCCTTGTCGCCCGTACGGCAAGGGGACGGCTGCTTAATGATCGCGGGTGGAAACATCTGGGCCTCAATCCGCCTGCTCAGTCGCCCGCTCAGGACGGGCTGTTTGATTAGGCAGATGGCCATATCCACGCGATGAAATGAGAGATAGTATCATATTTTTCCTTTCGCGTTCCAATCGAAACCGATAAGCAATCCCAGCAATGAGCGCATCCCAATATCCCGACCTTCCCTATCAGGGCCGTTTTGACGGCACCGAGCATAAATTTGCGGTGCGTGTCTATTTTGAGGATACCGATTTTTCTGGTGTGGTTTACCATGCCCGCTATCTGCATTTCATGGAAAGGGCGCGGTCGGATATGCTTGCCTGCGCCGGCATAGGCCAGCGCGCTGCGCATGAAGCGGGCGAGGGTGCCTATGCGGTGACTGCGATGGAATTGAAATTCCGCCGCGCCGCGCATTTTGACGATGCGCTTTTGCTGGTCAGCACGGTGGAGCTGATAAGGGGTGCGAGTGTCGATATAGCGCAAAGCATTTTTCGCGGCGAAGAGGTCATACTGACCGCAAAGGTCACCGCCGCTTTTGTCAGCCCGGATGGCCGCGCTAGGCGTCAGCCAAAGCAATGGGTTGCGGCCTTTGAAAAGATTTTGCACAAGGGCGGACAATGCCCCTCATAAACCATCCACAGGATCAATAGCGCCTATGTATCTGTTAACCGCCGTCAGCGCCGAAAGCGCCGGTAATTTCAACCCGCTGCAACTCTTCCTCGACGCCGATCTGGTGGTTAAGGCCGTGATTATCGGGCTGGTCATCGCCAGCATCTGGGTATGGACGATCATCGTCGCCTTTACGATGAAAATCAGCAAGATCGGCAAGCAGACCGAAAAATTCGAACGCGATTTCTGGCGCAGCAATGATATTGACGGTTTTTATAATGACCGGGGGAAAAGCGAGCTTCCCGTCGCCCGCGTTTTTGCAGCGGGCGTGGCAGAATGGCGGCGCTCCACCAATGGCAAGGTCATTGACCGCGACGGCACGCGTGAGCGGCTTGCCACCGCGATGGACGCCACGATAGCTGCGGAGAGTGACAAGCTGGCGAACCGGCTCAATTTTCTGGCCACCACCGGATCGGTTGCGCCCTTTATCGGCCTGTTCGGCACAGTATGGGGGATAATGCGCAGCTTTGCCGCGATTGCAGCCGAACAGAACAGCTCGCTCGCCGTGGTCGCGCCGGGCATTGCCGAGGCGTTATTTGCCACCGCCATTGGCCTTTTCGCAGCCATTCCGGCGGTGATCGCCTATAACCGTTTCTCGCACCGTGTGAACCAGCATGAAGCAAGGCTGGGCCGGTTTGCCGATGGCTTCCACGGCACATTGTCGCGCGAATTGGAGCGGGAGGCTTAAGCGCAAATGGCCATGAACCTGTCATCATCATCGGGACGCAGCCGCCGAGGACGCAGGGGCGGCGGCAACCGCGCACCCATGGCGGAAATTAACGTCACGCCCTTTGTTGATGTGATGCTGGTGCTGTTGATCATTTTTATGGTCACCGCGCCGCTTTTGGTATCGGGCGTGCCGGTGGATCTTCCCGATAGCCGGGCAACGCATTGGATCAGGAAAAAGACCCGGTGGAGGTCAGCATTGATAGCGAAGGCGCATTTTTCATTAATGGGGACAGCATCGCACCTGCCGATCTGGCCGCTCGCTTTGAACAGATTGCCGCCGCCCAAGATGCACAAAACCCAAGCCAAATAACCGTCCGCGCCGATAAGGAAATCAGCTATGGCCGGATCATGACAGTGATGGGCGAATTGAACCGGGCGGGGTTAAACCGTGTCAGCCTGGTAACAAACAGCGTGGGCGCAGCCGGGGATGCAGTCACCGCAGGTTCATCTGGAACGGAATAGCGAACCAATCATGGACCGGATAGAACAAACAGGTCTGATAACAGCTGTGCTTATTCATGGCCTACTGGCGCTTGCCATATGGCTGGCCATGCAAAACGCGCCGCGCGAAGAGGTAAAGCCGCCGCCCGCGATCAGCGTTTCTTTGGTGGGTGAGGTTGCACCTGTTTCCACCGCGCCCGATGCGATACAAGCCGAGCCAGCGCCCGCATCATCGGCGGAATTGGAAGCGGCGCCCCTATCCGACCCCGCCCCCGAAGCGCCCAGCGTCCTGCCGACACCCGTGCCGCAAATAAAGCCGACACCGGAGCGGCAAATAACGCCGACCCCGCCCAAAATGGCGGCAAAGCCAAAGCCCACACCAAAACCGGCACAAAAGACAACCCCGCCAAAAGCCAATACCAAACCGGCGGGGAAACCCGTTCCACAGAAAAAATCGGGCGGCTTTGGCAAAGGTTTTGAAGAGAAAATAGCAGGTATTGGCGGCAGCGCAGGCAGCAATAATAGCAGCGCCTCATCCGGCGCGGGCAAGGCCAGCGGTACGCCTGCGGCCAAATCAGGCAGCGAAGTGCGCCGTGATGTCAGCGCCAAGCTGGGCAGTCAGATCAAACCCTATCTGGATAGCTGCGTTAACAATTCGCCGGAAATTAACCGCCTTGTCTTCCCCGTCAGCGTCAGCTTAGATAAAAACGGGCGGGCAGCCAGCACCAGTATAGGCAACCCATCTGGGATCACAGATACCAACCGCCCGCAAATCGGTCCGATCAAGGACTGTATTGCAAAAGCCATCAACGCCGCTTCACCCTTTCGCGGGCTTGACCCTGATTATCATGATATATGGAAATCGCATTCGATGCGGATGCGGGCTTCTTCTTAAATGAGCGGGTCACGGACACAGGAAACAAGATTATGTTAGACCGAATAAAAATCACACTTCCCATAAAGGTCTTGGCCGCCTTGAGCGCCTTTTTCTGCCTAAGCCTCAATGCATCGGCGCAGGATGCCGCGCCCACACCTGCTCCGGTAGCAGCCGCCCCGCAGGGTGCGGATGATGAACCCGAATTGATCGAATTTGAAACTGCCAAGGCCCGGAGCGTCGCCGTGCCGGTTTTTGTCGCACCTTCGCCCACCAATACGCCTGCCGGCAATAGCGCCAATTTAGGACGGCAAATCGCCGAGGTGATTGCATCCGATTTGCGGGCCAGCGGCCTGTTCGAACCCATAGGACCATCGGGCCTTCGTGCAATTAGCTTGGCGGAGGTTACCGCGCCGCAATATGCCTATTGGCGCGGGCGCAATGCGTCCTTGCTGATCGAAGGTTTTGTTCGTGTTGGCGGAGATGGCAATTTAACCGTGGGGTGTTATCTTTATGATGTCAATTTCGGCAGCGAGACGACACGGCTGGGCTTTGTGGTATCGCCGGGCGACTGGCGCCGTGCCGCACATAAATGCGCCGATGCTTTTTATTCAAAAGTGACCGGTGAAAAACCCTTTTTCGATAGCCGCATCGCCTATATTGCCGAAAGCGGCCCCAAGGGGAACCGTGTCAAACGGCTTGCCATCATGGACAGCGACGGGGCCAATCATAAATTCATCACCAGCGGGCAATCGACCGCTCTGACCCCGCGTTATTCGCCCAATTACCGCTCGATCCTCTATCTCAGCTATACCGACGGCAATCCGCGCATCTATGTTTATGATGTCGATAGCGGGCGGCAACGCTTGATTACGCAAAGCAGCAACCCGACTTTTGCCCCGCGCTGGTCCCCCGACGGACAAAGCATCCTATATTCGATGGCGATTGCCGGAAATACCGATATTTATAAAATCTCCGTCAATGGCGGAGAACCGGTGCGGCTGACCAATGCGCCCGGCATCGATGTCGGGGGCAGCTTTTCGCCCGATGGGCGTCAGATTGTGTTTGAAAGCGACCGTTCGGGTAGCCAGCAGCTTTACATCATGAACACCGATGGTTCAAACCAGCGCCGGATCAGTTTCGAAGGCGGCCGTTTCGCTACACCCGAATGGAGCCCGCGCGGCGATTTGATTGCGTTTACCCGCATCGCCGGCGACTTTCGCGTCGGCACTATGCGCCCCGATGGTTCGGGTATGCGCCTGCTCACCAATAGCTGGCAGGATGAGGCACCGACATGGGCCCCCAATGGCCGGGTGATTCAATTCTTCCGCACCGCAAAGAATAGTGGTAAAACAGGAATATGGCAGGTAGACTTGACCGGACAGAATGAACGGCAATTGCCGACACCGGTTGATGGTTCCGATCCGGCATGGGGGCCGGTTCTGCCCTAATCTATAGGGCGAGACAGAATATAAACGGGGATAAAATAGGAGAAGGCAGATATGATCAAAATGACCCAAAAAACCCGCTTAATCGGCCTATTGCTGGTATCCAGCGCATTGGTTTCGGCCTGCGGAAAGAAGAATATTGATGATCTTCCTCCGGTTGCGACCGATACCGGTGATGACGGCGTCAATGGCACAGGCAATGGTGGCAATGTCCAAAATGCAGTCGTGCCAGGCAGTCAGGAAGATTTCGTCGCCTCTGTATCCAGCGACCGTATTTTCTTTGATACTGATCGTTTCAACATTGATACACAGGATCAGATCACCCTGCAAAGTCAGGCACAATGGTTGTCCCGCTATCCGCAGGCTCAGGTGACGATCGAAGGCCATGCCGACGAACGCGGCACCCGCGATTATAACCTCGCCCTGGGCGAGCGCCGCGCCAATGCTGCGAAAAATTATCTGGCATCGCTGGGCGTCAACCCGGCGCGTATCCGCACCGTCAGCTATGGCAAGGAACGCCCCGAAGCCTTGGGATCAAACGAACAGGCATGGGCGCAAAACCGCCGTGCGGTCTCGGTGATCATCCGGTAATCCGTTTCTGCACTCAAAAGACGCAGACCCCCCAATATTTCCGATAGGGAAATGGCGAACAGCTTTAGACTGCGGACCTTAATCATGGTGAAATGGCGGCTTTTTGCCGCCAACCCATGTCGTGCCTCCTATGATTGGAAAGCTGTAATAGAAGGCAATTGCCAAGAAACATCCTTGCCCCACTGCGCAAGCGGCTCTAAGCAATTTTCATGTCAAACTGCCTCCGCATCGCTTCGTGGAATATCAATTCCGTCCGCGCCCGTCTGGATATTGTAGAACGCTATTTGCGCGAAGAGGCGCCCGATATATTATGCCTTCAGGAAACAAAGGTCACCAATGACCTGTTCCCCGAAGGTCCGTTCCGGCAATTGGGATACCGGCATTTTGCAATAAACGGAATGCCGATGCATCACGGCGTAGCGATCATCAGCAAGGTGCCGCTGCGTCATGTCGAGAGACTGGATTGGCAAGCCAATGGAGAAGCGCGTCATGTCGGCGTCGAAATTGATGGCGGCGTGCGGATCAACAATGTCTATATCCCGGCAGGCGGCGATATTCCCGACCGCGATGAAAATCCCAAATTCGGGCAAAAGCTCGATTTTCTGGCGCGTATGACCGAATGGTCGGCAGGGCTTAAGGACAAAACTCTGCTTACCGGTGATTTCAATGTCGCGCCGCTGGAAATGGATGTGTGGAGCCACAAACAGCTGCGCAATGTGGTCAGCCATACCGATATTGAGATTGAACTATTGGCCAAGATGCAAGCAGCAGGCCATTGGGTCGACCTCGCCCGGCATTTTGTTGCTCCATCCGAGCGGCTTTATACCTGGTGGAGCTATCGCGCACGCGATTGGGAGGCATCGGACCGGGGGCGCAGGCTCGATCATATGTGGGTAACACCCGATCTTACGGCTACAGCAAAAAACCATGTCGTCCACAAAATGTGCCGCAGTTGGGGCAAGCCGTCCGACCATGCCCCGATCATGACGGAATTTGATTTTTGACGAGCGGCCCTGACCTTGCCAGCAAGCAAGCGGCGCGGGCCATTGATGCGCTGCGCCGCGGCTGGTCGGTGCGGATTGAGGGCAAAAGCGCTGCCATAACTATCCGCGCGGTGGAAACCGGCGGTGATAGCAGCGATATTAAGGCAGGCTCGATACTGCTATCGGCTAGCCGCGCGGCGACGCTGAAGCTGACCAATCAAAGAGCGGCGGGCGATACTAGCCTGCCGGTGATGATCGCGCTTCCGCATCATCGTGACGCCGCATTTGCCATGGCGATTGCCGATCCGACACTGGATTTGCGCTATCCTATGAAGGGACCGTTTGCCGCGCTGCCCCTGCCCGATAATGATGCTGCTCTGGTGGCTATGGAACTGGCCCGCCATGCCGGGTTGCTTCCCGCCTTTTTGGTCGATGAGGGCAATGGCGATAAAGATATCGACATCGTCACCCCTGCACAAATGGCGGCTTATTCCGATGCGTCCCATATCCGGATAGCAGCGCGCGCACGCCTGCCGGTATCGGCATCCGAAGACGCCGAAATCATCGCGTTTCGCAGCGCCGCCGATGCTGCTGACCACATCGCTTTGGTGGTTGGAACGCCCGATAGCAGCGTGCCGCTGGTCCGCCTGCACAGCGAATGCCTGACCGGCGATGTGCTGGGCAGTTTGAAATGCGATTGCGGGCCGCAGCTACACGAAGCGCTGACGCAGATGACAGATGCCAATTGGGGTATATTGCTCTACCTGCGTCAGGAAGGGCGGGGCATTGGCCTTGTTAACAAACTGCGCGCCTATGCCCTTCAGGATCAGGGTTTTGATACGGTCGATGCCAATATCCGTTTGGGCTTTGCCATTGATGCCCGCGATTTTTCGATCGCCGCACAGATGCTTCGGTTATTGAATGTTAACGCCATCAAATTGTTGACCAACAATCCCGAAAAGGTCGCAGGGTTAGAGGCGCAGGAGATAATAGTGACCACGCGCCTGCCCTTACAAATTGCCGCCAACAGCCACAATCGCAATTATCTTAACACCAAACGGGATCGCACCGGGCATAAGCTTTAGGCGGTCCGCAAGGAACCGCCTTTATAAGCATTATCATGCCAAAGCCGCCCTTAAAGCGCGGCGGTCAATTCCGGCACGGCGTTGAACAGATCGGCGACAAGACCGATGTCAGCGACCTGGAAAATCGGTGCGTCTTCGTCCTTGTTGATCGCTATGATAGTCTTGCTGTCTTTCATGCCCGCAAGATGCTGGATCGCGCCCGATATGCCAATGGCAATATAGACTTCGGGTGCGACAATCTTTCCGGTTTGGCCGACCTGATAGTCATTGGGGACATAGCCCGCATCCACCGCTGCGCGGCTGGCACCGACGGCTGCGCCCAATTTGTCGGCGAGCGGATAGATCGTACTTTCAAAGGTCGGTCCGTCCTTCAGCGCCCGGCCGCCCGAAACGATGATTTTGGCGCTGGTCAATTCGGGGCGCTCTTGCTTGGCGATTTCGGCGCTGACAAAGCTGGACAGGCCTGCATCGCCTGCGCTGCTTACCGCTTCGATTGATGCGCTGCCGCCTTCCGTTCCGGCTTTGTCAAAAGCGGTTCCGCGCACGGTGATGACTTTTTTGGCATCCGATGACTGGACGGTTGCAATCGCATTGCCCGCATAAATTGGGCGGGTAAATGTGTCGGCGCTTTCGACCGACAAAATATCGCTGATCTGCATCACATCAAGCAGAGCAGCAACACGCGGAGCGATATTTTTGCCATGGCTGGTGGCCGGCGCCAAAAACGCATCATGGCTGTCCATAAGCCCGGCAACCAAGGGCGCGACATTTTCCGGCAATTGATGCGCATAGGCGGCATCATCGGCCAAATGAACGGTGGATATGCCCGCTACTTTGGCCGCCTGATCTGCCACAGCGGCGCAGCCGGAACCAGCGACCAGCGCGTGCACCTCACCCAATTTTGAGGCAGCGGTCACCACAGCCAGCGTCGCGTCTTTCATGACGCTATTATCATGTTCGACATAAATAAGGGTTTTCATCAGGCTACTCCCATTTCTTTCATCTTCGCGGCTAGCGCGGCGACATCCTCCACCTTGATACCGGCGCTGCGCACGGGCGGTTCTGACACATTTTTGATGGTCAGCCGCGGGGACATATCAACGCCATAATCGGCAGGCGTTTTTTTTATCCATCGGTTTTGACTTTGCCTTCATGATATTGGGTAATGAAGCATAGCGCGGTTCGTTGAGCCGCAAATCGGTGGTGACAATGGCGGGCATGGTTAGCGCAACGGTTTCAAGGCCGCCATCAACCTCACGGGTTACATTCACCTTGTCGCCTGCCACCTCGACCTTGCTGGCAAAAGTGCCTTGCGGGCGGTCCAACAGTGCGGCGAGCATTTGTCCGGTCTGGTTGCTATCATCGTCAATCGCTTGTTTGCCCAGGATCACAAGGCCCGGCGATTCTTCTTCCACCACCTTGGCGAGCAGCTTTGCAACGCCCAGCGGTTCGGCATCTTCGGCTTCGATCAAAATTGCACGGTCAGCCCCCATGGCGAGCGCGGTGCGCAGCGTTTCCTGCGCCTTATCAGGGCCGATAGAGATAGCAATGATTTCGGTCGCAGAGCCCGCCTCTTTCAGCCGGATCGCTTCTTCGACAGCAATCTCGTCAAACGGGTTCATGCTCATTTTGACATTGGCCAGATCAACGCCGCTGCCATCGGGTTTGACGCGCGGCTTCACATTATAATCGATAACCCGCTTCACAGGGACGAGGATTTTCATGGGCTTTCCTTCTCTCTTTAACAGGCCGCAGCCATGACAGAATCAAAGGCAGCGGGCAATAACGCTAAAGCCCTTATGCATGACGTTAACGTAAACGTCAAGTGAATGGTCAATTATTTTCCTGCACAGGTACGCACGGTTTGATCGGCTGTTGCAACCGGCCATAGCGTGCTGCGTGTAGAAGCCTGCATCCTGTTAAAAACGAAAAACAGGTTAAATGGTGAAGGCCTCGATAAGATCAGGCCCCTTCACAGCACGCTCGCCTTAAACTTGCTTTACGCTGCTTTACGCACTTCGGCCACAATCTTCTTCGCTGCATCGCCCAGATCGTTGGCGGGCACGATCGGCAGACCCGAATTGGCGAGAATCTCTTTGCCCTTCTCCACATTCGTACCCTCAAGCCGCACGACGAGCGGCACCGACAGATTCACTTCCTTGGCCGCCGCGACAATGCCGTCGGCGATGATGTCGCATTTCATGATGCCGCCAAAAATATTGACCAAAATGCCCTTCACCGCTGGATCGCGCAGGATGATTTTGAACGCTGCGGTCACTTTTTCGGTGGTTGCGCCGCCGCCCACGTCGAGGAAGTTGGCGGGAAATTCACCGTTCAGCTTGATGATGTCCATCGTCGCCATGGCAAGGCCCGCGCCATTGACCATGCAGCCGATATTGCCATCCAGCTTGATATAGGCCAGATCATATTCCGACGCCTCAACCTCGGCGGGATCTTCTTCGGTCAGGTCGCGCAGATCCGCCAAGTCTTTGTGGCGGAACATGGCATTGCCGTCAAAGCCGACCTTGGCATCCAGCACAAGCAGCTCGTCGCCATCCTTGCCTTCACAAATAGCGAGCGGGTTAATCTCAATCTGCTCGGCATCGCTGCTCAGAAAAGCGGCATACAAACCGGCGAGGATTTTCGCCGCTTGCTTGGCAAGATCGCCGGTCAGTTCGAGCGCGGCGGCCACGGCGCGGCCATGGTGCGGCATCAGGCCGGTCGCCGGATCAATGGTGATGGTGTGAATTTTTTCCGGCGTGTTATGCGCGACATCTTCGATATCCATGCCGCCTTCGGTTGATGCGACAACCGCGATCCGGCTGGTCGCACGGTCAACGAGCAAGGCGAGATAAAATTCATTTTTAATGTCGGCGCCGTCAGTAATATAAAGCCGGTTCACCTGTTTACCCGCTTCCCCGGTTTGGATCGTGACGAGCGTATTGCCCAGCATTTCCTTGGCGTGCGATTCCACTTCATCAAGCGAAAAGGCCAGCCGCACGCCGCCTTTGGCATCCGGGCCGAGTTCCTTGAATTTGCCCTTGCCGCGTCCGCCCGCATGGATTTGCGATTTCACCACATATAGCGGGCCGGGCAATTGCTTTGCGGCGGCGACTGCCTCCTCCACCGACATGGCGGCAATACCCCTTGGCACGGCAACGCCATATTTTGCGAGCAATTCTTTGGCCTGATATTCATGGATGTTCATGGGAGGATGCGTCCTTGTTCAATAGGATAGAATTAACCCAGCGCTTAAGCACAAGCCGCGCAGGATTGGAAGAGGATGTTACGGCTTTTGTTGCTTCAATCGCACCGCTTTAACAATCCATGCCCTGCCAATACATCCCTTAAACCCGCCGCATCGTGAAAATGATGGACATTCAGGCCAAATTTCTGTGCCGATTCGATATTGGAGAGATTATCGTCAATGAAGATTGCGGTTTCGGGCGCAATGGCGAATCGGGCGCAGGCAAGAGCATAGATCGCAGGGTCAGGCTTCACCAATTTTTCGCGGCCCGACACGATTATGTCTGCGAACAGATCGAATATCGGCTGTGTCGGCCGGAACGCATCCCAAAATTCCGCACCGAAATTGGTGATCGCAAATAAGGGAACAGCCGATTCGTGCAGGTGCCTGACAATTTCTAGGCTGCCCTCCACCGGACCTGGAATGCTTTCGTTAAACCGGTTGGTATAGGCTTCGATCAGTTGCGCATAAGCCGGAAAGGCCGCGCTGCGTTCGGAAAGCATCTGCGCCAGTGGTTTTCCGGCATCATGTTCAAAATGCCATTCTTCTGTCACCACATGGGCCAAAAACCAGTCCAGTTCCTCTGGATCCTCGATCAATTTCGCAAACAAATGCCGCAAATCCCAATGGAACAGCACGCGGCCGACATCGAAAATGACCGCCTTAACCTTGCCCATCGCTTTTCCTCCCGAAACAACGCAAAAAACCGCCCGCGAAAATATCCGGGGCGGCTTGCGAATTTATGACACGCAGCATCGCAGCTGCGAATCGGTCACATTCCGATTAACCTTGGCGCGCCTTGAACCGGCGGTTGGTTTTGTTGATCACATAAACGCGGCCACGGCGGCGAATCACGCGGTTATCACGGTGGCGGCCCTTAAGGGATTTGAGAGAATTGACGATCTTCATGGGATTTGCCCGCTAGTAAATGTTTGTGAATATACGGCCCGTAGGGGCGCATTTGAAGGCGGGCTAATATGGCTGGACCCCGGCAAAGTCAAGCGTCATTGCGGGTTCATCTCCACTTGTTTATGAGCATTTCAGGTTCAGGAGACAATTTATGCGCATTACCCTATTATCGCTCGCCGCCCTATCGCTTACCCTATCCGCCTGCGCAACGCCCGCTGGCCCTGTTGAAATCACAAGGTTTAACCGCGCCGCAGAGGGTGTAGAATATGGCAAGGGCAGCTTTGCCGTCGAGATCGCAGATACAAGCGGCGAAGCCGGCGCAGAAGAGGGCACGCCGCTGTCAGCGACCCCCTATTTGAACGCCGTTGCCGCCGAAATGCAGCGCATTGGCTATAGCGAAAATAGCGGCGATGCGGCCGTGGTTGCAAAGGTCAGCTATGCTGTGCGCGATTTGGGCGAACAGCAAAGACGCGGCCCCGTATCGGTCGGCGTTGGCGGATCAACCGGCGGTTACCGGTCGGGTGTCGGTGTCGGGCTTGGCCTTGATCTCACCAGCCTGCTCAGCCGCCCGCAGGCCCGCGTGCTGACCGAACTATCGGTGCGCATCACCGAACGCGAAGGCGGGCGAGTCATTTGGGAAGGACGCGCGGCGCAGGAAAGCAATGCCGGTTCCGCCGCCGCGGCCAGCGATGCCGCCGCCCAAAAGCTTGCAGGTGCATTATTCCGCGATTTTCCTGGCGAGTCGGGCGAAAGCCTCACGGTCAAATAAACCGCCTGCCTGGCCTGAATTTCAGCGGCAATTGCCCTTGGACAAGCGGGGCGGCACTGTTTATGGCAAAAACTATATCGGGGGCTTTACCCCTAGCTCAAACAGAATTGCGAGAAAGTATTGCCATGGCCATCCACACTATCAATGCCGCTTTTGACAGCGGCAATATCGTTGTTCACACAATAGCAGGCGCCGCCGCGACGCTGACGATCCGCAAGGATAAGGACAGCGATTTCTTCCAATGGTTTCATTTCCGTGTCGCGGCAACGCCGGGGGAAGAAATGCGGCTGCATATCACCGGGCTGGAACAAAGCGCTTATCCCGGTGGCTGGCAGGATTACCGCGCCTGTGTATCCGAAGACCGCAGCTTTTGGGGCCGCGCCGAAACCCGTTATGACAAGGATATAGATGGCGGCACGCTGACCATCTGTTACACACCCGCTGGCCCGATCAGCTGGTTTGCCTATTTCGCGCCCTATAGCATGGAACGCCACCATGACCTGATCAGCGAAGTGGCGCTGTGCGAGGGCGTATCGCACCGCGTGCTGGGCCACAGCCTGGAAGGGCAGCCGATTGACTGCCTGTCCATAGGCAACGGTGATAAGATAATCTGGCTCTATGCGCGGCAGCATCCGGGCGAAAGCATGGCCGAATGGTGGATCGAGGGCGCTTTGGAGGCGCTGACCGACCCTGCCAATCCGCACGCGCGTGCGCTGCGCGAAAAAGCCACGCTGCATATCGTCCCCAATTGCAACCCCGACGGTTCATGCCGTGGCCATTTGCGCACCAATTATGCGGGCGTGAATTTGAACCGCGAATGGGCAGAGCCGACCGCCGAACGATCACCCGAAGTGCTCGCTATCCGCAATGCGATGGACGAAACCGGATGCCATTGGGCCATGGATGTCCACGGCGATGAGGCGATCCCGGCCAATTTCATCGCTGGATTTCACGGCATCCCGTCTTGGACCGATGATCAGGGTGACCGTTATGTCGCCTATAAAGAACGGCTGGCGCAGCGGACCCCCGATTTCCAGTTAAAGCTGGGCTATCCCGAAAAAGAAGCGCCGGGCAGCGCGAACCTATCCATGTCCACCAATCAACTTGCCGAACGCTTTGGTGAACCGCGCAATGGCAAAGGGCAGGGCTGCATCGCCATGACGTTGGAAATGCCGTTCAAAGATACGCTGGACCATAATGATCCGGATCAGGGCTGGTCACCGGAGCGCTGCAAAGCCCTGGCCGCCGAATGCCTTGCCGTAATGGCGGAGATGGTTTGAGCCGGGCGTTATTTAGCCATTTGGAATCCAGCCCTGCATTTCGTGGGGAAATGCGGTATTTCTTGCAACTTGCGGGCAATTATATCGCTAATATCTTTATCCAGGTGCGGGCCAAATCGCCCTCCAAACATAGGAAGGCTTTTGCCCAGTGGCTCGGCACCCAACCCTCGTCCGTTAAGGATAAGCAATTATATGACGCACTGGTCTGCAAGGCCGAATGGTTTGAAGCTTATAAACGCGACTTTGCCATCATGCTGGACGATATGCCGCCTGTCATGCGCGACCGGATGGGCAGGTCGATACAGAATGATCATTGTATTCCTTTGGATATGGCAGGATTTATCAGATCGCTCGACCGATTGCGTGAGTATCGCCACTGGCTGGAACATTATAAGGACCATGCCGAAAAAAACCAAAAAAGGCCCGTGACAGAAGACAGCGATATTTTGCGCGATCTGGGATTATTGCTGGTGCCGCATTTGTTGAACCACCTGCACGGCCGCATCCGCCATCATCAGCGCAAATTAAAAACCAAGAATGTTTTTGGCCGATAATGTGAAGATCAAAAGCATATTGGATCAGGCCATATCGGACCGCCGCCAAACAATCATGGGTGTTCAGGGGAAGCGAACGCGCGGTGATAAGATCCGTAAGGAAAGACAGGAGGCACAGCAAAAACACGAACGCTGGCGGCAATATCATACGCGGCTTTTTAGCAGCGAAACCTGGCCCCGATATAATCTGCAAAATTTCAAAATGCGGTATTTCTTCATGGGTGAAGGCAGGATGACTGCATTGGAAGTCTGCTGCGCCACCCAAATGATCCGGCGGACCACAAACCGGATTTTATCCAAGCTATGGAACCGTTATTCCTATTATCCGCCGACATAAATCTTGTCATTCACCATTATCTGATTGACGCGGAAATGGCCGGTATACCCATTAAGAAGCGCAGTATAATTGATCCCCGAATATCCGATATCCGTAATGAAATTGCCCATGGCGGTTTTTTTGGAATGTAAAGGCCAAGCATGGCGGGGCTATATATGCGGTCACGGACATATTCACCGCATTATTGGAATTGGCCGATAAATTTCCGGTCCATGGGCGCGACCGGCGCGGACGCTTTATTTCTGCTATCCGCCTCTTATGCAAACGCAGCCAAATCAGCCTCGTCTATCTTAAAAATAACCATGATGACAGCAACCGGCATCCGCCGCCCATCCGCATCCGGCGATGGACCGAGAAAAATAGAGTTAAATTTGGCGGCCCATCCTCTATTTATCGGATTGAAAAAAGGCTGGCCCTGCGCCGGGTTGCCGCAGCATGGATGCGCGATATGGATCAAGCGATCAAAAAAATTGACAAAAAAGCCGCGCTATGAAAGACGTTATTTGGTTTTGATTATAAATCCAAAGACCTTATTTCAATCATTTTATATGTTTAGGAAAAGGTCTGTTGCGGGAACCCCATATTTAAGGGGTTTCCGTGACGATTATGATTGCGATTCACGCTGTTTTCCCATTCGCCTAATTTCTGGATCACTGTCGCGCGTGACTTTCGTAAATTCGCCGCAAGATTTTTATTGCCCGCTGGCGAAATTGCCGAAAGATATTATGGTTGCCTCATAATCGGTGCGGGATTTGCGGCGTCACCGGTTGCGGCGTTATATTGGGAGAAAGATGATGGTGATGGAAAGCGGCGGGGCGGATGATATGGTGCGAAAACCCGGTGGCGCGGAACAGGGTTCGCATTGCACGGCGCAGCAATATGCCGCGCTATACCGTCAAAGCATCGATGACCCCGATGGATTTTGGGCGGAACAGGCGGGCCGGATTGACTGGATAACCGCGCCTGCCAAAATATCCGGCTGGTCCTTTGATCCTGTGGATATCAAATGGTTTGAAGATGGCGTGCTCAACATTTGTTACAATGCGGTTGATCGCCATGTAGCCGCCGGACGCGGGGGGCAGACGGCGATCCTTTTTGAACCCGATAGCCCCGATGCCTCCGGCCGCACCCTGACCTATGCCGATTTGCAGGCCGAAGTCATCCGCATGGCCGGCACGCTGAAAAAACTGGGTGTCCAAAAAGGCGACCGGGTGACGATTTATATGCCGATGATAGCCGAAGGCGCGGTTGCCATGCTTGCCTGCGCCCGTATCGGGGCGATCCATTCGGTGGTATTTGGCGGGTTTTCGCCCGATGCGCTGGCTGGACGGATAGAGGATTGCGGCAGCCGATTTGTGATCTGCGCCGATGGCGGACTGCGCGGCGGAAAGCCGGTGCCGTTAAAGCCCAATGTCGATGCCGCGATGAAAAAAGCCGTGGGGGTGGAGGCGGTTCTGGTCATCCGCCATACAGGCGCGGACATCGCCATGACAGAAGGCCGCGACCATTGCTATCATGAAGTCAGCCGCGATGTTCCCGCAAATTGCCCATGCGAACCGATGCAGGCCGAAGACCCGCTGTTCATCCTTTACACCTCTGGTTCGACCGGAAAGCCAAAGGGCGTGCTGCACACAACCGGCGGCTATGCGGTGTGGACGGCGGCGACGTTCCGCACTGTATTTGATTACCGCGACGGGGAAGTGTTCTGGTGCACGCCGATATTGGCTGGGTCACCGGCCATAGCTATGTCGTCTATGGCCCATTATTGAACGGCGCCGCGCAGGTGATGTTCGAAGGCGTGCCCAACTATCCCGACCATAGCCGTTTCTGGGCCGTGGTGGAAAAGCATAAGGTCAATATTTTCTACACCGCTCCAACCGCGATCCGGGCATTGATGGCCGAAGGTGATGGACCGGTTCAAAAACAAGACCGCAGCTCCATCCGCTTGCTCGGCACGGTCGGCGAACCGATCAACCCCGAAGCCTGGCGTTGGTATTATACCGTCGTGGGTGAGGGCCGCTGCCCGATTGTCGATACATGGTGGCAAACCGAAACCGGCGGGGTGATGATCACCACCCTGCCCGGTGCGCATGATATGAAACCGGGCAGCGCGGGCCTGCCCTTTTCGGGATCCGGCCGCAACTGGTCGGCAATGACGGCGCGGTGCTGGCGGAAATAGGGGATGGTAAGGGCGCAGCGGAGGGCAATTTGTGCATCACCCATAGCTGGCCGGGGCAGGCGCGCAGCGTCTATGGCGACCATGACCGGTTCATCCAAACCTATTTTTCAACCTATAAAGGCAAATATTTCACCGGTGATGGATGCAGGCGCGACGGCGACGGTTATTGGTGGATCACTGGCCGGGTCGATGATGTCATCAACGTATCGGGCCACCGCATGGGCACCGCCGAGGTGGAAAGCGCATTGGTATCGCACCCCAAGGTCGCGGAGGCCGCCGTTGTGGGCTATCCACATGATATTAAGGGTCAGGGTATATATTGTTATGTTATCCTGAATGCCGGTGAAGAGGCATCGGACGATCTTGCCGCCGAATTGCGCAATCATGTGCGCAGCGAAATCGGCCCGATCGCCACGCCCGACCATATTCAGATCACGCCTGGCCTTCCCAAAACCCGTTCGGGTAAAATCATGCGGCGCATTTTGAGGAAAATTGCCGAAAATGATTATGCGGCGCTCGGCGATACATCAACGCTGGCCGATCCGTCGGTGGTCGATGTTTTGATTGCTGGGCGGCGGCGCGAATAAAAACTGCGCTGTTGTCGCATCGCCATTGTCGCATCAGATCAGTAAGCAGTTCCAGATCGCGCCGCCGCTGGCAACCCGCTTGTCGCCATCTGCATTATCGCAACCGTCTATTCTATTGTAATCAATAAGTCCCCATCCTATGCCGTGCAGTCAATTGTTGGTTTCCAAGCGGCATCAATGCGGACGGGCTTCTCAAAAGCTTCTGCAATGGCCTCCCCTCGTCAGGAGCCAGTCACCCCAAGGCCTCATCCAATAATCGCGCCAGCCTTAACCCGGCGCGTTGGACTTGTAGGCGCAGTGTATCGCGGCTGGCCTCGACGTCTGCTTCGTCTATTGTAACCGGCTGCGCGGGCGGGCTTTGGTCGTCTTCGCACGGATCCTTGTCCAGCGCACGGGCATAGGCAATATCGCGGGACAGTTGCCACCCTTCCCGGCTCCAATCTTCGCTTGTTCCGCCCGATAGCCTTTCGCGTTCCTCCTGGCTGTAGCGGCGAACAAGGGCGGGGGCGGCGCTGATCGGGCGTTCGGCCAAATGGCTGTCCCAAATCCAATGCAGATTGGCACCGGGGATGATACCGTAATTTGCCTTCACATCATTGCCGCCCCGGTCGGCGCGGTCGCCCGCGTGTAAAGGTTGATGCAGGTCGCCTGTAAAGTGCACCAGAAAGGCGAGCGCCTCCAACCGGACATGATCAGGCAGCGATTTGTCTTTAAGCAGCGCGAAATTGCGGTCAATCTGCGCTGAAACGCAATTGCCGTCGCGGCAGGGGGAAAGATCAAACGCTTTGCAGATATTCACATTTTGATAATGCCAAGGGGCGGTATAGCCCCAGCGCAGCCGGTCGCGCCGGATACAATCGGCCCAAATGCTGGCATCATGGATATTGGCAAGCGCGCAATCGGGCGTGCCAAGCAAGCGCTGTGCGGCGAATAGATGCTGCATTTCTGCCCGTGTCTTTGCCGAGACATTGGCCTGTGCAATATCGGCTATTGTTTGATGTCCATATTCGCCCCAAGCGAGCGCGGGCAAGGGGGTGAGAGTAAGCAAACCAAGCAAAAAGGGAAGAATATATTTCATGGCCGATTATTCCTCATCGCCATATATGGCGACGTCCACCGCGCTGCTTTTGCTGCTCACATGGCCGCGATACATTCCCTTGCTGTTAAAGCTATAGGCGGCTGTCCCGTCCTTGCCCATGACGACAACCCCGCCATCGCCTCCGGTCAGCGCCACTTCCTTCATAACATGGTCGGCGGCGGTTTGTGGGCTTTCACCTGTCAGGCGCATCCGAGCGCAGATTTCATGCGCGACGCCGATGCGGATAAAATATTCGCCCCATCCGGTGGCGGAAACGGCGCAGGCGCGATTATCGGCATAGGTGCCCGCTCCGATAACAGGAGAATCGCCAATCCGGCCCCAGCGTTTGCCTGTCATCCCGCCGGTGCTGGTCCCGGCCGCCAGATTGCCGTCACTGTCCATTGCCGCCGCGCCAACGGTGCCATATTTATACTCCACCTGCTGCGCCGATAGCGCCTTTTCCTTCATGCGCTTAAGCTGATCAAGGCGATAGGATGTGGTGAAATAGCTTTGCTCCACCTGTTCCAGACCCTGTTCGCGGCTAAACTGGTCCGCGCCCTCGCCCGACAGCATGACATGGTCGCTTTTGTCTTTCACAGCGCGGGCGAGTAGGATTGGGTTTTTGGTATAATGCACGCCCGCCACTGCGCCTGCCGAACGGTCGCGCCCGTCCATGATGCTGGCGTCAAGCTGGTGCCTCCCGTCCCAGTCGAGCACCGCGCCATAGCCCGCGTTAAAATTCGGATCATTTTCCAGCGTGGTTATCGTAGCGGTAACGGCGTCCATTGCGCTGCCGCCCTGCGCCAATATCTGCGCCCCTTGATTCAGCGCCAGTTCAAGCGCAGCGCGAATCTCCGCCTCTTTTTCTGGGGTCAGTTGCCCGCGTTCGATAACGCCGGCGCCGCCATGGATGACGATCGACCATTTGCTGGGTTTGGCGGCGTCCTGATCGCTCTGATGCACGCCGGGATGGGCATGAACCTGGCCAGATAAGGCGAAAAGCAAGGCGGCGAATAGGGGGCGGACTATTATAGGCATGGGGGCTGCTCCTGTCATCTTTTGCGACGATAGCCTGACCCTGATGAATTTGGGAAGGTTAATTTGGAGCAGGAATAACGCTTGCATTGGATTTAGGAGCGACCGCGCGGTCCAACCCGATCAATATTCCGATGGCCGGGACGGCTTTGCCAAGCCAATAGGCCGCGGCGCAGCTGATAAAGGTTACCGCGATAATGCATAACCATTGCAGCAGTGCCGGAACCACGCTGTGGACAAATGCACCGGCAACAAGCACAATGACGGTTTGATGAACAATATAAGCAGGGAATATCGCGCGGGACAGCGTCAGGCGCCAGCGATGGTCATGGTTCAATGCACGGTGCGCAAGACCCGCCATAGCCAGCATGATTGACCATGCGATGATGCTGTCGCTCATATAAAAAATTGCCGAACTGACCGCGTCCCATTGTTGCCGTTCAGGCTGTGTGATGTCGATATATATCGCTGTAAGATAGGCTGCAAAGCCAAGCACAAAGGCGGGCCGCATATTGGCCGCTACAACCGCCCAAATCGCAGGAGAACGGGCCAGCATCACGCCAAGAAGAAAGGGCGGGCCATAATGCAAATAGGATTGCCAATCGTCGAAGAAATGATTGTCCTCTCCATAGATACCGGCGAAAGCGACACGGGCGAAAGCGATAAATGCTGCGGGCAGGAGAAGGAGCATATAGGGCCGGTTGAGCAGCGCTGGCCAGCGCGGAAGAGGCCGTAGCCGCACATAAAGCAGGAAAAGAAGAGTATAATAGCATAAATAGCCCAAAAACCATAAATGCTGCCACTGCGGCAGGAACAAGCCAGTTGCATTGGAAAAGCTGAAATAATCATGCAGCCAGAAAGTCAGATAATCGCGGTGATACCCCCCGCTTAGCGTTAAGGCTGTCCAGCTTTGTGGTGGGACAATCACAGCGATGCCGAACAGCATGGGCACCAGCAAACGGCGGGTGCGCGTCCATGCAAAGGCGGCAATATCCCCCTGCCGCGATAGCATCGCCTGTGTCGCATAGCCTGAAACAAGGAATAGCACCTCGAGCCGCCAGGGGCTGATCGCTTCTGTAACATAGGACAGCCACGGCGCGATTTGGTCGCTGCTCACTACCCAAATATGCGGGGCATAGGGCAGTAGCGAATGATAGCCGATCAATATCGCAAACGCTGCGATGCGCAGCCAGTCAAGACCATAATGGCGGGGCGGCGTTGTGCCCAGATTTTCTGCAATATGGCTCATTTTGGCTCATCAAAAATTTGAACTGCTTTTGCCATGGAAAGGAGAAAATATCGTTAAATTTCGGATATGTTATCTGCCCTTTTCCCTATCCCTGCACGCTTTCACCTAAAAAAATACACTGATAATCCGCAAAAGCCGCAATTGCGCTTTAATCGCTGCCGGATTATATCCCCCTTATGTCAGATCATAATCCCGGACTGCGCCCTTGGCGCGATATCACCCGCCGTTCTTCCCGCCAGATTATGGTGGGCCATGTCCCTGTTGGCGGCGATGCGCCGATCAGCGTGCAGACAATGACCAACACGCTGACCAGCGACGTGAAGGCTACGGTGGATCAGATCCGGCGGTGTGAGGAGGCTGGTGCCGATATTGTCCGGGTTTCCTGCCCCGATGTGGAATCGACCGCTGCGCTCAAACAAATTGTTCGTGCCGCCCATGTGCCGATCGTTGCCGATATTCATTTTCATTATAAACGCGGGATCGAGGCCGCAGAGGCCGGTGCCGCCTGTCTGCGCATTAACCCCGGCAATATCGGCAGCGCAGCGCGGGTGAAAGAAGTGGTTGATGCCGCAAAGGCCAATGGCTGCGCCATCCGTATCGGTGTTAATGCCGGCAGTCTGGAAAAGGATTTGCTCGAAAAATATGGCGAACCCTGTCCCGAGGCGCTGATCGAAAGCGCGCTTGACCATATCAAGCTTTTGCAGGATCATGATTTTCACGAATATAAGGTCGCGGTAAAGGCGTCGGACGTGTTTTTGGCTGTGTCCGCCTATATGGGGTTGGCAGAGGCAGTGGATTGCCCGCTGCATCTGGGTATTACCGAAGCAGGCGGGTTGATCGGCGGCACGGTGAAAAGCGCGATTGGCATGGGCAATCTTCTTTGGGCGGGCATTGGCGATACCATCCGCGTCAGCCTGTCAGCGGAACCCGAACAAGAGGTGCGTGTCGGCTTTGAACTGCTCAAGGCGCTGGGGCTGCGCACTCGCGGCGTCCGCGTGGTCAGCTGCCCCAGCTGTGCCCGGCAGGGTTTTGACGTGATCCGCACGGTGCAAACATTGGAGGAGCGGCTGGAACATATCAAAACGCCCATGTCGCTGTCTGTCCTTGGCTGCGTCGTCAATGGCCCGGGTGAGGCCCGCGAAACCGATATCGGCATTACCGGCGGCGGCAATGGCAAACATATGGTCTATCTGTCCGGTGTCACCGACCATCATGTGCAAAGCGAGGACATGGTCGATCATATCGTCAAGCTGGTCGAGGCAAAGGCCGCAGAGATTGAGGCAGGCGCAGCGCAAGAGGCGGCCGAGTGAAACAATCCATAATTGCTGGGTTGTTTCTGCTCGCGGCGGCTGTTCCTATTATGGGGGTAAGCCATGCAGCAGGACAAGACATCCCGCAAACCGCCGCCCATCCTGAAGCGGTGCCTTATGATGATGCGCTGACCCGGGAAGCTGTTGATGCCGATGTCGGTTTGGCATTGGGCAGAGCAAAATCATCCGGTAAGTTTAGTATCATCGTGTTGGGTGCCAATTGGTGCCATGACAGCCGGGCGCTGGCCGGATGGTTTGAAAGCGAGCGGTTCAAACCTGTGCTATCGCAAAAATTTGAACTGGTCTTTGTCGATGCTGGAATGCCGCAATTTAAGGGCAGGGGACGCAATCAGCATCTGGTAAAGCGCTTTGGCGGCAAGAAACAGAAAAACACGCCCTATGTGATGATCCTGTCTGCCGAGGGTAAACTTTTGAACCGCGATAAAGCTCGCATCTGGCGTAACGCAGCAAGCCGCAGCGAGGATGAAATCTTTGATTATTTCGCCCGATTTTCTGCACGATAAAGCAGGCCCAATCGCTTAAAAATATATATCTACATAATCGGTCAGATAGTCACACCATTCAAAGCTGCGCAGCCGCCAATATTGCCGGTTTTGGGTAATGCCGAATGTCATTGGACCTTCCAGCTTGCAGCTGCGGCCCATATCGGGTGCATCGGTAATGGTTAGCGTGCCATTGAGGATGAAATTGTCAGTGTCAATTCGCGCCACATCACCCTCCAGCCGGACCACGCCATTACCGCCTTGCTGCCGCTGCTCGCCGCGCAAATGCATGACTTCGCCGCGCTGTGTGACTTCCAGCTCGCCGCGATAGTCCCAACTGATCCATTGTAGGGTCAGCCCCTGATTGCCGCGCAATTTTTCTGCCGCCTCGCTATCAACAATAACCGTGCGGGTCACGGCGTTACTTTGCGGCTCGGCGCTTTCCTCCGCATTTGACCCAGCTGTTTGCGGACGTTCTTTTGAACAGGCGGAAAAAAAGGGTGTACAGGCCATCAGGACGGCGAGAAGAATGGGTTTTACAGGTGTCATACGGATCCTTTGACTATACAGACTCCGGTCATCATAAACCAAGATGCTGTTTACCGTCGATTAAATTTTCACGCTTATATCCAGCCCATGAAATTGCCGCATCTGATCGTCTTTGTCATGCTGGTATTCGGGGTCAGCTATTGTTCGATTCCTGCGCCAGCGCCTGATGACGGGCCAAATTTCACTTTTGGATCCAACGATAAAACCAAGCTTTCATCAAAGCCCGATACACGCTGGACGCGCAGCAAATATGATGTAACACCGCGAAGCAGAGACGATGCGTCATCCGATGATATAACCGGCGATGCCGTGATCCTGCGCCAGCGGGAGGACGGTCATTATTATACATTTGCCGATGTCGATGGCGGAGAAGTGCATTTCTTGGTGGATACAGGCGCCACCGGGATCGCGCTGACCGGAAAGGACGCCCACAATTTGGGACTGAACTGGACTGACAGCGAACTGCAACCTGTGGGCCGGGGGGCGGGCGGGGCGCTTTATGGAAAGCCTGTTATGCTGAGTTCGGTCAGCGTCGGCGATTTTACCGTGCGCAATGTACAGGCGGTGATTTTGCCGCATGGGCTGGATGTATCCTTGCTCGGCCAAAGCTTTTTATCGAGCGTGCCCAATGTCACCATTTCCGACGGTCAAATGATCCTGCAATAACGCGGCGCAAGCCGCTTGACAGGGTGGCGTCAATCTGCGCGATGCTGCGTCCATGGCCGACCTTCACCCCCGCCCCATCATCCCCTTTCTGGTCGCGGCGGGCGGGATTGCCTGTTTTTCCCTAATGGATGTAGCGATGAAGTCGCTGTCCCTTGCCATGGGGGCCTATAGCGCCATGTATTGGCGTAGCCTATTGGGGCTTATCCTGTCGGGGCTGTTATTCGCTGTCTACCGTATGCCTATGCCATCTGCGGGTAATTTGAAAATCCATTTGTTTCGCTCCATGCTGGTTTCGGTTTTTGCCGTCCTGTTTTTCTGGGCGATCACCGTGTTGCCGCTGGCCGAAGCCATTGGCTTGTCCTTTATCGCGCCGGTAATCGCGCTTTTTTTCGCGGCGATCATTCTGGGTGAGAAAATCGGCAGGGAGGCATTCATTGCTTCGGCCGCCGGAATTGGGGGCATTGCGATTATCGTGCTGAGTAAATTTAGCGGCGATTATGATCCAAAGGCGTTATGGGGCATGGCGGCGGTGATGGCTTCGGCGGTGCTGTTTGCCATCAACCTGATCATCGCCCGCAAACAGGCGCAGCGGGCCGGCGCAATCGAAATTGTGTTTTTCGCCAATCTGTTCATTGTTGCCTGTCTGTCGCTTGTGGCCCCATGGTTTTTGATGCCATTTGCAGGGGTACATTTGCCCGAATTATCAGGTGCTGCATTTCTGTCGATCGTCTCACTCCTGCTGCTCAGCTGGGCTTATGCCCGGGCGGAGGCGCAGGTATTGATTCCGGTGGAATATACCGGCTTTGTTTGGGCGGCGCTATTTGGATGGCTGTTTTTTGCAGAGAAAGTGACTCTGACCACTATTGCCGGAACCGCGATGATAGTGGCAGGCGCGGTGATTGCCGCACGCGCCAAGCCAAAGCTGGTCGTGGCCAGCGAATTGGGATGAAACACTTATAGGCACAGTTAGCCGAACACATCTTGTTCATGTCGCGCTTATCAATTATATGGTAATGCGTGGTTATGAAGAATTTTCATCCCGATAGACGCGGGCTTCTCAAAGCATCCCTTGCGGTCGCTGGACTTGCGGCGTTTCCCGCGCGAGTTTTTGCTGCGCCGGCAACGGTCGCGCCCGAACATCGTTACCTGTTCGAACGGGCGCGTATGGAGGTCGCAAGGCTTTCGGGGCAGCTATGGCGCACTGACAAGGTCGGAATGGTCGATTTCAGCCTGCCTTCGCACCAGCCACGTCTGTTTATCCTGAATATGGAGGATGGCACCCTGCGTTCCTATCTGGTCGCGCATGGGCGCGGCTCGGACCCGGAACATGACGGTTATCTGAAATATTTTTCTGGCGCAGTTGGATCATTGGCGACATCGCGCGGTGCTTATCTGACCATGGATTGGTATGAAGGCAAATATGGCTCCTCCATGCGGCTGGGCGGGTTGGATACGGACAATGCGACGGCGCTTGACCGGGCGATTGTGGTGCACGAAGCGTGGTATTCCAACTCCGATATGATCACCAAATGGGGCAAATTGGGCCGCAGCGAAGGCTGCTTCGCCGTGTCCGAAGGGTTGAACAAAGAAATGCTCTATCATCTGGGCGGCGGACGCTTAATCTTTGCGGACAAGTTTTAGGAACCTAATCTTAGGCTTTTTGCCGCTTAGAGAAAGGGTAGGCCCGCAATTTTGGTCACCACTTTCGACACTTTATCAAAAGCTCCGGCCAGTGCTTCTATGGTTTTGACCGCATTTTTGATCCGGTCTGCTTCCTTTTTGGCCTCGGCGGAGGCCTCCATAATTTGCGCCACCAAATCACTGTCCTTCACATTTTCATCGACCAGTTTCAGGCCGTTGACGGCATGGCTTTGCAGGTCGGCAAATATTTTGTCGATAATCGCCTGTGTCTTCTGGAAATCCGATTGTGGGTCATCGGAAAAGTCGGCGTTGCCCTGAAACTCCATATTCATGCCCAGATTTTCGACCAATACGTTCCGGGTTTGCAGCCAGCCGCCCAATGTTTTCACCTCAACAGCCATCATTGCTCACCTTTCTGGTCTTTAAGTTTCGGTAATTCTTCACCAATTAGCTGTGCAAGTTCGAATAGCGATTTCGCCGCTGCAAGCAGGTTTTTTTTGGACGCTCCCGCCTGCGCCGCACGGGCCAAGTCACCATGGGCGCGGCCAATGGCGGCGAAGCGGTTTTCACCCTTGGCGGCTTCATTAAACTCTTTGACAATTTCAAACAGTTCGGTCTGCGCAGCGCGGACATCGCTTGTTGAAGAGGCTGGGTCGCTTGTTATTCCCCGCGCTGCATTTTGTTTGGCCTGAACCGTCCGCAATAAACCGGTTTGTTTATAAAGCCGGTCAATGGAATAGGCGGTTTGTAATTGCGCGCTGGCCTGCTGCACCAATGGGTCGGCTTTGATGATCATGGCTTTCAGCGCCGCCGCCCGCTTGGTTTCAAGGAACAAAATGCCAAGGCTTGCCGCGATGCTGCCCACAGCGCCCAATTTGGTTTCAACATTGTCATCTTTTTCGATTTTTGCGGCGTCCCTTATCGCGCTGTCCAGCCCGGCGAGCGAACTTGCCGCATTGCCAACGGCGTCCTTAAAAGCCGCCTTGTCTTCTGCCGCATCGGAGGCAAGCAATTCCAAATTGGCGGCATAATCTTCCAACGCTTCGCCAAGGGCAATGATATGCGCAAAACGGGCCGCTTCTTCCAATGGTTTGCCATCACGCCGTATAAGCTTGCACGGCGGCGTCCCGCCCGCATCAGGGGGTAGGCAATCGGGAACGCTCAGCAATAATTCTGCGCGGGAGGCGGCCAATTGCGCCGCCAATCTTTCTTCTTCATCGGCGATAATGATATTCAAACTGGCATTTTGCGTCGCCGTAGCCGTCGATGTCAGCGCGCCAAATTCGGACACGGAGCTACGAAATGCGTCGCTGGTCGCGCAGCCGCCGAGCAATAGCGACAGAGCGCAAAAAATTATCGGGGCTTTGGGTAAATGCTGAGTCACATAATCCTCCATAAAAACGGAAATAATGGCGACTCTTTTTCTTTTACAAATAGCTTGTCCGGAAGGCGAAGTAAACGCATCGTTGATCTTTAGAGCGAGGCAAAAGCCTTACTTGAATTTTGCGCCGCCATCATCCACCTCCCAATATCGCTGCCGCGAATCTTGCGCTTGCGCTTTCAGAACAAATATGGAACAATAATAGCTATGAGCTTGACCCACATTAAAGTGCGCGGTGCGCGAGAGCATAATCTGCAGGGTATTGATATTGATCTGCCGCGGGACAAGCTGATCGTTATCACCGGGCTTTCGGGCAGCGGCAAATCTTCGCTCGCGTTCGATACCATCTATGCCGAGGGGCAAAGGCGTTATGTGGAAAGCCTGTCCGCCTATGCGCGGCAGTTTCTGGAGATGATGCAAAAACCCGATGTCGAACATATTGAGGGGCTTTCTCCTGCTATCTCCATCGAGCAGAAAACCACATCGCGCAACCCGCGTTCCACCGTTGCCACGGTCACCGAAATTTATGATTATATGCGTCTATTATGGGCGCGTGTCGGCGTTCCCTATTCTCCCGCCACCGGCGAACCGATCAGCGCACAGACAGTAACGCAAATGGTTGACCGCACCATGGCCCTGCCCGAAGGAACCCGCGCCTTTCTGCTTGCGCCTGTGGTACAGGGACGCAAGGGCGAATACCGAAAAGAACTGGCGCAATGGCAAAAGGATGGCTTTACTCGGGTGCGGATCGACGGCGAATTTCATGCGATTGAGGATGCCCCTGCGCTCGATAAAAAATATAAACATGATATAGAGGTGGTGGTTGACCGGATCGTTATCAAAGCGGGCATTGCGACCCGGCTTGCCGACAGTTTTGAAACCGCGCTGAAACTGGCGGACGGTTTGGCGTTTCTTGACCTTGCGGACGGTGTGGTGCCGGGACGGGAAGAGGAAACGAGCGGAGGCGGCGCGATGAAGGGCGCGGGCCTGCCCGCCAACCGCATTGTGTTTAGTGAAAAGTTCGCCTGTCCAGTCTCCGGTTTTACCATTGCCGAAATCGCTCCTCGGCTTTTTTCCTTCAATGCGCCGCAAGGGGCCTGCCCCGATTGTGACGGGCTTGGCGAGCGGCTGGAATTTGACGAGCAGTTGGTGGTTCCCAATGAAGCGCTCTCGCTCAAACAAGGCGCGATCGTCCCTTGGGCGAAATCCAACCCGCCATCGCCCTATTATATGCAGGTGCTGTCCAGCCTTGCCCGCGCCTATGATTTCAGCCTGGATACGCCGTGGAATATGTTGCAAGCCGATCAGCGGTTGATCATCCTGCACGGAACGGGCGGGATGCCGGTTCAGTTGACATTTAAGGACGGGCGCAAGGAATATAGTGTGACCAAGCCTTTTGAAGGGGTGGTCGGCAATCTCCATCGCCGCCTGCTGCAAACCGACAGCGCGTGGATGCGCGAAGAGCTGAGCAAATTCCAAACTGCGCAGCCATGCGAAACCTGCAACGGGGCGCGGCTTCGGCCTGAGGCGCTGTGCGTCAAGATTGCGGGTGCTGATATCGCCACGCCAACCCGGATGAGTGTTGGCGATGCGCTCGGCTGGTTTGCCAAAGTTGATGAAAAGCTGACCGAACAACAAAGTCAGATTGCCAAGGCGATATTGAAGGAAATTAACGAGCGTCTGGGTTTTTTGAACAATGTCGGCTTGGACTATCTGAACCTTGACCGGACATCGGGGACATTGTCTGGCGGAGAGAGCCAGCGCATCCGCCTCGCCAGCCAGATTGGCAGCGGCCTTTCAGGCGTGCTTTACGTGCTGGATGAACCGTCCATTGGCCTGCACCAAAAGGATAATGACAGGCTGCTCGCCACGCTGCAACGCTTGCGGGATCTGGGCAATACGGTGATTGTCGTGGAACATGACGAAGATGCGATCCGCACCGCCGATTGGGTGGTGGATCTTGGCCCCGGTGCGGGCGTGCATGGCGGACGGGTGATGGCCGAAGGGCCGCTGGCAAAAATTATCAAGGCAAAGGATCGCTTACCGCCGATTATTTGAACGGCACGCGCGAAATCACCGTGCCCAAAAAACGCCGCAAGGGTAATGGCAAGAAGCTGACCGTGCACGGCGCACGCGCCAATAACCTGAATAATGTTACCGCCAGCATTCCGCTTGGCACTTTCACCTGTATCACGGGGGTCTCGGGCAGCGGGAAATCAAGTTTTACCATAGACACATTATACGCCGCCGCCGCCCGGTCACTGAACGGGGCGCGGCTTATTGCCGGGCCGCATGACAAAATCACCGGGTTGGAACATTGTGACAAGGTGATCGACATTGACCAATCCCCGATTGGCCGCACGCCCCGGTCCAATCCGGCCACCTATACCGGCGCGTTCACCAATATCCGTGATTGGTTCGCTGGGCTGCCCGAAAGCGAGGCAAGGGGCTATAAACCCGGTCGGTTCAGCTTTAATGTAAAGGGCGGGCGCTGCGAAGCGTGCAGCGGCGACGGCCTGATCAAGATTGAAATGCACTTCCTGCCCGATGTTTATGTCACTTGCGAAGAATGCGGCGGTCGGCGCTATAACCGCGAAACGCTTGAGGTGAAATGGAAGGGGCTGTCGATCGCCGATGTGCTCGACATGACGATTGAGGATGCGGTGGAGGTGTTTAAGGCTGTCCCGCCAATCCGCGACAAAATGGCGATGCTGGCCGAGGTTGGCCTTGGCTATATCAAGGTTGGCCAGCAAGCCACCACCTTGTCAGGCGGTGAGGCGCAGCGTGTGAAACTCGCCAAGGAATTGAGCAAACGGTCGACCGGACAGACACTCTATATCCTCGACGAACCAACAACAGGTCTGCATTTCGAAGATGTGCGCAAGCTATTGGAAGTGCTCCACCGGCTGGTCGAACAGGGCAATAGCGTGGTGGTGATCGAACATAATCTTGACGTCATCAAAACCGCCGACTGGATCATCGACCTAGGCCCCGAAGGCGGCGTAAAAGGCGGAGAAATCATCGCGGCGGGCACACCAGAAGATGTGGTGAAGGTGGAAAAAAGCTATACCGGCGGGTATCTGAAAGGGATGCTTAGCAAATAGGAGAACACATTATAATTGATGGTATTGATCTGTTATAAACACGGCTTGTTTTCATTCTGCGCGATTTCCAAGTAAATCGCTTGGGCGGGTCATAACGCAGCTGCGCCCCCGCCGTTCCCGATGCACTGACAAGTCTGTTTTCCACATCATAGAGATAGGCCGCACTGCCATCCCCAGTCAAGTCGCCCCTTCGACTGCCTGCCTGCGGCAGTCGCTCAGGACAGGCATTGGCGTCATAGGTGAAGCTTGCCGAACCGGCGCTGATATATTGGTTGAGGCCGTTTTACAGAAAAAGTTCCAAGTATTATCACAAATCACTCACTACAAAGGTTTGATAAACCATATTCGACTTTCCATGTGTTTACATGGCGCCTGTAAATGGTGTTATCATACACATAGGTACCACAATATTTTCGTACATCTGTATATCGACAAGCAAGAATATCTTGGTTAGAACTCTCAAACCAAACTTCTATTGATTTAGGGAATGGACCAAAACGCTCGCGAATATTCTTGCCAAATCGTTCATCTTTCATTTCAAATAACACTGCCCGTTGTAAAGGGGGGAGGCACCTGCCTCCATATCTGTTGATCGATATTACATGCCTCATGTACATTGACTGGCAATGATGCTGGTGTCGGTACTGATAATGGGGCGCATGCAGTCGTTGCAGAGAAAGCGATTACGCCCGGCACTTGCATGATAGTAATCATAGTTAATCTATCAATTTTCATGCTGAAACTTCCCAAATTTAGGCCACATAATATCACCTAATTCGCCTTGCAGCATCATCAAATGGCTGATCATGTTCAGGAATATTTCTCCATATCCTGCCTGCTGTAGTAGGATGAAGCATTTCGTGTCCAAATGTATTCCCCCAGTCCCTATTTGAAGGGTTATTAAAAAACGTTGTTCTGATATTCACAGGGTTACCATCTTGATTAAAACCGGCGGTGGTTCTAGCATTGCCTAGCTCTGGATTACTCGGATTCACACCTGCTGAAGAAATCAGTGTCGCTGACTCCATATTGCTTACAATCTGTTTGCCTGTAACAATTTGATCAGATATCGCTTTCTTCTCATTTCCTTTAATAGTTACAGATCCATCTCTTGCAGCAAGAGATTGCGCCTTCACATATTTAGCAGTCAAATCCTGCTCCAAACTTGCAATCCGACGAGCTTCACTTCTTTTTAACGTCGCTTGCTCTCTCGTTATTTCCATTCCGTCCCTTGATCTGCCCCCTTCAAATTGGTCCAGACATTATGATAGTTTTGACGAAGAAGGGAACGAAGGATGCCAACGAGGAAACACACGCCGGAGGAGATTATCGGCAAGCTGCGTGAGGCGGAGATACTACTGGCGCAGGGTGGAACGACGGCTGATGCTTGCAGGCGATTATCGATAGCTGAGCAAACTTACTATCGCTGGCGCAAGGAATATGGCGGGCTGAAGACCGATCAGGCACGGCGGATGAAAGATTTGGAGAAGGAGAATGCGCGGCTGCGTCGGGCGATATCGGATTTGACGCTGGACAAGCTGATTTTGCAGGAGGCAGCGCGGGGAAACTTCTGAGCCCTGCGCGACGGCGGCGCTGCATTGATCATATCCGGGAACAGCCACCTGTCTCGGAGCGCCGCATCTGCCGCGTTCTGGGGCAGCATCGATCGACGCAGCGCAAGATACCGCGCGGGGCAGATGATGAGCAGGCCTTGACAGAGGATATCATTGCTCTGGCACGCCAATATGGGCGTTATGGCTACCGGCGGGTAACAGCATTGCTGCGTGATGCAGGTTGGCATGTAAACCGCAAGCGTGTCGAACGCATCTGGCGGCGTGAGGGTTTGAAGGTACCGCAGAAGCAGCCTAAGCGCGGACGGCTCTGGCTGAACGATGGTTCCTGTATCCGGCTACGCCCTGAATATCCGGGCCACGTGTGGGCCTATGATTTTGTGGAAGGACGCACCCATGATGGACGTAAGTTCAGGATATTGGCCATTATCGACGAGGCGAGCCGGGAATGTCTGGCCTTGCTTGTTGCCCGCAGGATCAGGAGCCCTGATGTGCTGGCGATATTAGCAGACCTGTTCATACTCCACGGTCCGCCAGCGCATATCCGTTCTGATAATGGCCCAGAGTTTATTGCCATTGCGGTGCGGCAATGGCTATCGCGGATCGGCGTGCAGACGCTGTACATCACCCCTGGCAGCCCGTGGGAAAATGGTTATTGCGAAAGCTTTAACGGCAGTCTGCGCGATGAGCTGCTGAACGGAGAGATCTTCTACAGCCTGGCCGAAGCGCAAATCCTGATTGAAGCATGGCGGCGGCATTACAACACACAACGCCCGCATAGCTCGCTGGGCTACAAACCACCAGCGCCAGAGGCATACAAGACCAGTGCTGTCTTCCGGTTCCGCTACGCTCCACCTGCAGACAGCACTGGTCAAGGAGGCAATTATGCACTAACAGTCAATGCGGATCACTCAATGGGGGCCGGTCAATCGCGGCTGGGTATAGCGGGATCGGATTGGTCTGCTGTATCGACGCGCATCATTGCTAGGGCCGCAAGTGCCCAAGTTATCGCTGCAAATAGCATGGTCCAGATAGGATCGTCCGGGAAGGCCGCTTTCATGATTGATCCCATCACCGTCGCCACCAACAATTGCGGAATGACGATGAATATATTGAATAGTCCCATGAAGGTGCCCAGCTTAGTTTGCGGCAGCGTGCTGGCCAATATTGCATAGGGCATGGCAAGAATACTGGCCCAGGCAATGCCCTTTGCAATTTCGCACAGGATCAGGATTTGGGGATCACGGGCCAGAAAATAACCCAAAAAGCCCGCAGATCCGGTCAATAGGCAGATTATATGGGTGCGTGATTTGCCGAATTTCCGGCTCATATAAGGCAGCAGGAAAAGCGCGGCGACCACCGCCACAGCATTTTGCAGCGTGTAGACAAAATTCCACCAGCTTGCCCCGTCATTATAGGCTTTGGTCGTGGCATCGGCGCTGCCATAATAATATTGGGATATAACCGGCCCTGAATAAATCCACATAATGAACAGCGCAGACCAACTGAAAAAATTGCACCAAGGCAAGCCGCTTCATAACCGGAGGCATACCCGAAAAATCGCCGACAATCGACGACAGCATATTTGCGCTTCGCCCTTGCTTGGCCATGGCAATCGCCGCTGCGCTTAACAATCCGTAAAGCGCGAGTAAGCCGCCAAGCAGATAAATTTCCTTTTTCAGATTAAAGGGCGTGACCAAAGAGGCAACCAATATGGCCGCGCCGACCCATGCCAAGCAGCTGATGTAGTTTTTGACGCGAGCGCCCGCACCGATTGCCCGTTGTCGCTATGCGGTATTGCGCCATCAAATCCGGCCAGCTCTTCCGGGCTATATTCTTTTGTAGTAAAAATCGTCCATCCCACGGCAAAGCACAGCGCAACCCCGCCCGCCCAAAAACTCCATTTGACCGTATCGGGAATTTGGCCTGCTGCGCCCACATTGCTGACCCCCCATTGCGCGAGCATCCAAGGGAATATTGCGGCAAAAACAGCGCCGGCGCCAATAAAGGCAGTTTGCACGCTATAGCCAAGGCTATGCTGCGATTTGGGCAGCATATCACCGACAAAGGCGCGAAAAGGTTCCATAGTGATATTCAAACTGGCGTCCAATATCCACAATAGCGCTGCTGCAAAAATCAACGGAGCGGCAAAGGCCGGGGCAAGCGGCATCAGGATCAGCGACAACGCCGCCAATATCGCACCGGTTAGGAAATAGGGTCGTCTCCTGCCAAAGCCATTCCATGTCTTGTCAGAAAAATAACCGATGATCGGTTGCACGATCAAACCGGTCAGCGGGGCCGCCACCCAAAGCACGGGCAAATCGTCCAGCGACGCGCCCAAAGTCTGAAAAATCCGGCTCATATTCGAATTTTGCAAAACGAACCCGATCTGAATTCCGAAAAAGCCGAAGCTGATATTCCATAGGCCTGTAAAGCCCAGACGCGGTTTTTCCGCCATATGTTTCTCCCTTGACAGCCCTTATCATACGGCTGTTCCCATCCGCTTTACTGCCACTTTGGCCCGGCGCACACAATAAAGCTTGCCGCTGCATACGTATGCTGCCGGTTGGAACGAAATTTAGCGGGACGATCCCCGAACCATCAGCTTGACCGGCAAGGCGCAGGATTGCACCTCTTCGCCGTCAATTTTGCGGATCAAGGCGGTCACAAGCGCTTCCCCCGCAGCTTTCAAATCCTGCATCACCGTGGTCAACGGCGGGGCCGTCATACTGGCGGCGGGAATATCGTCAAAACCGGCAATGGCAACATCGCCGGGGATGGTCTTGCCCGCTGCTTGTAAGGCCCGCATCGCACCAATGGCGATTAAGTCGGAGGCTGCAAAAACCGCGTCAAATTTGCGGCCTTGGTCCAAAAACTGGGCGATTGCATTTTCGCCCGTTGTCTCCGCGCTAAAACCTTCGGCTTGAAGCGCGGGATCATAGGCAATTCCGGCTTCGGCCAAGGCATCGCGGTATCCTTTCCAGCGGGCTTCAAATTCCGGCGCATGGCTTGATGCGGTGCCGATAAAGGCGATGCGTTTGCGCCCCTGTTCAATCAAATGGCGCACCGCCGCCAATCCGCCGCCATAATTGTCCGAACCCAAAGTCAGACCCGGTTCATCTGTCAAAGGCAAACCCCAGCGGACAAAATCGGTGCCTTGATCGACCAAATTGGTCAACCTTTCGCGATATTGTTCATAATCACCATAGCCCAAAAGGATCAGGCCGTCTGCTTTGTGGCTATCCTGATAATCAATATGCCAATTGCCCGAAAGCTGTTGGAAAGAGATGAGCAGATCATAACAACGCAGGGCGCATTGCCGAGTGATTGACCCCAGCATTGACAGGAAAAAGGGATTGATATGGCTGCCATCAGGCGCAGGGTCTTCGAAAAAAAGCAGCGCGAGTGTTTTCGAATGTTGTGAACGCAACGAAGAGGCGTTTTTATCAACGCGGTAGTTTAACTCCTGCGCAATTTGTTCGATGCGGTCGCGCGTCGCCTTGCTCACCGACGGGCTCCCGCGCAAGGCACGCGACACCGTGGGCTGCGACACGCCCGCCAGATAGGCAATATCAAACGAAGTAGGCTTGCGTGATGGCAAGCGGCCCATAATGTCACTCCCGCCGGTGCAATATTGCACCTCTCTTTTATATGAAAATTTGTTTAGGCTTTTGTAGCGGAAATGCAAGCAAACAGCGGCAATTCCACTGTTGCTTTTGGGCGACATGATGCGGCGCAGCATAAGTTGCGTATACGTATGCAAACTATGCATAGCGATATTTTGCAGCTTAGAAGCGGCCAACTTTGGGAGAGGAATCGCGGTATATGCGCGCCCTGACCCAGAGAATTGTCAAATAAGGCGCCATCGAAAACGCCTGAACAGCTGGGGAGTGAACATGAAAAAGTCTAATTTTGGCAGCCGAAAATTGCTGATGAATGCGAGCCGCACCGCGCTGGGCATGGTGATGATCCTGTCCGCGCAAAACGCCTTTGCACAGGATGCAGCCGAAGACGCCGAACAAGCAGCAGAAGAAGGTGATGCCATCGTCGTAACCGGTTTCCGCGCCAGCCTTGAAAGCGCGGTGAATGAGAAGAAAACCAATGACCAGATTATCGAATCGGTTAAAGCAGAGGATATCGGTAAGCTTCCCGATTCATCAATTGGTGAATCCATTGCCCGTTTGCCAGGCATAACATCACAGCGCCTTAACGGCCGCGCCAATGTTATTGCCATTCGCGGATTTGGACCTGATTTTTCGCAAACATTGCTGAATGGACGCGAGCAGACATCTACAGGTGATAACCGCGCGGTTGAATTTGACCAATATCCCTCTGAAGTCGTTAATCAGGTTGTGATCTATAAGTCACCTGCGGCATCGGTCGTAGGGCAAGGGCTTGTCGGAACGATCGACATTCGCACCATTCGCCCGCTAGAAGCGGGCAAGCAGATTATCGCTTTTGGTGCGCGTGGCTCTTATGCTGACTTAGGTAAGCTGAATGCGGGTTCACGTGACCTTGGTTACCGCGTCAATGGCACATTTGTAGATCAATTTGCAGATGATACTGTCGGCGTGGCGCTCGCGGCTTCTTATGTTGATGAACCTTATCAGCTTCAGGAATTCAATGCTTGGGGTTATGCAGGCGCGGGCAATGCAGCTTCGCCATCTGTTATTGGCGGATCGAAATCCTTTGTAACGTCGACCCGGCTTAAGCGTTTGGGTTTATCGGGTACATTTCAAGTCCAAGCTACGGACAATATCACGCTAACTGCTGACGGTTTTTATTCCAATTTCGATGATGATCAATCGAAGCGGGGCATCGAATTGCCTTTGGGCTTTGGCGCATTTGGAACAACGACAGCCATTGAAACTGTAGAAGATGGTTTTGCGACATCAGGTACATTTGGCAATGTTCGCGGTGTTGTTCGTAACGATATTTTCCAACGTAAAGCTGATCTTTATTCGCTTGGCTTCAATGCCGAATATAAGGGCGATGATGGCTGGTCTGCCTTTGCCGATTTCGGCTTTTCGCGCACTGACCGTAATGAATTGAGCATTGAAAGCTATGCTGGCACCGGGTTTAATGGCGATGATACGGGCAATGGCGCATCGGCAACGATTGATTTTGTTTCCGGCCCAACCGGCACGATATTCGATCCCTCGCTTGATTATAGTGATCCGACAGCGATTTTCCTAACCGATCCGCTCGGTTGGGGGGGCGGCACTGAGCCGCAGGCTGGCTACTATAATAACCGCATCATCAATGATGAATTGAAGCAATATCGAATCGGTGTCAGCAAAGAGTTTGAAGGATTTTTAAGCGCAATCCGCTTTGGTTGGAACTATACTGACCGGGATAAAAGGTTGACGCCAGACGAATCGCTTGTACGCCTTTCCGGTAATGCAACAACCTTGCCTATTCCGGCTGGCGAACTGCTGCGTTCAACAGATTTGACCTATCTCGGCTTGGGCCCGATTGTCAGCTATGATGCCCGCAACCTGATCGCAAATGGTACTTTGGTTTTGGAACCAAACACGTCTAACGACATTCCGGCCAAAGCGTTCCGCATTCGCGAAGATTTAATGACGCTTTATCTGCAAGCTGACATGGAACAAGAATTTAGCGGCGGTGTTTTAACGGGCAATTTTGGTGTTCAAGCAGTAAATACATCGCAAAAAGCGAGCGGCCTTTCGTTCATCGGCGATGCCACGGTTGGGACCCCGGTTTCCGGCGGCGATGATTATTGGGATATACTGCCAAGCGCAAACCTGTCGCTGCGTTTTGACAGCGATTTCATTGTCCGTCTTGCCGCATCCCGTCAGGTGCAGCGCCCAAGGCTCGATGATTTGCGCGCTGCGCTTGAATATAATGTCAGCAATGTGAGCATCACACTTCCAGGCGGCGGCACGGAAAATGTGCGCGTTATCCAAGGTAATGGAGGTAATCCGAATTTACGTCCTTACCGCGCCAATGCAGTGGATTTGAACATTGAAAAATATTTCGGCAATTCGGCAGGCGTCGTTTCGCTGCAGCTATTCTATAAGGATATTAAAAACTATATTGACGATTCATCGCGGCTGTTTGACTTTAGCGGTTTCCCGTTACCTGCAGGAGAAGCTCCGGAATCAATCATCGGCGTCCTGAACACCAAAGTGAATACCGGAGGGGGCAGCCTTTATGGCGCTGAATTGGCAGCAACTTTGCCTTTTGACATCTTCACTGGCGCTTTGGACGGTTTCGGTATTACAGGAGGCATCGGTTATACCAAAACCAAGGTGCGCGATGCCCAGGGCAATGTAGACCAGATACCCGGCTATTCAAAATGGGTGGCCAATGCGACCGCTTATTTCGAAAAATGGGGCTTTAAT